>CAKNIU010000001.1 GCA_930980675.1 uncultured Clostridium sp.
ACTGATACTAGTATTATACAGGGATTTTTTATTCATTTTTACTGTCAAATTCAGGTTTTATCATCAAATATGCATTTTTACAATAAGTTTTGGAATTTTTTTACGAAAAGGATCGTAAAACTTTTAGCAAATTTATGCATAATTGTTATTTAATGTGAATATAATTAAAAGAGAAAATATAACCTTTTACAGCATAGAAATATAATTTAGAGGAAGGAGAATAATAAACTAGAATTATGGAAGAAAGGTATTTGAGAGATAGATATTTGATAGAAATGACACCAGAGCAAGAAAAAAAAGATATTTTAAGAAACATATTTCATACAAAGGCAGAGCTCACTAATGCAAATAAAAATTTTGAATTTGCTAACACAAATGAATTAATTGACTATTATGTTTATAAGATTAAATCAATGCAAGCTCAATTAGATAGCTTAATAAAATTAGCTAAAGAAAAGGGAATAGAGGTGGAAAAATTGGCATAGCAAAATGAGCAAATAGCTTTTTACCGTGATAAAAAGTAGGCAAAATAATAATGCAAATTAACAACAAAGTATCATAAAATAATTTGTCCAACATATATTTAAAAAGAACATTAAAGTTCTAAGTAATATATGGAGGAAAGTATGGTATGTAATCAATTTTAATACATAGTCATACGAAAAAATTAAATGAATACAAATGTTTTAATTTCTGTTGTTATTTGCATAGTTTTTTTACTCATATTTGGAAAAATATTTTTATTGCCAATGAAAAAGATCTTTAAGTTTGTTCTTAATACAAGTTTAGGGGCTTTAGCTATTTTTATTATTAATACAATAGGCACATCTTTTGAATTTCATATAGGATTAAATTTAATTAATGCTATAATTATTGGAATATTGGGCATACCAGGAGCAGTATTATTAATTTTATTAAAATTATTTTGTAACATTGGATAAAGAATATTTAGTCTTTATCCGTTTTTATTATTTCTCACAGTTTCCTTTATAAATCTACATTATAAATATTTTTTAAATTATTTTTTCCTAAATCATCAGGATAAAGACATGAAAAAATTTTAGAAAGTCTAATAAATGTTTAAAAATCAATAAAAAGTAGTAGTCAAATATCAAAAAATACGGTATAATATCATCGAAATGGAGCAAAAGATAATGAATATAAAAGAAATAGAAAAAAGTAAATTAAAAGAATTAAAGGAAAAGTCGATGATGTTAAAAGATGAGAGACAAAAAGGCAAAATCACATATAAAATTTGGGATATAGTTGTTGTAGTAATATTAGCAGTTTTAGCAGATTGTAATGAATGGGAGGAAATAGAAGATTATGCTAAAGACGAAAAGAAATTTTTAAAAACATTTCTAAAACTAACAGGAGGAATTCCATCTGCTAAAACTTATGAAAGAGTAATAGGTATAATAGATAGCCAAGAATTAAATAAAATATTTGTTGACTTCATAAAAGAAATACAATTTATGGAAGATAAAACATTTAAAGACATATTTTCATTTGATGGAAAAGTTGACCAAGGAAGTGCAAGAAAGAAAGCAAATATAACAGAAGAAGTAAAGCCATTAAATGTTTTAAATGTATATTCAGACAAATTAAATATGTGCATAGAGCAAGAACTAATAGAAGAAAAAACAAATGAAATAACAGGAATACCAGAAATAATAAAAAGGTTAGATTTAAAAGGAGTAATATGCACATGGGATGCATTGAATACACAAAAAGAGAATGTAAAAGCAGTAATATCTAAAAAAAGTAGAAGAAAAAAGATAAAAAATAAAAGTTTAAAAAGAATAAGAAAAGATATATCAAGAAATGTAGAAAAAGAAACAATTGAAATCTTTAAAATACTACGTAATTTTAAGACAATAATTATCTCTTAACCAAGTAATTATAATGGATACAGACGATGAAAAAAACTTTTCATGTCTTTATCCTGTTTAAACGTAAAAAACTCTTGCTTAATTAACATAACAATGTTATAATATAGCCATTATGAAAGTTAAGTTTTATACATTAGGTTGTAAAGTAAATACATACGAAACAGAAGCTATGGAACAGCAGTTTATGACATATGGTTATGAATTAAGTGAAAATGTGGCAGATATATATGTTATAAACACATGTAGCGTAACTAATATTGCTGAGAGAAAATCAAGGCAGATGATAAGAAGAGCCAAGGAGTTAAATCCAAAGGCTATTATTGTTGTGTGTGGATGTTATGCACAAACATCTAAAGAAGAGATAGAAAAAATGCCAGAAGTAGACATTGTAATTGGCATAAACGAAAAGACTAATATTGTTAAAATAGTGGAAGAGTATCTAAACGAGAAACATATTGATAATGATGCTCAAAATAATAGAGCGATAAATAGTGAAAATATAACAGAAAAAGATAATTTGAAAAATAATTCAAATATTAAAGTTCAAGTCAGTGATGTAATGCATCAAAATAACTACCTAGACTTTGGCACTATAACTTACACAGAGCTTAACAGAGCAGTTGTAAAGGTGCAAGATGGTTGCGACAGATTTTGCTCATATTGCATTATTCCTTATGCTAGAGGAAAAGTAAGAAGTAGAAACCCTGAAAGTATTTTAAGAGAAATAGTGCAGATTGCTGGAGAGGGCATAAAAGAAGTTGTAATTACAGGTATACATTTAGCTTCTTTTGGAAAAGATTTTAGTATGGAAGATGCTGAAAAGTATAGAGAAACTTTTGGATACAACCAAGATTTTAAGCCATTTGACCCAAAAGATGACTTGCATACAGGTGGTTTTAGATTAATTGAATTACTAGAACAAATAAACAAAGTAAAAGGCATTGAACGAATAAGATTAGGTTCACTAGAACCAAAACTTATTACAGAAGATTTTGTGGCAAGACTAAACAAATTAAAAAAGATTTGTCCACATTTTCACTTATCACTTCAAAGTGGATGTGATAAAACTTTAAAAGATATGAATAGAAGATATACAACAGAAGAGTTTGAAAACTCAGCAAATCTGCTTAGAAAAGTGTATCCTGAGGTAGCACTTACAACTGACATTATTGTAGGATTTCCAAACGAGACAGATGAAGACTTTGAAAAAACTTATGAATTTCTAAAAAAAATAAAATTCTATAAAATGCATATCTTTAAATATTCTCCTAAAAAGGGAACAGTAGCTATAAAGATGAAAAATCAAGTTGATGGCAAAATAAAAGAGGAGAGAAGCAAAAGACTTATAGAACTTTCAAATAAAAATCAAAATAAATATAATGAAAGTTATATTGGAAAAAATGTTAAAATTTTATTTGAAGAGTACAAAAATGGATATTTCAAAGGTCATACTGCAAATTATATTATGGTCAATGCAAAAGGCGATTTAACAGATGAAAGCAAAATTGTGAATAAAATTTTGAATGTTCAAATTGAAGAAAATAAAAATGAAGAATTGTATGGAAATTTGAGCATTGTTTAAAGGTTACAATTCACAGCTTAAATAATTTACTTAAACTTCAATATACATTCTTTCATATTTCACTTCGCGGAACAGTAAATTATAACAAAACAATTGACAAAATGTAATAAAATGCTAAAATATAAGTATTAAAAAGAGAAAATATAGTTATTAAAAAATTGTTAAAATTAGTTAAGTGAAACCAATTTAACATAATGCAAAATCAAGAAAGGACAAACTTAAAATGAAAGCAATAGATATTAGAAATAAATACTTAAAATTTTTCGAAAACCATGGACACAAGGTTATTCCTAGTAGTCCATTGATACCAGAAAATGATCCATCAGTATTATTTACAACTGCTGGTATGCAACCATTAGTACCTTATCTTTTAGGTGAAAAACATCCAGAAGGAAAAAGACTAACAGACTATCAAAAATGTTTGCGTACAAATGATATTGATGAAGTTGGAGATAATAGACATTTAACATATTTTGAAATGCTTGGTAACTGGTCATTGGGAGATTATTTTAAAGAAGAATCAATTCAAATGAGTTATGAATTTCTTACAAAGGAACTTGGCATTCCAGCCGAAAAAATATCTGTTACTTGCTTTGCGGGAGATGAAGACTGCCCAAGAGATGAGCTTACTGCTTCTTGCTGGGAAAAAGCAGGTATTCCAAAAGAAAGAATATATTATTATGGAAAAGATGATAACTGGTGGATAGCAGGTGAAGAAGGACCTTGTGGACCAGATACGGAAATGTTTTATGATACAGGCAAACCAAAGTGTTCAGAGAATTGTCAGCCATCTTGTGATTGTGGAAAATATGTGGAAATATGGAATAATGTTTTCATGGAATATTACAAAAAAGATGGAAAATATACAAAACTAGAACAAAAAAATGTTGATACAGGACTAGGATTAGAAAGAATGGCTATGCTTTTACAAGGAAAGCAAACTCCATTTGATACTGAACTTTTTAGTCCAGTAATGGAAAGATTGCAAAGCTTAGCAAAAAATGATGATATAGCTAGCAGAAGAATTGTAGCAGAGCACATGCGTGCAAGTATGATGATTATTTGTGATGGTGGAAGACCTTCAAACTTAGATAGAGGCTATATTTTAAGAAGACTAATTCGTAGAATGACAAGACATTTAAACAAATTACAAATTGATTTAAACGAATTACCAAACTTGATTGAATTAAATATAGAAACATTAAAGGAAATGTATCCAGAGCTACAAGAACATAAGCAAGAAATAAAAGACGTAATTGTTGCTGAAAAAGACAAGTTTATGAAAACTTTAAATAATGGTGAAAGAGAATTTAATAAGGTCATAAATAGATTAAAAAATCAAGGAATAAACAAAATAGATGGAAAGACAATATTTAACTTATATGAAACATATGGATTCCCACCAGAAGTTACAAAAGATTTAGCAACAGAAAATGGATTTGAAGTTGATTTAAGTGAAGTGGATAAATTGTTTAAAGAGCATCAAGAAAAATCAAGAATGGGTAGTGACCAAAAGTTTAAAGGGGGCTTAGCAGAGCAAAATGAAAGAACAATAGCTTACCATACAGCAACACACCTTTTAAATGCAGCACTTAAAAAAATTATTGGGCCAAATTCACATCAAAGAGGATCTAACATTACAACAGAAAGAATGAGATTTGATTTTAACTGTGACCACAAACTTACACCAGAAGAAAAGCAAGCTACTGAAGATTTAGTAAACGAATGGATTAAAGAAGATTTACCTGTTACAGTAGAAACAATGAAAAAAGAAGATGCTTTAAAATCAGGAGCTGAATGTATGTTTATAGAAAAATATCCTGATGAAGTTACTGTTTATACAATAGGAAATGTTTCAAAAGAATTATGTGGTGGACCTCACGTAAAGCATACAGGTGAGCTTGGACATTTCAAAATTACTAAAGAGGAAGCTAGTTCGCAAGGAGTGAGAAGGATTAAAGCAGTATTGGAATGATGTTAAATATTGAAAAAACGCAATTATTGTCAAATTAATAAAAAAGAAAGGGAGAATATGATTAATGGAAGATTGTGTATTTTGTAAAATAATAAAAGGTGAAATTCCTTCAAAAAAAGTGTATGAAGATGATGAAGTTTTAGCATTTTATGATATAAATCCAATTACTAAAGTTCATGTACTAGTAATACCAAAAGTTCATATTCAGAGTTTACAGGATTTAAAAGAAGATCACAAAGAATTATTATTTCATATATTTGAAACAATAAATAAAGTGGCAGAAATTGTTGGTATAGATAAAACTGGATTTAGAGTAACATCAAATGTAGGAGAAGACGGTGGTCAAGCTGTAAAACATTTACATTTTCATGTAATGGGTGGAGAAAAATTACCTACTAGATAGAGTTACAATTGTAAAAATTATTACATAAAACTTAAGAAAAGGACTAGATTAATTACAAAAAATATGTTATAATAAATATTGATTAGTCTAGTAAAGAAAGGATGAAATATGGTAAATTCAAAATATAATAAAGTACTAACTGTAGTTTTAGTAATAGTAGTAATAATTATATTTGCTCTATTAGGCTTCTGGGGATATCAAACATATAAAAGATACTTCCAAGAAAGAGATATAGATACAGCTTTAGAAGAATTTAATAAAACAATAATTAATACAACAACAAATCAAAATGAATTTTCAGGAAGTGATCCAATCAATTTTGTGGCTATTGATAATGGGGTCTCAAACACTCCTTCTGGCAATAGTACAAGCAATGATGTGGTAACATATAAAGGTTTTACTGTTGTTGGAAGAATGGAAATTCCTAAAATAGATTTAGACTTACCTGTCTTAGAAAGAGCAACAAGAAATTCATTAGAGCAATCTATAGGAGTACTTATGGGACCTGGATTAAATCAGGTAGGTAATACTATTATTGTAGGACATAATTATAGAAATAGAACATTCTTTTCAAGAAATGATGAATTGGAAAATGGAGATGAAATATATATAACAGACACAGAAGGTACTAGAATAGAATATACAATATATAATATATATAACACATCTTCTGAGGATTCTGATTATATTACTAGAGATACAGCTGGAAAAAGAGAAATTTCATTATCTACATGTACTGATGACTCAAGATACAGATTGGTAATATGGGCAAGAGAGGCAGAGTAGTAATATTATAGATAAATTTATAATTGTAAATATGTGACCAATTTTTAAGAATAAATTATTTAAAATGGTTGACAATATCAAAAAAATGGGGTAGAATATATAGTGTTGTAATTACAAATGGTGGATTTAGCGTAGTTGGTTAACGCGCCAGTTTGTGGCACTGGAGACCATGGGTTCGAGTCCCATATTCCACCCCATTTATATAAACATTGGGCTGTAGCCAAGCGGTAAGGCACATGACTTTGACTCATGCATGCGCTAGTTCGAATCTAGCCAGCCCAACCAAAAAACTATTTCTATTAATAACTTTGAAATATTTAAAAATTAAAACTAGCCAACAGATATTTAAAATTTCTGTTGGCTAGTTTTTTGCGTGTTTGAAGATTAATAAATTATGAACTAAAAGTAGTTAGTACTTATTAGCAGCAACCTCTATTATTTCCACCACAGCAGCAGCATATTAATATTAATAATATAATTATGAAACAGCAGTCATTATCTTTTCCGAAAAAACCACATCCGCATTTATCTGGCATTTTAGCATCCTCCTTTCTTTTAACTACTTTATGAGTAGTTTTTACTTTTTAAAATGCATTTCAAATTGTAAAATACTAGCAACCACAATTGTTGTCATTTCCGCATCCACATCCGCAGTTATTTCCACCGCAGTTGCAGCAAAGTAATAAGATTAATATTATGAACCATAACATATCTCCGTTACAACCTCTCATACTATACCTCCCTCATAAAGAATTCGACTTCTTTTGTATAATATATACTATTCGGATTTATATAAATTGGTTACCATTTACTATAGTTTTAATTAAAAGACCAATATATGTTATTGATAAGTAAATTTTTAAAAAATATAGTATATTTTTTTCTTTTATGATATAATGCAGTCACAAAGAAGAGAAAAATAAGTTTATAAATAATTAAAACTTAAGATAATGGAAAGGATGAAATATTAAATGGGAAAAATTGTATTACTAGATGACTTAACAATTAATCAAATAGCAGCTGGTGAAGTTATTGAAAGACCTGCTTCTGTAGTAAAAGAACTAGTTGAAAACTCAATAGATGCTGGAGCTAAAAATATAACTGTTGAAATAAAAAATGGGGGAATTTCCTATATTAGAATTACAGATGATGGTAGTGGAATTATGCCAGATGATATGGAAATTGCTTTTGAAAGACATGCTACAAGTAAAATACGTAAAGCGGATGACTTAGACACAGTAAAGTCTATGGGATTTAGAGGTGAGGCTTTGGCTAGTATTGCAGCCATTGCTAAGGTTGAATTAGTATCAAGAACAGAACAAAATGATATAGGATATAAAATCGAAATCCAGGGCGGAGATATAATAGATAAACATGAAGAAGGCTGTCAAAAGGGAACTACTATTACAGTAAAAGAACTGTTTTATAATACCCCAGTTAGATACAAATTTTTAAAAAAGGATTTTACTGAATCAGGTTACATAGAAGACACTATAACAAGAATTGCATTAGCTAATTCCAATGTTTCAATAAAATTAATTAATACTGGAAAAATTTCTATTCAAACAACAGGTAGTGGCAAATTAGAAGATGTTATTTACAGCATTTATGGAAAAGAAATTGCTCAAAACTTATTGCCTGTAGACTATGATTACGAAGATATGAAAGTTACTGGAGTTATTGGAAAACCAGCTATTGCTCGTTCAAATAGGTCTAATCAATTATTTTTTGTAAATAAAAGATTTATAAAAGATAAAACTTTAACAAGTGCGGCAGAACAAGCTTTTAAAGGCTTGGTAACAATAGGAAAACATGCATTCTTAGTATTAAATATTGATATGGATCCAAAAAAGGTAGATGTAAATGTACATCCAACAAAATTGGAGGTTAGATTCCAAGAAGATGGCAAAATATTCAAAGCTATATATAATAGCATAAAACAATCATTATTAAAATTTGATTTGGTCCCATCTCCAGAAAAAGATTATAAAGATACAACTCCAAATGATATATTAAAAAGTATTAATGCAAATGCTAATTCAAACTTATTTAGTACAAAAATTGAGGCTGATGAAGTAAAAGATAAAGTAGCTGTATCAAATGATATAAAAATAGGCAAAAATAATGAAAAAGAAAATAAAACTAATATACCTGAATTTAAAGAATTTAAAAGCACAATGAGTGGATTAGATGCTGAAACAAGAAGAAAATTTATCGATGAACTTACTCAAACAAAAACACCGGAAGAAATTGGAATAAAGCTAGCTGATATGACAAAGGCACTTTTGAATAAAAATGATGAGCCAACAAGTGAAGCACCAAAAAATGAAGGTTTACAAGAAACAAGTGAAGCCTATAAATTGGATAATGGTACTAATATAGTTGACAGAACTAATGAAAACCTAAAAAATAATCAAGATGAAAATAATTCAAATCAAGGTAAAGAAAATGACAAAAATGAAGAAACTTTTGAAGAAATGTATAAAAGATTATTCGGAAGAGATATAGCAGAAGCAAAGAAAGAATATGACGAAAAACAAGCAAAAGAAGAACAAAATTCTCCAATATCGCCTATAACTGGTGAAGAAATTTCAATGTTTGAAAAAGAAGGCATAGACAATAATCCTCAATACAAATTTATTGGAATAGCATTTAAAACATATATAATTTTAACTATGGGAGATGATTTATACATATTAGACCAACACGCTGCTCATGAAAGAATTATGTATGAGAAAGTAAAAGCTAACTATTATAATGATGAAAATAAAGATTGTCAATTAATGCTTTTGCCAGATATAATAAAACTTAGCACAAGAGAAATGGGAATATTTAAAGACAATAAAGAGTTGTTTAATAAAGCAGGTTTTGCAGTTGAAGAATTTGGAGACAATACAGTAAAATTAACAGGAGTTCCAGAGTTTTGCTTGGACTTTGATACACAGGAATTGTTTTTAGAAACTTTGGATGAAATAAATACAGTAGCAAGAACAGCAAAACAAGAAATAGAAGATAAGTTTTTGGCAACAGTAGCATGCAAAGCAGCAGTAAAAGCACATATGGCTCTTTCAAAAGAAGAAGTAGATAGCCTAATGAATCAACTACTAAGATTGCCAAATCCATTTACTTGTCCTCATGGAAGGCCAACAGTTATAAAGATGTCTAAAACAGATATTGAAAAGAAATTTTCTAGGAGATAGCATTCTATATCAAAAAGAAAATTTCTAAAAATAATTTTTAAATGTACATATTTAAAATTGCCATATAAAAGAATAACAAAAGAAAGGGCTTTTGAAAAAATGGAAACAGCAATAATAGTATTTATAGTAATAATGAATTTAGCATCAATTATTGTAATTTTTAAATCACTTAGCAATATAGAGTTGAAAAATAAAATAATATTAGTAGTTATAGGCGAAATAGTTATGTATGTTATACTATTTATAGTATATGGAATTAGCTCAGCGGGAGCAGATGAAACAGTTGCAAATTCATCTAGGCAATTAATATTGTTTACATTTTTACCAATAAATATAATTGCAATGGAGTTACCTATAATGCTAAATTTTAAAAAATTGCAACAAGGTGATATAAAAGAAGGTAAATTTAAAAGAAGAATGATAATATGCTTAGTTATTAGTATAATAGTTTTAGTATTTGAATTTATGTATATTCGAGATATACAACAGGGTATAAGTGAATTTGTAAATAATGCAAATAAAGCTAATGTAGTAGAATAAAAGTAATATGTTGATCTACTAAATTAATAAAGGACAAAAATTTAATAAAAAGATAGTAAGTTAAAGAAAATGGAGTAATAATGAATAGAGAAAAGGTAATAGTAATTTGTGGACCAACTGCATCTGGAAAAACAAGTCTAGGAATAAAAGTTGCAAAACAATTAAACGGAGAAATAATTTCATGTGATTCTATGCAAATATATAAAGATATGACAATTGGAACTGCCAAACCAACAAAAGAAGAAAGAGAAGAGGCAGTACATCATTTAGTAGATTTTGTATATCCAAATGAAAGATATAGCGTTGCAGAATATAAAAAAGATGCAGAAAATACAATAGAACAAATTATTAAAAAAGGTAAAACTCCAATTATAGTAGGAGGAACAGGGTTATACTTAAATTCTTTAATTTATGGTATTGATTACCCTGAAATTGAAACAGACTTAGATTATAGAAAAATGCTTGAAGAAAGAGCCAGTTGTGAAGGCTTAGAAAATTTGTATAATGAAGCAAAAGCAATAGATGAAAAAGCTATACAAAAAATTAGTCCAAATGATAAAAAACGAATACTTAGAATATTGGAAATATATCATTCTACTGGTAAAACAAAAACTGAATTAGAAGAAGAATCAAGAAAAAATGGACCAAAATATAACTATATAGTTTTTGTACTTAATATGGAAAGGAAAAAGCTTTATGATAGGATAAACAAAAGAGTAGATTTAATGATTAAAGATGGCTTGATTGAAGAAGTGCAAAACTTAATGAGAAAATATAAAAAATTTCCTACAGCTATGCAAGGCTTAGGATATAAAGAAGTAGTAGAATATTTAAATAAAAAGTTAACAAAAGAAGAGATGATTGAAAAAATAAAACTAGAAACAAGAAGGTATGCAAAAAGACAAATAACATGGTTTAAATCTTATAAAAATGCAATGTGGCTAGATGCTTTTAATAATGATAATGTAAATATAATAATAAAAAAATATTTGGAGGAAGCGTGAAGAAAATCACTAAGAATGATCAAAATATAAAAATTAAAAGAAAAGTAAACAAAAGAAAGCTAGCTATAATTATAGTCTTAGTATTAGCTGTATGTGTATATTTAATAGCTTCAGTATATCATTTAATTAAAAATCCAACAGATTCTGTTTTAGTAAATGAAGGTAGAATATCACAAGAAGAGACAGTGGATGCTTATATAATCAGAGATGAAACTGTTATTAAGGGAGAAAACTATAAAAATGGTATGGTGGAAATAAAATCTGAAGGTTCAAAAGTTGCTAGTGGAGATCCTGTTTTTAGGTATTACTCAGCAGGAGAAGATGATTTAAAAAATAAGATAGCGGATTTAGATCTAAAAATACAAGAAGCTATGGAAAAAAATGAAGACAGTTTACCATCCCAAGATACAAGATTATTAGATACACAAATAGAAAGTACTTTAGAACAAGTTACTAATTCAAATGATATTCAAAAAATAAAAGAATACAAAAAAAGTATATCAGAAAAGGTAACCAAAAAAGCTAAAATAGCAGGAGAATTAAGCCCAACAGGATCATATTTAAAAAAACTTATAGATGAAAGAAGTACATATGAAAATGAGCTTAATTCAGGAGCAGAATATATTAATGCGACTAGAAGCGGAATGGTTTCATATAGAATAGATGGATTAGAAGAAACATTGAACACAAGTGACTTTTCTAAAATTAATAAGGAATTTTTGCAAAATTTAAATCTAAAAACAGGACAAATTATTTCATCTAGTAATGAAGCAGGAAAAATAGTCAATAATTTTATTTGCTACATAGCATGCACTTCTAAAAGCAATGAGGCAAATCAAGCAAAAATAGGAGATAGTGTTAAATTGGCATTACCAAGTTTAAACGAGGTAGATGCTAAAGTAGAATATATTACAAGAGAAAATGATAATGAAGTTACAATTATCTTTAGTTTTACAGAAGGAATAGAAGAACTTTTAAGCTATAGAAAGGTTTCAATAGATATAATTTGGTGGGATGAAAAAGGTTTTAAAGTACCAAATACGTGCATTTTTGAGCAAGATGGGTTAAACTATGTAATAAGAACAAGAGCAGGATATCTAGATAAGGTATTAGTTAAAGTACAAAAAGCGACAGAAAACTACTCTATTGTTACGAATTATAGCACATCGGAAATTGAGGAATTAAATTTAAGTGAAGATGTGTCAACTTCAATAATTTTATATGATGAATTATTATTAAAACCATCAGAAAATCAAATAAATAATGCTACATAATATTACAATAATATTACAAAAACATTAAATAATGATTACATATTACAAAAACTATTGACTTTATCCAAAAAAAGTTAGATACTAAGTATAGTCGTAAATACGAATGAGAAATTTAGGAGGTTGTTTATAAATGTCAAACGCAGTTTTAAATAAGTTTATGAATATTTTCGGTATGGGAGCGGAAGAGGCTGAAGAAGAAGAATTCGAAGATGTAAATGATACATACGAAGAGGAAGAATTAGAAGAGCCAAAAGGACTATTTGGTAGAAAAAGTGGTAAAGTTGTCAATATGGCTCAGCAAGTAAGAATGGTAATAATGCAACCAACATCTTTTGAACAATCTGAAGATATATGTGACTTATTAAAAGAAAAAAAATCAATTATAATTAATTTAGAATATGTAAATAAAGATATTGCTAGAAGAATTATAGATGTTGTTAGCGGAGCTGCACATGCATTAGATGGTCATATGCAAAAAATATCAAGCTCTATATTTTTAGTAGCACCTTATAATTATGATATAACATCAGAAACAAGAGAAGAAACCAAGAGCAAATTACCTGTATCTTGGCTTAAGAGTAATGCCAATAATTAAATATATGGGGGAATAATATGATTACACCTTTAGACATAGAAAATAAAAGATTTTCTAAAAAGACTCTTAACGGATATGATCCAGAAGAGGTTGATGATTTTTTAGATGAATTAACAAAGGATTATTCAGCTATTTACAAAAAAGTAAATGAAAATGATAAAGAATTACAAGATTTAAAAATGAAAGTTGAGCATTACAATCAGATCGAATCAACATTGCAAAATACTTTACTTATGGCTCAATCAGCTGCTGATGAAGTTAAAAATGCTGCTCAAAAGCAAGCTGAACAAATAATTAGAGAAGCTGAAAATAAAGCAAAAGAACGTACAGAAAATTTAGATATGCAAGTAGCTGAAAAAAGAAAAGAATTAGAAGACATTAATAAACAATTTGATGTATATAAAGCAAAAATGGAATCTTTACTTATATCTCAATTAGAACTTTTAAAAGAAGTAAATAAAGATGATTAATAATTTATTGTAAATTTAAAAGATATAATTAAACGTATATTTATTATATAAGAGCAAGTTTTAATAAAGATAAATAAATTACAAAATTGTAATAAAAAAAGAGGATATATGCAATAATTTAGCGTATATCCCTTTATTTTACTGTAAATTTATGCTAAAATAACTGTATTACATTGATGTTAAAGGAATATTACAATTTTATTAAGTCTATTGACAAGAAGGGATTTAAAGTTAAAATAGTATTATGAGAGTTATAAGTGGAATAGCTAGAGGTACAAAAATAAAGTCTATTGATAGTATGTCAACACGTCCAACATTAGATAGAGTAAAAGAAGCTTTATTTAACATTTTACAAAATTATATTAAAAATGCTATTGTATTAGATTTATTTGCAGGAAGTGGAGCTTTAGGTATAGAAGCATTAAGCAGAGGTGCAAAAAGAGCATATTTTTGTGATATCAATAAAGAAGCAATTAAAATAATTAAAGAGAATTTAGAAAAAACAAGATTAATAGAAAAGTCAGTTATATATAATGAAGATTACATTATTGCAATAAAAAAAATAAAGGAACCACTTTCAATAGTTTTTCTAGATCCACCATATAAACTTGATTTAGCAGTAAAATCTATAAAAGAACTACAAAAAAATAAACTATTGACAAATAATAGTATAATAATAATCGAAACAGATGAATTAAACAGAGATATAGAAGAATTACAAAAGATAGAAAACTTAGAGATAATAGATAATAGAAAATATGGAAGAGCAAATTTGATATTTATTAAAACTAACTAATTTTGCTATTCATAGCTAGCATAAAAAAACTACCTAGTAAAGTGATTTGCTAAAAGAAAGAGGAATTGAATATGGAGATATTTACATTATTAGAAAATTTAGAAGAAATAATAGAAAACTCTAAAAAAATGCCATTTACAAATAAAATAATAGTTGAGCAGGAAGAAATTTTAGATGTTATAAAAGAGATTAGACTTAAATTACCAGAAGATTTAAAACAGGCAAAATGGGTTAGGGAAGAGAGAGAAAGAATATTAGAAGAAGCCAAAAAAGAGGCTGACGATGTTGTAAAGGAAGCAGAAAATAGAATAATTTCAATGATAGATGAACATGAAATAACTAAAAAAGCTTATGAACAAAAGAATCAAATAATGGAAGCTGCAAATGAGAATTCTAGACAAATTACTCAAGGAGCAAAGGAATATGCTGATAATATATTAGCTGATTTAGAAAAGAGATTAGAAAAAGTGTTAAAAGAAATATCTTTAGATAGAAAAGAATTAAAATAGAATTTTACAAAAAGGACTATCCTTTTTGTAAAATTTTTTATTGTATAGGAAAAATTAATAATAAATCATGTAATCTATTTCAGGAAATATGCAATCTTTGGCTTCTATGTCTTTTAAAAATTTTTCGTCTAATTCTTCGTTATTAACTAAGCTATTGTACATTTTAGTAAATCGACCAATATGGTCTTTTATTCTTTTTTTAGCATAGTCAACCATTGTTCCATTTGTTATTATAAATAACCAGTCACTACTTTGGGCAAGTACCAATTCTCTTGCACATTGATTAAGTATTCTTCTTTTTTTAGAGCTTTTAGATTCATTTGGAAACATTTTTGCTAATTTACACATTCTGTCACCAGCTGTATGCAAATGTTTATGAACATAATCATTTGTTGGGTTAAGCCATACTTCTGAATAACCTTTTGCACCCCAACTAGAACGACAAGGTGTACATTCTTGTATTTCTGGATATTTATCTATATATTCACTAGGTGTAATTAATTTAAAATTGCAATCATCATAATATATCTTTTTAGCTAAGGTATATAAAAAGTCTGGACCTTCATACCACCAGTGACCATAGAGTTCAGCATCATATGGGCAAACAATAATTGGTGGTTTATCCATATGTTCGGACAAATAATTTATTTGAGCATTTCTACAATCAAAGAAATGTCCAGCGTTATTATTTACTGAATCTTGTGCCCACTGTAAGTCATATATATCTTTATTTTCAGTTTTACCTGTTATCCTATGATAACGTATACCAGTGGAAACTCTAACTCCATTTGAAGCTATATATGGCTTTATATAATCATATGGTGCATCATAACCTATGTCTCTATAAAATTCTCTATAATTAAAATCTCCAGGATAACCATTTATAGATGACCATACTTGTCTAGATGATTCTAAATCACGACCAAATGCGACTATGCCTTGTGGTGAAACAATTGGTGCATATGTTCCATAAATAGGGGTAGGGTTTGCATAAAGTATACCATGAGTTTCTGTCAAAACATATTCAATTCCAAATTCCTTTAAATATTTATCAGCTTCTGGAACATAGCCACATTCGGGAAGCCAAAAACCTTTAATAGGTTTATCAAAATATTTATAATATGTTTGAACTCCTATTGCAATTTGTGCTCTAACTGTTTTTTCATTTACATATAAAATTGGAAAATAGCCATGTGTTGCACCACAACCAATTATCTCCAATACTCCTAAGTCTTGGAATTTTTTAAAAGCACTTATTAAATTGCAATTGTAAATATCTTTAAATATATGTAAATCATTTGAATATCTATCATAATAATAGTGTGATAGTTTATTTATTCTAGGATTATCTTTTGTTCTCTCAATTTCTTTTTCAGATAATTCAATATGTTTTTTTAAATATTTTATATATCTTTCTTGAAGCATTTTATTATCTAACATATTTAAAAGAGGAGGAGTAAGAGACATTGTAAATCTAAAGTCTACTCCTTCTTCAACTAATTTTTGAAATCTTAAAATAAGTGGAATGTATGTTTCAGATATTGCTTCATATAACCATTGTTCTTCTAAATAATCTTCACTTTCAGGATGATGTACAAAAGGTAGATGGGCGTGAAGAACAAAACTTACGTATCCTTTTATATTTTTCATATTTAACCTCTTATAAAGCTTCAATATACATTCTTTGCATTAATGCGAAAATGATTGCAACGTATATTAAATCATATTAAAAATTTATTTCACAGTAGATGTTGGATTTTGAGATGATGGATTTTTAAAATCAAAGCTTATATTTTCTTTATCAAGATGCAATGATTTGTATAATTCGTATATATTTTTTAAGAATGGTTTAATAACTTTGGTTGTGTATTTATTAGTATGTATATTTTTAAATTTAACTTTTCTATATGCTTCAGAATCATAAAATAGCACATGGTCATTAGGTGATTCTATCATATTTGATGAAGTCACATACAAATAATTGTCAGGTAAGTTATTTGTTTCACCATCTTTTGGTCTTCTGCCAAGTTCAACTACATATTGACATTTTGTATCATTTACATGAATATACCAATTATTTGCAAAATCATTTATATCTACTTCAAAAGAATATTTATTTGTCAAATTATGAATTATTAAGACCGGTTTAGTTACATAGAAAAAGTTCTCGCCGTATTTATCTTTAATGCTTTGAACATCTTCATCAGAAATTTCCCAGTAAACAAATAGTGTATTTGGATTTTGGGCTAAGGCTTTTATAACTGTTTTGTTATATTTGTATGGTAAATCATAATATTCTAAAATAAATGGTAGTTCATCTTTGTTTATAGCTTTAGTAAAAGTCTTTGAAGAAAGCTTTAAAATTTTGCTACTAATTGTTCTTTTTTGAGTTTTAGTCTTTTTTACAGCTCTAGTTTTAGTTGCTTTAGTAGCTTTGGTAATTTTAGTTGCAGAAGTCTTTTTTGAAGTTGCAGTTTTACCTGCAGTCTTTGTCTTTGACACTTTACTAGTTGCGTTAGTTGCTTTCTTACTTGCACTTTTTTTAGTAGCCTTTTCTTTAACCGTAGAAGGCTTTGTTTCACTTGATTTTTTGTTACTTATTATATCTTTTTCTAATTCTTCTTTTGATTTTTTTGGCATTATTTTCCTCCTTAGTTAAAGTTATAATATACTCATAATATAATATAACAAAGCAAATTTTTTATCAATACAAAAATGAAAAAAATATAAAAAAATTTGTCATTTATTATTTACTTTTGTAGAAAAGTTGTATACAATATGTGGTAGAAAAATATTAAACATTTATTTCAATTTTTTTATTAAAAAACTAAAGAAAATTATGAAAGGGGCATAGTATTATGAAAATTTTAATGCTAACATGGGAATATCCACCAAGAATAGTAGGAGGAATAGCAAGAGTTGTTCACGACCTGTCACATAGATTAATTAAAGATGGTCATGAAGTAACAGTTGTAACATATAAGGACGGTAGTGCCCCATATGTTGAAGATGATAAAGGTGTAAAGGTTTATAGAGTAGACAATTATATGATTAATCCAAATAATTTCATAGATTGGATTATGCAACTAAACTTTAATATGCTTTCAAAAGCAAATGAAATTATTTCTAAAGAAGGTAAATTTGATGTAATTCACGCACACGATTGGCTTGTAACTTATGCAGCCAAAGCATTAAAAGAGTCTTACAATATTCCAGTAGTAGCAACAATACACGCAACCGAAAATGGTAGAAACAGTGGCATACATGATGAAACACAAAGATACATAAATGATACAGAATGGATGCTTACATATGAAGCAACAGAAGTAATAGTTAATAGCAACTATATGAAAGGCGAACTTCAAAGAATATTTGGATTACCATTTGAAAAAATAAATGTAATACCAAATGGAATTAATTTAACAAATTTCTCTGGAGTAGAAAGAGACTATGATTTTAGAAGACAATTTGCAATGGATAATGAAAAAATTATTTTATATGTAGGAAGACTTGTTTATGAAAAAGGTGTTCAAAATTTAATAGGAGCAATGCCAAAAATACTTAGCAACTATCATGACGCCAAACTAGTTATTTGTGGAAAAGGAGGAATGATGGATGAGCTTAAGCAAGAAACAAGAAATTTAGGCATAGAAAATAAAGTATATTTTGCAGGCTATTGTGACTCTAAAAAGGTACAAAAAATGTATAAATGTGCTGATATAGCAGTATTTCCAAGCACATATGAACCATTTGGTATAGTAGCATTAGAAGCAATGCTTGCAGGAGTTCCAACAGTTGTATCAGATGTAGGAGGCTTAAATGAAATAGTTGAGCATGGTGTAGATGGAATGAAAAGTTATGCGGGTAATTCAAATTCAATTGCCGATTCAGTTTTAACATTGCTATTTGACGCAAAACTTTGTAGTGCAGTATCTAAAAATGCAGTTAAAAAAGTTAAAGAAATGTACAGTTGGAATAAAATAGCTCAAGATACACACTATGTTTATGAACAAGCTATTTGTCAAACAGAAGCACAAAAACAAGCAGAAAAATTGGTGCAAGAAAAAGCAGAAAAGACAAAAAGATCTCAAAATCCGGCAAAGGAATTAGGAAATCTTTTAACTTTCAGAAAAAGAAATGCGTATGCATAGTTTTATAAGATTGTAAAATAATAACAATTAAATAAAGTCAAGCATTAAAAATATGAACAAATTTTGAAAGATATTAATAGTAAAAATTTGAATATTTTACAAAAAAGAAAGGCAAAATAATATGGAAGTTTATGATACAGCAAATAGGCTAGCAGAAGAAATAAAAAATTCAAAGCAATACAAAGCTTTAAAAGAAGCAAAAGATAGACTTTTTGCAGACGCAAATAAAAGACAATTGATTATTGATTTTGAAGAATTAAAAAAAGAAGTGCAACTTATGGAAGTGCAAAAAATGCAAGACAAGCCAATAGATGAAGATGCTAAAAAAGAAAAACTAGCTAAAATGTATAATGTGCTTATAGAAAATAAAGATATAAAAGAGTATTTTGACTATGAAATTGCATTTAATCAATTAATGGTTGATGTAAATAAAATTATAGGAAATAGCATAAAAGATGTATTATAAAAATAAGTATGACAACTTCTTATGCTACTTACATAGATGAATTATGAAAGGAATCAAAACAAGATGAAAACAAATGAAAATGGCATAACTTTATTGTCATTGGTGGTTACAATTGTTGTATTAATGATATTGTCCACTGTTTTAGTTAATTTGTCATTGAATGATAATGGAATGATAAATGCAATGCAAGGTGCTCAAAACTCGTATTATACACAAAAAACTCAAACGGAAACAAGAGTTAATGATATGACAAATGGCTGGGAAGATGTTTTAAAATAATTTATTAAGTAAACACATAAGTAATTGGCTGAAAATAAAAGTCAATAAACATAATAAACTTTAGATTAAATTTTAGGAGGTAAACGAATGAAAGCTAATGTAGCATGGAGTACTGATGAAAATGCTTTTTTGGCAGGAAAAAATAGTGCAAAAAAAGCAGTACTTGATTTAATTCAAACAAAAGTTGCTTTTATATTTAGTTCAGTAAAATATGATACACAAAAATTAATGGAAGGCGCAAAAGAAGAATTAGGAACAGCGCCTATTATAGGGTGTACATCAAATGGAGGAATATTAGTTCCAGATGGATACATAACATCAGAAAATGGTTTTGTAGGAATTATGGCAATAGGTGATCCTGATACAGCAGTTGGGGTTGCGGGTTCGCCAAAAATGCTTACAGCAAGAGAAACAGGTAGACAAGTAGCAATTGATGCTATGAAAAGTGTAGGAACAACATTTCCACCAGCTTATTTTTTTATGATAGCAAATCCAGGAGAAGAAGAAGAATATGCAAAGGGTATTCAAGATGTAATTGGTGATATACCAATGTTTGGCGGAAGCTGTGCTGATGATGACTTATCTGGTAAGTGGAAAATATTTACTGGAGACAAAGTCTTTTCAGAAGGTGTAGCAGTAGCATTTTTCTTTACAAATAAAAAAATTGTAAATGAATATACTGGCAAATATCATGAAACAGTTAATTCAGGAATAATCACAGAAATAGAAGGCAAAAGAACATTAAAAGAAATAAATCATATGCCAGCTATTAAACAATATGCAGAATGGACAGGCTTTAAAACTAGAAATTTAATGGGAGATAAAATTCTTACAGCTTCAATATTGAAGCCACTTGGAGTTAAAACTCCTACAGGAAATGTAACTTTAATTAGACATCCAATGGCAGGTAATAGTGATTATAGCATAAATGTTGGAAATGATTTGGCTGTTAATACTGCAGTAATTCAAATGCAAGCTAGCTTAGATGAACTTGTAAATGCACCAAGACTAGCATTAAGAAATTTAAAATCAAAATTAAGTTCAGATCCAGCAGGTTATTTATTAGTTCACTGTGGAGGCAGAAAAATAGCCATAGCCGATAGAATAGATGAGGTCGCAAAACTTGTTAAAGAAGAAGCTGGAGATGTACCATTTATTATGCCATTTACTTTTGGCGAATATGGTAGAGCAGAGCATGAAGCCAATAATATGGGTGGTTTAATGCTTTCAGAAACTGCTTTTTGCAAATAAATGTTACAGTTTATTAATTGCTATATAAAAACTAATATACATTCTTCCGCACATATATTAGTTTTTAATAAATAAATTAAAAAAGGAGAAAGAGTATGGAAATTGAAAAGTTTGTATTAAATGAAACTTCATATTTTGGAGAAGGAGCTAGAAAAGTTCTTCCAGAAGAAATTAAAAAGAGAGGGTTTAAAAAAGTATTAGTAGTAACTGATGAATCTTTATATAAAGCAGGTGTTAGTACAAAAATAACAGATTTATTAGAAGCTAATAAGATAAATTATGTGTTATTTCACGATGTAAAACCAAATCCACCAATTAAAAATGTATTAGATGGTGTAGAAATGTGCAAAAGTGAAAAATGCGACTTAATAGTTGCAGTAGGTGGAGGTTCAAGCATAGATACAGCAAAGGGAATAAGTATAATAATTGCAAATCCAGATAGATCAGATGTTGTATCATTAAATGGTGCTTCAAATACAAAAAATAAAGGATTACCAATTATAGCACTTCCAACAACAGCTGGAACAGCAGCAGAAGTTACAATTAATTATGTTATAACAGACCCTGAAAAAGAAATAAAAATGGTTTGTGTAGATGAACATGACATTCCAATTATAGCAATAGTTGATACAGAGCTTATGGCATCAATGCCAAAATCAGTTGCTTCATCAACAGGAATGGACGCATTAACACATGCAATTGAAGGATATATAACAAAATCAAGAAATATAATGTCTCAAATGTTTTCAATGAAAGCTATACAATTGATATATGATAATTTAGCAAAAGCAGTAAATGAAAAGGATCAAGATGCAATAAACAAAGTGGGCTTAGGACAATATATAGCTGGTATGGCATTTTCAAATGTTGGTCTAGGAATAGTTCACTCAATGGCTCACCAATTAGGTGCTGTTTATGATACACCACATGGATTAGCAAATGCTATATTACTTCCAACAGTTATGGAATTCAATGGGGAAGTAAGCTATGAAGAATTTAGAAAAATATTAACAGAAGCTATGCATATAGATGCAACAGAATTTACAAAAGAAGAAGTTATAAAAACATTTTGTGAATGTATTAGAAACTTATCAAATGATGTTGGAATTACACAAACAGTAAAAGATGTAGGAGCTAAGAAAGAAGATTTCGAAATGCTTGCAGATAAAGCAATGGTTGACCCTTGTAAACCAGGTAACCCAAGAGATGTAACAAAAGAAGACTTTATAATGCTTTACAATAAAGCTTGGTAAATTTTACGATGGGGACGCTCCTTTTTGACACGATTGACATAATTTAAAAAACGCTGTATAATATATATGTACGGCGTTTTTTACGCATTTTGAACATTGAAAAAAAGAATATGGAGGTTATCATCAAATGAGTAGAAAGAACGAGATGGGGTTTCGGAATGACCTAATTAAGGAGTATACTCCGGAACAGGTGCAGGAACTGATTAGGCAAAAGTCAGTACTTGACAATATGGATGCTGAGACGGCATATGCAAGGATTATGCTTTTGCTTACACAATTTTCGTTGTATGCCCAGCAATTTCGAGAATTCACAGAGAAGAGCTGGTTACAGTTTGTCGAAGAACTGGCTCGCGTACGTGAAAAGTTGAATGACGGGTTTTCTTGTTATTCAATGGTCGAGAAAATAGGAACTGAAGGGGCAAAAAAACTCTTTTATTGGATTGAAAATAGGGCAATCTTTGGCGTGTTAGCCTATAATATTGCTAAATACATTTCGGAAGCAGGCCCAGCACAAGAATTTACCCTCAAAGTCATGAAAAATCTTACTTTTATTGATTCATGGAGAGTAAATGATTTGAGGGAAGGAGAAAGAAGCTATGCTATTCGGAACTTCTTCGGAAAGGCAATGGAGATATTTGATAATAGAGAGTTTGTTACTTTTCTGATGGAGTACTATGACATCAATGATCATGCGAATAGCAAAGCAAAGGATTTTGTAACCACATATGCATACTTTTATATTTCTATTGAAAAAATCAGTAGAAATAATCCCGAAAAGATTGCTACGCTTGTAAGAATGGAACAGACAAAAGTTGATAGCTCGACTGATGAAAAGAAATGTGTCCAAGCTGTGAGCACTCCTGAACAAACTTCTATAATTCAAATTGAAAGTACTCCTAATTTGACTGCTCCAAAGTTGAAAATTGAGGAGTTGCTCAAGAATCTTAGAGCTAGCATGTATGATAGGCAAAATGCTGAGCTGAAGGTTGCCAGAGAAGAGGAAAAATGTGCTTCAGCACAAGATGTGGTAAGGCAACTTGAGGTGCAACTTAAGGAAGTAAGCCGTGCTTTGAAGGATGCAAGACTCGAAGCCTCGGATATGCAAGTTAAACTGCAAGAAGCAAATAAACATGCAGAACAAGCTACTAAGAGATATCTTGAATGCAAGAAACTGTTTGGTGAAGAATATAGGAGAATGTTTGAGGAATAATAATTAACCTTCTATTTAACCACAAGAGCTCAGGCAATTGCCTGAGCTTTTGTGGTTTTAGAAAAAACAATAAGATTTTACTTTGGGGACGGCCCAAAACGAAAAATATTTTACAAAAAGGACCTTCCCAAAAGTAAAAAATTAAAATTCACAATTGTTTGGTGTTCTAGGATAAGGTATAACATCACGAATATTTTCCATACCAGTAATGTACATAAGTAATCTTTCAAATCCTAAACCAAATCCAGAATGTATATCTGTACCATATTTACGAAGTTCTAAGTACCAGTAAAGTGGTTCTGTTGCAATTCCCATTTCTTTCATTCTTTTAACTAGTTTATCATAGTCTTCCTCTCTTTGAGAGCCACCCATAATTTCACCTGCAACAGGTACTTCTAGGTCAACTGCAGCAACAGTTTTTCCATCAGGGTTGAGTTTCATATAGTAAGATTTTATATCTTTAGGCCAGTTCTTTACAAATACTGGACCATTAAAGTATTCTGTAATATATTTTTCATGTTCTTTTGCTAAATCTCCGCCATATTCAGGTTCAAATTCCCATTTTCTATCAGCTTTTTTCAACAAATCTATGGCATCTTTATGGTCTAATCTAACAAATTCAGAATTTAGTAATTTATTTAACTTTTCAATTAAGCCATTTGAAATAAATTTATCGCAAAATTCCATTTCTTCTGGGCATCTTTCCAAAACTGCTTTTACAATGTATTTTAAGAAATCTTCTTCAATATTCATAAGCTCGTCCAAATCACAGAATGAAATTTCAGGTTCAATCATCCAAAACTCATTAGCATGTGTTTTTGTGTTAGAATTTTCTGAACGTAGGGTAGGGCCAAATGTATATATTTTGTCAAAAGCTTGAGCAAAGGTTTCACCATGTAATTGGCCAGAACCTGTTATATATGCTTCTTTTCCAAATAGATCTTCCGAAAAATCAGTTTTTCCATCTTTTTGTGGAAGAGGTTTGCTTAAGTCAAGTGTTGTTAATTTAAACATTTCAGCAGAACCTTCACAGTCTGCACAAGTAATTATAGGTGTATTTACATAAACATATCCATTCTTTTGGAAATACTCATGTATTGCAAATGCAGCAACACTTCTAATTCTAAATACGGCGCTAAAAGTATTTGTTCTAGGACGTAGATGAGCTTGAGTTCTTAAAAATTCAAAAGATGTATTTTTCTTTTGAATAGGGTATGAGGTGTCTGCTAAATTAAATATTTCAACCTTATCTGCGTGAATTTCAAAAGGCTGTTTTGCATTTTCTGTTTTAACAACTTTGCCATTTACAATAATGCAAGAACTTATTGTTAATTTATTTACTTTATCAAAATTATCTAGGCTTGTATCAAAAACTATTTGAACATTTTTGAAAAATGAACCATCATTTAATTCTATAAAACCAAAGTTTTTAGATGTACGAACAGTTCTAACCCAACCAGAAACTTGTACATTATTATTAATGTAGTTGCCAGTATTTCTATATAAATCTTTTACTGATGTACTTTTCATAATTAATCTCCCTTCTAGTATGATGAATTCATACCAAATAAATTGCCACATTTAAAATCTGTAAAAGTAGTATTATTACTTAAATTATGGACTTATTATACACTAATATACATAATAAAACAATAGTAAAGTAAAATAAATTAAAAAAACTACAGTATCTTTTGTAGGATACTGTAGTTTTTTAAAAGTATATATTAAACTTATTGTGTTACAACATTGTATTCAGTTGTAATTCCAGAAACACTGGATGGAGATGTAACTGTTAATCCACCATTGCTACTTGGAACAGTATTGCTAGAATTTGAACCATTTGTTGTGGTTGTATTATCATTAACATTAACTACATTAGCATCTATTGAACTAGATGTAGGAATACCGTCATCAGTAGTTCCATCTAAAGAATTGCCATTTACTGCATCATTTTCTTGCTCTAGAGGTTCGTTTGTTACTAAGCAAATATATGAAACTACTTCTTCGTGAATTTCATCAGGAATTATAGTATCTGTATTTGATAATATAAATTCTATAAATACATCGCTTTCTGGTAGTAATATAAAGTAACACCTTTCAATTGAATCTGCATATACTAAATCAAAATAAGAATAATATATACCATTATCTAATATGAAAGAACTACTTCCTAATTCAAGAGTGGTTGTAGTAGCATCTATTTGTGAAGAAAATAGATTATAAAGGTAAGTAAAAAAGCTTGATCTACCTTCGTTTGTATTTATATCAAAACCAGAACCAGTTAGTCCTTCAAGAGATTGTATATATGAAAGTTGATAAGTTCCATTTATCAAAGCTCCATTTCCATCTTCTGACCAAGTACTTGCATCATACTCTAAGAAATAGTCTTCATAAAAATTATATGGTAAATAATTTGCTAAATTATCTTCGGCGTTATTGCCAACTAAAGTATTTTCATTTTCGTTCTGATTATTTTGTGGTAAGCCTGTAAAAATACCATTTACAAAATTAGCAAAAGTAGAAGTAATTATTATAGTTAAGGCTATTGATGAAATGATGCCACTTGCTAATATTCCTAACAAAACAAAAGGTATAGAAGTTCCGCCTTTTTTGTTAGCTATATCTAATAATTGTGCTGGACTTTGGGTTTCAACTTTATATTTTTCTAATTTTTTATTTACATCTCCCTTATATAAAGGATAAAAAGCAAAAGCATATACTATATTAATAATTATAGGTAATAATGTTGTTAGCAACATTGGTAAGATAGCACTTGATAAACTTGGTGTACCTAACATGTTAGTCAAGCTAGAAAAAGTTGCATATATTCCTATAAGTGATACAGCACATGAGATTAATGTAAATATAAAGCCAAATAGATATAGTTTTCTATATAAATAGTAAATTCCTCCAAAGAAAAATGCTGGTATACTAAATTTTCTTCTATTAGCTTTCTCATAAAGAGTACCCATCCATGCTTTCTTAAATTCTTCGTCATTGCTTGAGCCGTAAGAATTTTGAAAACCAGATTGGTCATTGCTAAAACCTTGATCGTTCATTTGAGAATTGTCTTGACCAGCAAAATTTTGAAAGCCAGATTGATTATTATTGAAGTCTTGGTTGTTCATTTGAGAATTGTCTTGACCAGCAAAATTTTGAAAACCAGATTGGTCATTGCTAAAACTTTGATCGTTCATTTGAGAATTGTCTTGACCAGCAAAATTTTGAAAACTAGTTTGATTATTGTTAAAATCTTGATTTGGGTCAATTGAACTTTGGTTAATAGGGTCTTGACTAATAGGGTTTGGGTTGATTGATTGACTTAGTATAGGGTTTACATGTATTGTATTAGTGTTTAAATCGTTTAAAGGCTCATTATTTTGAGGTTCACTGCTAACTGCCATATTATTTAAATTAGTATTTTCTGCTATATTATCTGTAGTATTGGAATTATTAGCATTATCTGGTTCAAGAGCGCTATCTTGACTATTTTCTTGATTGTTATCTTGACTATTGTCATTAGGTTCAGCTGAGTCATCTTGCTGAACATTCATATAAGTTTGATTATAAATGTCATTATTAATAGTAGTATTATCATAATATGGTGAATTTCCCACATCATTATTTTGAAAATAAGGATTATAATATGGGTTATCTTCTGTATTTGGTACATATGGATTATTTGCATTTTCAATTGGATTATTTGAGTTTTCAATTTTATTATTTGCATTTTTATTGTCTAAATTTGAATTTCCTAAATTGTTGTTTTCGTCCATTTCTTTTTCTCCCTTCGTTAAAATTATATTTATTATAAAATAAAAAATAAAATTATACAATAAAATATTGGAAAAATTTAAAATTTTCGTTACAATAATGTTACATAAACTGTAACAATTTTTCAATAATTTGCACAGCATTAGAAGCAGCACCTTTACGAATGTTATCTGCAACACACCAAAAATTCAAACCATTAGGAATACTAAAATCTCTTCTAATACGTCCAACTAGAACTTGGTCTTTGCCAGTAGCAGAAGTTGCGATTGGATACTTTTGAGACTTTATGTCATCTACTAAAGTTATACCTTGTGAATGAGCTAGCAAACTTTTTACTTCATCTAAATCAAAGTTATTTTCAAATTCAACATTTATACTTTCACTGTGAGAATTTATAACTGGTACTCGTACAGTAGTAGCTGTTACAGCTAAATTGGGTTTACCTAAAATTTTACGAGTCTCATTAATCATTTTCATTTCTTCTTTGGTGTATCCATTATCTAAAAATACATCAATATGTGGCAAACAATTATTAAAAATAGGGTATGGAAACTTCTTTAATTCATAATTGTTTGAAGAAGCAATATTAATGTCTGAACTTTCTTTAAAGCTTTTAATACCATTTTCTAAATCATATATTCCATCTCTGCCAGCTCCAGAAACTGCTTGGTATGTAGAATAAACAATTCTTTTTATCTTGTACTTATCATCCAACGGTTTTAAACAAACTACAGCTTGAATAGTTGAACAATTTGGGTTGGCAATAATGCCATGATTATTTTCTATTTCTTCAGGGTTAACCTCAGGAACAACTAATGGAATATCTTTTTCCATACGAAAAGCACTACTATTATCTACAACAATACAGCCTTTTGAAGCGGCAATTGGTGCATATTTTTTAGAAGTTGTAGCTCCGGCAGAAAATATGGCAAAATCAAAACCTTCATCAAAAGAACTTTCATTAAGCTCTTTCACAATATATTCTTTTCCTAAAAATTCTATTTTTGTACCAGCTGATTTCTTAGATGCAAATAATACATATTCTGATATAGGAAGATGTTTTTCTTCTAACACTTTCAAAGCGATTCTACCAACAACACCAGTAGCTCCAACTACTGCTAATTTAAAATTTTTCATAAAAATACCAATCCTTTCTTAAAATATATTATGCATCAAGTATGCAATGTGTAAGTTTTGATTTTAGATTATATTGTTAAGTATATTGCTTAATATAATATAAAATTATTATAGCGTAATAATAAAAAAATAGCTACCGCTCAATAAAGTTTATCCAAAATTTTTATTTAATAGAAATAAAATTTATGATAAAATAAAACTGAAAAAGGAGCAAAAAATTATGACAAAAATCGCTGAAAGCCTTGGGGCTGTATATATATATATATATATATCTTAGGATTTAAAAAAATAAACTTATGTAAACGTAGTAAAAAACTATGTGTTTTAAGTGAACGAAAATTCACTTTTAACGCATAGTTTTTTATGCTTTTTTGAAAAAAATAATAAAGGAAGGAAAGAGGACAATATGAAGAACATAAGAGAACCAAAAGGTATAACACTATTATCACTAGTTATAACAATAGTAGTAATGCTTATATTAGCAGGAGTAGCTTTACGAGCAACTATTGGTGAAGGTGGTTTATTAGGCTCTGTAAGAAATACAGTTGGACAATACCAAAATGTGACAGAACAAGAGCAAAAAGACCAAAATAGTTTTGTAGATGCATTTAATGAATTGCTAAATGGCTCAGGTACTCCACGGAGATACCACAGGAAATGTAAGTATAGCCGAAAAGCCAACAATAAATATTGCGGATTGGAGTAGTACTGGAGGCATTGTAGAAATCTCTACATTAAGTGGATATACCACACAATATAGAGTGGGATTAAATGGAGAATGGCTAGAATATAATGGACAAGTAGATGTAGTTAATGGTGAGACAATCTTTGCTAGATATGCAAATGGTGATGAAATGAGCCAAGCTGTAAGCAAAGTTGTAAGTGATACAAATGGACCAAAAGTAACAATAAGTGAGCCAGTTGTAAATGGAGGAGAAATAAGCATAAGTGTTACGGCTATAGATGAAGAAATGGGAATGCCAACACCTCCAACATATGATTATTACATAAAAAAAGCAAGTGAGAGCTTTTATGCAACTGCAGGACATAATACAACAGGTGAGTTTACATATACAAACTTAGATGGCTTTACTCAATATGATATAAGAGTAATAACAAATGACTTGGCAGGAAATCAAGGAGTAGCAACAACAGGTTCACAAACACAAAGCACAGATAATCAAGCTCCAACAATCAACCTAACAGCAGAACAAATAACAACAAGATCAATAAGAGTAAATGCAAATGCAGTAGATGAAGGCAGTGGAATAAAAGAATATAAATTCTATATAGGAACAACACCAGGAGAGTATGGAGAAGCAATAGTTCAAAACATAAATAGTGTAAGTGAAGGAACAAATCCGAATACAGAAGGCTTTGGAGTATACACATTTGAAAACTTAACTCAAAACACAACATATTATATTAAAGTAGAAGTAACAGATAACTCAGACAATACTGATGATCAAGAAATAACAGTTCAAACATACTTAGTACCATCAGCAGGTGAAGCAGTAAAAGTTACAACAAATTGGAATGAAAGCAGTGCACCAGAAACTGCAACAGCAAGTGTAAGCTTTAGTACAGATAAAAATTATGATATTGTATACACTACAAGCACAGAAAACGGTGTACCAAATAATTGGCAAAATTACACAGCAAGCTTTAATGCTACAAATGGAGATTCAGTATATGTAGCATTAACAGATGGATTAAATTATGGCGAGTATACACAAGTTAATATAAGAGATTTTGAAGGACCAAAATTTGAAATTACAACAGACAATATAAAAACAAATGCAATAACAGTAAATGTAAATGCACAAGATAATGGGGCAGGTATGCCAAACGAAGTTTTATACAGCTACTATATAAAACAAAATGAAGAAGAAGACTATAGACTAGTAGCTGAAAATCAAACAAAGTTAAGCTATACTTATACAAATTTGCAATCGCAAACTACATATAATATAAAAGTAGAAGCAAAGGACAAAATAGGAAATGTAGGAGAAGGAACAGTAAATGGAGTCACTCAAGAATTCTCCTACACTCTAGGAAACATAACATTTGGAAATCCAGTATGGCAAAATGGAATAGCACAAGTAGCAGTTACAAACAATACAGATTACACAATGCAATATAAATCAGTACCTAAAGATGTAGAGATAACAGATGCAATTATACAAGAAGAAAACTGGACAAATGCCAATGCGGTAACAGAAACAGTAACAAATTTAAATCATTTAGATAAAATAGTAGCAAGGCTAACAGATGGAACAAATGTTACTTCATATGCAACAACAACAGTTAGAGATGACATAGCACCAAGTATTTTAAGTGTTGATGGAAATGCAACCAATTGGACAAATCAAAATGTAACTTTAACAATAAATGCAGAAGATAATGAAACTGGACTAGCAGATGAAGCATATAGTTTTGACAATGGCCAAACATGGCAAGCAGGTAATACAAAAGAATACAGTAGAAACACATATGGTATTATAGTTGTTGTAAGAGATAAAGTAGGAAATGAAGCGAGATATAGTACAATAAATATTGATAGACTAGATACAGAAGGTCCAATTTTAAATATAAATACAACAGGAACAGCAAATAAAATAACAGTAGAAGTACTATCATGTGAAGATGCAGGAATAGGAATGGCAAGTCCAAAAAGGTATGTTTATTATATGGCAACAAGTGAAGCGGGGCTAGACACAGCTAGTGGTGAAGAAACCCAAAATACAACAAAAGAATATAGCGGACTAACACAAAATACAACTTACTACATAAAAGTAAAAGCCCAAGACCTTTTAGGAAATGCAACAGAAATAATAAGAGAGGTACAAACAGGTTCATTAGATGCAGATACATCTTCATTACAAATAAGTGAGCCAACATGGTCTAACCATACAGCAAGTGTAAACATAACAAATAGTTCAAGTTATAGTATGCAGTACCAAGTAGTAAAATCTGATGGAACATTCAATGGCAATAGTGGTTGGCAAGATGCATCGAATAACACAGTAAGTTTAGATACATTAAATTTAGGAGACACAGTATATGCAAGACTAACAGATGGAAATAACTACAGTAGTGTGGTACAAAGAGAAGTAACAGATACTGTAAATCCAAGTATAACAGAAGTAACAGGAAATCCAAACGAATGGACAAACCAAAGTGTAACATTAACAGTAAATGCAGAAGATAACGAATCAGGTTTAGCAGATGAGGCATATAGTTTTGATAATGGAGCAAGTTGGCAAGCAGGCAATACAAAAGTATTTAATGAAAATACATCAGGAATAGTTATACAAGTAAAAGATAAAGCAGATAACATAATCTCATATGATCCAATAGATATAACAAAAATAGATAAAACAGGTCCAAATGTTGCTGTACAAGAACAGACTGGAACAACAACAAACTCAATTACAGTTAAGGCAATAGCAGGAGATGGTGGAGTAGGAATACCCGAAACACCAACATATACTTATTACATAAAAAGAACAACAGAAACAAATTGGGGAACGGGCACAAGTTCAAATAAAGACACACATAAATTTGAAAGATTAATATCAGGTGTAGAATACAACATTAAGGTAGAAGTACAAGATAGCTTAAATAATGTGGGCTCAGGAGAAACCACAGTTACAACCCAAAACTTATTATATGCTGAAAATGTAAGGTTAATAGATACTGTATGGCATAATGGACTAGCCACAATAACTGTACAAAACAATTCAGAACAATACGATATGCAATATCAAATAGGACTAAATAATGCAGAAGTAAACAACAATGGAAGTTGGACAATAATAAAAGAAAAAACTGCAAATATAGATTCAATACCTAATAATAGTACAGTTTATGTAAAACTAACAGATGGTGTAAATGCAACACAAGGATATGCAACATTTAATATAGATAACCCATCAGAGGACAGCTATACAGAGCAAACTTTAGCACAAAATACTACAAGAAGTAGTTATGACATATTAGGTGTATCAGTCACAAATAATGAAATACAGGTTGTAATAAATGAAGAACAAGAAGGGGCAACACTATACAGTTATTACTACAAAAACATAAATGATGAAGAATATAGTTTAATAAGTTCAAACACATATTACAATGAACCAGCAGTTATAACAAATGTAACAGAAGGTGGAATATACAAAATATTAGTAACAGCAATAGATGAAGATGGAAATGTAACAAGGAGTGAGAACAAAGCCACGACTATAGCATTAGATGGTGCAACAGCAAACCAAACATATAGTGAAAATAGAACATATATAGATAATAGTACACAAATGACATTACAAGACAGCAAAGGAGAAACAAGACAAGTAAATGCAGGCTACACAGTAAGTTTACCAGCAAGTTTTAAAGTATCAGAAAATACAGCAGAACAACAACTATCAGAAGGTGTAGTATTAAAAGATAGTTCAAATAATGAATATGTATGGATACCAGTAGAAGATGCAATATATGATGGAACAACACTAATGCCAACAAGTGCGGGAGAAGCAGCAAGTAGAACATACAAACCAATGTCAATATTGCAAGCAGGATATGATGATTACTATGAAAGTATAGTATATACATATAATGGAACAGTATCATACAGAAATACTGGAGCAAGATTGGGTAATTCAAGTTATAGAGAGCCAAGCTTGCTAACAAACAACAGTGCAGATGGATACACATGGAGAATGAGCAACATAATAGGAAACAGATATGATGCAGATGATTCGCTATATAATGCAATACTAGGATTTGAGAGCACAACAGAAATGGGAGAATACTTAGCAACAAATTATAACAGTATGATAACATCAGTAGACTCATTTGGAGGCTTTTACATAGGAAGATATGAAACAACAGTAGATAGTAGCAGTGGAAACTATGTAGTAGGGTCAAGACAAAATGCACAAGTTCTAACAAGTACAAACTGGTATAATATGTACTTGTATCAAGACAGTACAAAATACGCTTCAAACCCATATGCAAGCACAGCAAGTGTAAGAAGTATGATGGTAACAGGAAGCCAATGGGATCAAATGCTAAACTACATACTAAGAGGAGCAGATAGCTCAAAAGTAGCAACAAGAGTTGGACAGCAAAAAAATGCTCTAAGTAATAGTGGACAAGACAGCACAGACAAAATAAACAATATATATGATTTAGGGTCAAATGCATATGAGATGACACAAGAGGCAAATAGCATAAATTACAGAATATATAGAGGTGGAAGTTATGATGCCACAACAACTAAAACCCCTATGACAAGAACAAACTCAGTACCAGATGATATGGGACCAATAATAGGAACAAGACTATCATTATACTTGCGAAGTACAAATGATACAACAGGACCAAATGCGGAAATACAAGAGATAACCCCATCATCAAATTCTATAACAGTAAGAGTAAGAGCAACAGATAAAGAAACAGGCGTAGCAAGTTATGAATATTATATAAGTACAAACGGAAGCAGTTATGACTTAGCAGGTACAGGAACAAATGAATACACATATACAGGCTTAAGACCACAAACAAGATATTACATAAGAGTAATAGCAGTAGATGGAGCCGGAAATAAAGGAGAGCCAGCAGAAACACAAACAAGCACAACAAACTTAGGAGCAATAGCAAACTCAGCAATAACAGTAGCACAAAAATATGGCTCAAATGGAAATGGTGTAGTGCAATTAAGTTTAGCAGAAGAATATGCAAGCACAGGATATGAAATAAGATACAAAGTAAATGGAGAAGGAAGCTATGTATCAGGAAGTACAATAACAGGATTGTCAAATGGAGACCAAATATCAGCAATAGTAGCAGATGATAATAACCAATCATCAGACGCAAAAGAGTTAGTAGTAGATGAACTAGAGGAATATGCATATATAGATAGTGATGGAAAAACATATACAGAAGAGCAAGCACAAGAAGAACAAAATAAAGGAAAAACATCATATGACACAAACATAGTATATGAAGACTCAAGTGGAGCAACAGCCACAATCCCAGCCGGATTTAAAGTAGGAACCACAGAAACAGTAAATACAATAAATAATGGATTAGTAATACAAGATGCAGACGGAAACGAATTCGTATGGGTACCAGCAACAGCAATAGAAACAAATACAGCAACAAATTCAGCAGAAAAAGCAATGGCAAGAAGACAGGCAGGAGACAATTCAAACTATTATGAAGGAATACTATATACATTTAGTGGAACAAGTTCTACAAAAAGAAGAAATAGCGTAGCTCTAGGAACAAGTACATATAGAGAGCCTAGCTTAGTAACAGGAGGAGCAGATTACACATGGAATGTAGGAAACTCTCAAGCCAAAGGAGTATCATATGACACATTAGAAACATATTACAGAAACATGAGTTTAGGAAGTAGCGTAAATGCATTTAGTAGTTATACAGAATTTGGTGCATATATGAACCAAGAGTATACAAATATGATAAATAGTGTGGACAAAGTTGGAGGCTTTTACGTAGGAAGATACGAAACAAGTACAAAGGCAAATGATACAACAGCACCGGCAAATGCAGTAGTACAAAGCAAACTTGGAGCAAAACCTATAAGTAATGGAACATGGTACAGAGATTACTATGTACAAGATAGCAATATAAACACAAACAATCCATACTATGGATCAAAAAGTGTAACAAGCTCAATGATATGGGGAAGTCAATGGGATGCAATAATGAACTGGATGTTACAAGATGAAAATACAAAAGAATTTGTAACATCAATAACAGGAAACCATACAGAAGTATTATCAAACACGGGAATGTATACAGATGATTTGTCAAAAAATATATTTGACTTATCATCAAATACAATGGAATGGACACAAACTGCTGACAATAATTATAGAAGATTTACAAGAGGAGCAGGTTCTGGAAATGTTAACAATATAATAGGACAATGGACAGCATCGTCATATAATGATTGGTGGTCACCACCAAATCAAACAAATGCACTTTATACAAGAAATAACAATAACCAAGATGTTTATGGTAACTTCTTAGGAACTAGAATGGCACTGTATGTAAAAGAAGCAACAGATACAACAGCCCCAAGTGTAGAGATAGAGAGTACAGAAGCAGGAACAAATAATATAGAAGTAAAAGTAAAAGCAAGCGATAGTGAATCAGGAGTAAGCAAATATAAATATAGTATAAGCCTAGTGCCATATACAGATGGAAGCTTTAATGAAGGAACAAGTGTAATACAAACAGCAACAGCATATGCAGATGTATATACATTTAGTGGATTAAATGCAAATCAAACATACTACATAAGAGTAGAGGCAATAAATGGAGTAGGATTAACAGACACGGCATATAGCAGTGGAGTGCTAACAGATGCCCTAGAAGTAAAAGAAGGAGCAATAAAATTAGAAAAAACCTGGGGCAAAGACGGAGACGGAAGTGCATACTTTGAAATAAGTAGTGAAACGAACTTTGAAAATGAAGGATATCACTTAGAGTACCAAGTAGTAAAAAGCGGAGGAAGTTATAATCCAAGTGGAACATGGACAAAAGGAGATACCGTAACAAAATTATCCGAAGGAGATACAATATACACAAGACTAAGTGATGGAACAAATATAGGAACATATGTAATGAGTAGCAGTATAGGAGAACTAGAGCAATATTCATATATAGATTCAACAGGAAAAGAATACACAGAAGAAGAAGCTAAGGCAAACCTAGGAAAAACCACATATGATACAAACATAACATATGAAGATGCAAATGGAAACACAGCAACAATCCCAGCGGGATTTAAAGTAGGAACATCAGACTTAGTAAATACAATAGACAATGGACTAGTAATAGAAGATGCAGATAATAATCAGTATGTATGGATACCAGTAGAAAATGTAATATATGATGGACAAACACCAACAAGTAGTACATATAAACCAATGGTAAGATATCAAAGTGGAAGCTCTGCAAGTACATCAAACCAATATTTTGAAAATGTATATTATACATTTAGTGGAACAAGTTCAACAGCAAATACAGGAAATAGAGTAGGAGTATCTACAAGTTATAGAGAACCAAGTTTAGTAACAAATAGTAGTTCAAACTTATCATGGTTATATTCAGCAGGAAGTGGATATGATGCAACAAATTATACAAGTTTATCTCCACTAGGAATAACAAGCCCTACAAGTATGGGAGAATATTTAAATAATCAATATACAGACATGGTACAAAGCGTAAATCAATACAAAGGATATTATGTAGGAAGATATGAGACAAGTTTATATACATCAACAGGAACAAATTCAACATCAGGAGTAATAGCGAAATCAGTAAAAGACCAAACCCCAATGAGAAGTGTAAACTGGTATAAAATGTACCTAGTAGAAAATAGCAATTATGAATATAATCCATATCATAATTCAGAAAGTGTAGTAAGCACAATGATAACTGGAAGCCAGTGGGATACAATGCTAAACTTTGTATTAACAGGCTCAGATAAAGGAAAAGTAACGCAAAGAACTGGAAATCATACAGGAAGCCCAGCAGGAACAGGAAAATTCGGAAACGATATTATGTCAAACATATTCGACCTAAGCTCAAACGTGTGCGAATGGACACAGGAGGCTAACTCGTCGACCTATCGTGCCTTTCGTGGCAGCTATTACGTTGTGTCAAGTACTTTTACGTCGGACCATCTCAATAATAATACTCCGACGAATAGCAATGGCTCTCTACGGTTCGCGCCTTGCACTTTATGTTAAGTAGCGCTTCAAACATACCTGAAATTCAAATTAAGCTAAATTAAATTACAAAAGAAACGTTCACTCTATGTGAATAAAAAGAGGAAGGAGAAAAAAGATGGCAAAGACATCAAAAAAAATCAAATTAAATTCACTTCTTATAGTATTAGCAATACTTGTAGTTCTAATAATTGCAATAGTTGCAATTATTAGAATGAACCAAAATAACTCAGAAGAGCAAAATGGCAATGAAAGTAATGCTCAAAACACTGTAAGCTATGTTGAAGAAATAGAAGATGGTGTAAAGCTAAATACAAGTACAGCAATGAATACCAGCAAAACATTAAATGGCTTACTTATAAGCAATATACAATTAAGTAGTAGAAGTGGAATGACCAATCTTTTAGCAGATGTAACAAATAACAATTCAACTGCAACAACTGTAAAAACAGTAGAAATAACATTGTTATCAGAAGATGGTCAAGAATTAACAAAACTAACTGGCATAATAAATGCAATGCAACCAGGAGAAACCACAGAACTAAATATTTCTACAACATCTAACTATGTTGAGGCATATGACTTTACTATAACTGAAAAATAATGTTATATACTTCTTAGCTGTTTTTGGTAAATAACCAGAAGCAGCTAATTTATTTCTTTACTTCTTAATATATTCATGATATAATATCAATATAGTTAAAAGAGAAAAAGGGAGGCGATTAAAATTAGTGATTTTGATAAAGTCGAGTATTGGAAAGAATTAGCTGAATATGATTTAGAAACTGCAAAAGCTATGTTAAAAAGTAAAAGATTTTTATATGTTGGTTTTATGTGTAATCAAGCTGTAGAAAAAATTTTTAAGGCATATTACGTAAAAACTAAAAAAGAGCAACCTCCTTACACTCATAAATTAATAAGATTGGCAGAGGAAAGTAACTTATATAAAACAATGAGTGAAGAACAAAAAGATTTTATATTTATGGTTACACCATTAAATGTAGAGGCTAGATATCCAACTCAAAAGAAAGATATATTTGAATCTTTAAATAAGGGAAAATGTAAAGAGATAATAATTAAAACTGAGGAGATGATTAAATGGATAAAGCAAAAGTTAGAAGATTAGTTGAACAATATGCAAAAGTAGTAATTGCGAATATGGTTGTAAATAAAATAATTTTATACGGTTCTTATGCTAGGGGAGACTATAGAAAAGATAGTGATATAGATGTGGCAGTGGTTGTTCCTAGAAGTAGCATTTCAAAAGATATATTAAAAGATATGGCAAAATTATACAAATTTACAGTGGGAGTATCAACTGATATAGAGCCAGTGCTAATTATAGATGAAGAAGACCCTAGTGGATTTTTAGAGAGTATATCAGAATACGGAGAAGTTGTATACTCTAAATAAATCAAAAAAATACTTTAGGAAAGTGAATAAAAATAATTTTAAATTATGGACGTTTCTTTTAACAAAAGGGCGTCCTTAATTTAAATATGTCTCAATATTGCTTGAAAAATGATATTCATTAGTATATAATTTTTAAAAATAAGGCAATAATTAAAAGGAATGGAGTTTTTATGAAAATAGAAAAAGTTTACTTTAATTCAATAGATAATTTAAATTTAATAGGTTTGTTACATACGCCTAAAAAGAAAACGGAAACAGTACTTATTTCAGTTCATGGAATAACAAGCAATTGTCTAAAAAGAAGGGATGATGTTTTGGCACAAAAATGTACCGACTTAGGAATAGCATATTTTTGCTTTAACAATAGAGGTCATGAGATAATATGTAATTATGGTAGAATAGAGGATAATGATATGCACTTTTATGGTTCGGGTGCAGAGAACATTTATGATTCGTACTTTGACATAAAGGGTGCAATGATAGAAATGCAAAAAAGGGGATACAAAAAAATTATTTTACAAGGTCATAGCATGGGGTGTACAAAGGTGGTGTATACTTATAATGAATTTTTAAATAATAATGAAACTACAATGCTAGATGCAATAACAGGAATTGTTTTACTTTCAATGGTAGATATACCAACAGCTTTAAAGCAAGTTTTAGGTAAAGACTACAAAAAAATTATTTCATACTTTGAATTGCTTAAAAAGAGAGGGAAAGGAGATAAACTTGTTGTATTAGATGCATCCACTCCACCAGTAAGGCCAAATACCATACTACAATATGCAGAGGATAATAAGAAAATAGATTTTGCAAAGTTTGGAGATAATAGAACAACATTCAGAGAACTAAATAATATTAAAGTACCATTATTTATGAGATGGGGAAATATAAATGAACTTATTTTTCAAAATGCAGATGAGTTAGTTCAAAATCTTAATGCAAAGATAAAGAACAAAAATAAAGATATATCATATATAGCAGGAGCAAATCATAATTATACTGGCAAAGAAGAGGAGCTAGGAGAGCAAATTACTGATTTTATCAAGAAAAATAAATTACAATATTAAATAGAAAATGATTTTTTTACAAAGAATTGTTTGATTTTTAAATATGATTAGTTAAAGTTTTATGACTAAAAAACAATAATATTAAGCAAAAAATTTAACCAAAGAAAGGACTGTTTATCATGAAAATTACAAAAAATGAAGCACTAGAGAAAATAGCCAATAGAATTAGAATGGATATTATAACAGAAGTGTATTATGCCAAATCAGGGCATCCAGGAGGTTCACTATCTATAGCAGACATAATGGCTGTTTTATATTTTAATGAAATGAATATTAGCAAAGATGACCCAGATAATGAGTCTAGAGATAGACTGGTTTTATCTAAAGGTCATGCCTCAGCTGCTCTTTATGCAGCTTTAGCTGAAAAGGGCTATTTTTCAAAAGAAGACCTTTTAACTTTTAGAAATATAAATAGCAATTTGCAAGGTCACCCAGATATGACCAAAGTCAAAGGAGTGGATATGACAACAGGTTCGCTAGGACAAGGTTTATCAGTTGCAAATGGTATGGCTCTAGCTTCAAAAATGGATTCTATGGGATATAGGGTGTACTGTATTTTAGGTGATGGTGAATTAGATGAAGGACAAGTTTGGGAAGCGGCAATGACAGCTTCTAAATACAAATTAGACAATTTGTGTGCTATAGTTGATTGCAATGGGCTTCAACTTACAGGTAGTACAGATGAAATAAAAGGCTTAAACATAGAAGATATTGAACAAAAATTTAGAAGTTTTGGATTTAATACAATAACTATTAATGGAAATGATATATTTTCTATATTAAATGCTTTTGGAGTGGCAGATATGACTAAAGATAAGCCATCTGTAATTTTAGCAAAAACAATAAAGGGCAAAGGCATATCTTTTATGGAAAAAGATGTTGCTTGGCATGGAAAAGCACCAAATGATGAAGAATATCAAAAGGCAATTGAGGAGCTTGTGGAAAGAGACAAAGAAATTGATAGCAAGATGGTAAGTGAATCAAAAGAAAATAAATAGTAAAAATAAATATACTATATAAAAAATAAATCTTTGAAAAAAGGTAGAAAGAGGAAACTATGGAAAAACAAGCAACAAGAGAGAGTTTTGGAAGAGCTTTAGAAGAGCTTGGAATGGAAAATAAAAAAGTAGTTGTATTAGATGCAGATCTATATAACTCAACAAAAACAGAATATTTTAAAGAAAAATATCCAGATAGATTTATAAATGTAGGTATAGCAGAAGCAGATATGATAGGTACATCAGCAGGTCTTGCTACTTGTGGTAAAATACCATATGCAAGTACATTTGCAGCATTTGCCACAGGAAGAGTTTATGACCAAATAAGGACTAGTATAGCATATCCAAAGCTAAATGTAAAAATATGTGCAACTCATGCAGGTGTTACTGTAGGAGAAGATGGAGCAACTCATCAAATGCTAGAAGATATAAATTTGATGAGAGGCTTACCTAATATGGTTGTTATGTCTACATCAGATGATATAGAAACAAAATGGGCTGTAAAAGAAATAGCAAAATACAATGGACCTGTGTATTTAAGACTTTCAAGATATAAAGTACCAAGCATTTATGATGAAAAGGCAAAGTTTGAAATTGGAAAAGGTATTCAAATTGGAAATGGTACTGATGCAACTATTTTTGCTACAGGAGTAACTGTATCCGAAGCGATAGAAGCTCAAAAAATATTAAAAGAACAGGGAATAGATGTAAGGGTTGTAGATATTCACACAATAAAACCAATAGACAAAGATTTAATAATTAAATGTGCAAAAGAAACAAAAAAATTAATTTCAGTAGAAGATCATAGTATAATAGGTGGATTAGGAAGTGCAATAAGTGAAGTATTAACAGATAATTATCCCAAAAAATTAGTTAGAATGGGAATAGATGACACTTTTGGAAGATCTGGTAGAGCAGAAGATTTGATAAAATATTATGGCATAGACAAAAATGCAATAGTAGAAGAATTATCATAAAGAAGGAGTTACCTAAAGCAAAGATTTAGGCACTCACATAGGCATTTTGCAAATATAAGAAGAAAAACTCCTGAACCGCAGAGGTTCAGGAGAAAGACTTATGATATAGTTTTTAGTATAAAGCTGATAACGAGTAGGATTATGAGAGATAGCCAAAAATGTGCAAATGCTAGTTCTATTAGATAAACACTAATAAAACAGGTGACTATAAAGCAAAAGAACTTTGCAATACCGTCAATGCATATATGACTTTTGAAGATGCATCTTATTAATATTTCAAACAAAAATACTGCTTCAACAATCATTGCCGGATTAATGAATATTAGTAAAGGAATAGATAAAATTAAATAAACTATTTCCCTAAAAAGGCTAATATCCATGAAACTGCAAATGATGTGTATTGCAATCAATGTGACTGCTATGTTAAAAATAGGATGAGATAATATTGTTGAGTAAATATTTAAACCATTTATACATAGCAGTATAATAAATGAAATCACTATTCCCCATAGACCTAACCGAACAAACAGCATATACCCAAAGTAAATTATGAGTATAATCCATAAGGCTGCAGTAGAATTGTTTGTACCAAATAAAAACTTGATAAATCTTGCCATTGTATAGTAACACAAAAAAACAAGAATAGGTTGATTTAAATAGTTGCTCGAAGTTTTAAGTGTTTGGAAGCCGACTAATGTACATACAATTAGTATGCCAATTTGGACTATTTTGGGTAAGAACCCTAGATAGTAGAGCATGTCTGTAAACATATATAAATCCTCCTTGGTGGTTGTCATCATAAGTCTTTTTATGCCAAGTATAGTTTGATTATATCATTTAATTATGTAAAATACAAGCTGCGAATTGTAACACGAACATTTATTATAAAAAAATTTAATAAAATACTTGCTAAAAGGAATTTTTTAGTATATCATATAACAAAGTGTAAATAATAACACGTAAGAATATTTGAAAGGAGAAATATAATGGACGAAAATAATGAAGAATTAGACAATATTGTAACTCTTAAAGATGAAGATGGAAACGATGTTAAGTTTGAATTCTTAGATTTAATAGACTATGAAGGTGAGGAATATGTAGTACTACTTCCAGCTGAAGAAGCAGAAGATGCAGAACCAGAAGAAGTAGTTATCCTTCAATTAGAAAAAGATGCTGACGAAAATAGTGATGAAGAAACATATGTAAGTGTTGATGATGAAAACGTATTAAATGCAGTATTTGAAATATTCAAAGAAAAATTTAAAGATGAATTTAACTTCGTAGACTAATTAGGTTTTTCAGAAATTGAATAACTTTTGGTTTAGGTTAGTTTCTAGAGCCTTTTGGTAGTTGTGTCCAAAAGGCTTTTGAAGAATTGTTGATTAGAGCAAAAATTATTTCTTTAGAAAGGAAAAAATAGAAATGAGAACTTTTGCAAACTGGATGATAGCAATGTTTATGATAATGTACTGGGCCTTTAGAGTGGTTGTTGCATATCAAGCATCAGTATATGCTGAATTTTTTGTACAACCTATAAATTTAACATTAGAAATAATTTTATTATTTGTAACTGTTGTATGTATAGTATTGGTATTTAAAAGGAAACTTATAGGAGCTATAATTTACTTTTTGTGCTACTTTGGATATTTTGGATGGGATTTATTTAATCAAGTACTTCCTATATTTACAAATGGACAAGCAGAGATAACAAGTCCTATGGGAGCTTTTACATCATTTTTAGGAATAATACTTGCTTTTGCTGTACTTTTGGACTTATTTGTTGACAAAGGCAGAAAGCCAAAAGACAAAAAAACAGATTGGTTTTATACAAACAAAGAATATGATAGGCAGTTGGATGAAAGGGCAGATAAAAATAATTATAGGACATTGTAAAAAATGGGAGTAATAGGTGTAGTAGCTTTCGTAATTATATATTTAGAAATAATATTCAAAATATTTGTAAGTGAAATAAATAGAAGTGTAGCAAATAAATTTACTATGAGCCAGTCGTTCTTAAAATACAATATTTATGAAAAATTGGTAAAATAAAAAATAGACGAAAAATAGCAAGCAGTTGGTTGAAAACTGCTTGTTTTTATGGTATGATATATAATAGTTTTAATGAAACGGAACAATATTTTAAAGAAGAGGTGGTATTTATGGACAGTAGTAAATTAGAAACAATATCAAATTTATTTGAAGGTAAAGAAATAAGAAGCATATGGGATAGTGAAAAAGAGGAATATTTTTTTAGTGTTGTTGATGTTGTGGGTGCATTGACTGATAGTAAGGAACCTAGAAAATATTGGTCAGTACTAAAAAATAGGTTAAAAAAAGAAGGTAGTGAACTGACTACAAATTGTAGTCAGTTGAAAATGTTAGCTCCAGATGGAAAAATGCGCTTAAGAGATGCTATGACTACTAAAGATATATTAAGATTAATTGAATCTATTCCAAGTCCAAAAGCAGAACCATTTAAAATTTGGCTCGCAAATGTTGGAAATGACAGAATAAACGAAGTTTTTGATCCTGAAATAGCAGTTAATAGAGCAGTAAATTATTACCGAAATAAAGGTTACACAGATGAGTGGATAAAAGCAAGATTAATAGGAATTGTAGATAGGTTTAAATTAACTGATGTATGGAAAAGTGGAGGAATAACGAAAAAAGTCTGCTGTTTCTAAAGAAAATGCTTTACAATATGAATACGTTGATGATGTTAAATTAATTGATGATAGAAAAAATAGTAATGAATAGGAGAGCCAAAATAATGAGTGATAATTTTAACCTTAACTGGTATCCACGGTCATATGAAAAAGACCAAGGAACAAATAATAGCAGATTTAAAGTTAATTGACATAGTTATAGAAATATTAGATGCAAGAGTGCCACTTGCTAGCCAAAACCCGGATATAAAAGATGTTATTAAAAATAAAAAGAAAATAATTGTACTAAATAAAGCAGATTTAGCAGATAATAATTCAACTAATAAATGGATTGATTTTTATGCAAAAGAAGGAATAAAAGCAGTAGCTGTTGAGTCAAATACATCAAAAGGAATTAAAGATGTAATAGAAGCCATAAAAGAGGAATACTCAGAAATAAAAGAAAAATTTGTTCAAAAGGGCAGAATTGGTAAGTCCATAAGAGTAATGGTTGTAGGAATTCCAAACGTAGGAAAGTCTACATTTATTAATAGTATTGCTAAAAGAAATACTGCAAAAGTTGGAAATAAGCCAGGTGTTACAAAGCAAAAACAATGGATAAAAGTAACTAATGAAATAGAATTAATGGATACACCGGGTATGTTATGGCCGAAGTTTGAAGGTAATGAGTTGGCGATGCATTTAGCTTTTGTAGGAACAATTGGGGATAATGCCATAGATAAAGAAGAAATTGCATATTACTTATTAGATTATTTGATAAAAAATTATCCACAAAGGTTAATAGATAGATTTGATGTGGAAGTGTACAAAGCTAGTGATGAGCAAGATACTGACACATCAATTTGCAATAATGATGAAAAAGAAAATAATACCTCAATTGAAAATAAAGGTAAGAAAACAACAAATACAGACAAAAAAGTGCCAAGAGAAACCATGGAAGTTTTAGAAGATATAGCAAGAAAAAGAGGAGCACTTCTTTCTGGTGGAAATATAAATATGCAAAAAATATCAGATATAATATTAAATGAATTTCAAAGTGGAAAATTAGGGAGGATAACAATTGAATTACCTAGATGAAATATTAATTAAAGAAGAGTCACAAATAAATATGATGTCACCACTTACTTGGGCATATGTGGGAGATAGTGTTTATGAGCTATATATAAGAGTTTATTTAGCAAATACAACAAATTTAAATCCACATAAAATGCATGTTGAATCAATAAAATATGTTAAAGCAGGAGCTCAGGCTAAAACTGTAAAAGAATTAATTGAAACTAACTTTTTAACAGATGATGAAAAAGAAATTATTAGAAGAGGTAGAAATACACAAAATCATCATTTACCTAAAAATGCAAGCTTAGAAGATTATGCATATTCAACAGGCTTTGAAGCTTTAATAGGATATTTGTTCTTAAATAAGAAAGAAGAAAGAGTAGAGGAAATTATGAAAAAAGTTATTTTTTAATATTATTACAATATTCAAGTAAAATATGATTGAATTAATTTTGCTTAATAAGGGAACTTGATTTTTTCCTAATTAAGCAAAAATCTAGTAATTATAAATTACTAGATTTAAGGTATGTTTTGTAATATGAACTGGTGACCCCTACGGGAATCGAACCCATGATTCAGCCTTGAGAGGGCTGCGTCTTAACCGCTTGACCAAGGGGCCATAACAAAATCTATTATACAATATAAAAACATTTAAGTCAAATGTTTTTTTGAAAATTTAAAGCTATAGCAAATCTGTTTTGAAAAAATACAAATATTATTTTAATATTACATTTTTGTAATATTATCCACAAAACTGTAATAAAATGTGGATAACTTTTTGGCTAAAAAGGAAAAATAATATAAATTATTGTAAATAGTAATTTGTTTGACTATAATGTAATAGATATGTTTTAAAGATTTAATAATAGTTATTTTTAAAATGATTGAATAAAAAGTTAATAGGAAGGAGCTTTATTAAAAAATATGAAATATTTATTTACATCAGAAAGTGTTACAGAAGGCCATCCAGATAAACTATGTGATTATATTTCAGATAGTGTACTAGATGAATGCTTAAAACAAGATAGAAATTCAAGAGTAGCCTGTGAAACCTTGGCAAGCAAGGGTGAAATATATATAACAGGAGAAATAAGTTCTAAAGCAAATATAAATATAGAACAAATAGCAAGGAATGCCATAAAAGAAATTGGATATAATAATGCAAGTTTAGATATTGATTACAAAACTTGTAAAATTACAGTCAATATTTCTAAACAATCATCTGATATTGCAATGGGAGTTGACAAAAGCTTAGAAGATAAAGAAGGAGAAAATGTTTCATCAGAAGGTGCAGGAGACCAAGGTATAATGTTTGGCTTTGCTTGTGATGAAACTGATGAGTTTATGCCTTTACCAATTAATTTAGCACATAAGTTAGCTAAAAAGTTATCTGAAGTTAGAAAAAGCAAAGAAATAAGAGGCTTAAGACCTGATGGCAAAGTTCAAGTTACAGTTGAGTATGATGACGGGAAACCTTTAAGAGTAGATACAGTTGTACTTTCAACACAGCACATAGATGGTAAGGATATAGAAGAACTAAGAAAAGAGGTTAAGGAAAAGATTATTTTTAAGGTGATACCAAAAAACTTAATAGATGATAATACAAAATATTATATTAACCCAACTGGTAGATTTGTAATAGGAGGACCTCTTGGAGATAGTGGACTTACAGGAAGAAAAATAATTGTAGATACTTATGGCGGATATGCAAGGCATGGAGGAGGAGCTTTTTCAGGAAAAGATCCAACAAAAGTAGATAGAAGTGCATCGTATATGGCAAGATTTTTAGCCAAAAATATTGTTGCAAATGGATATGCAAAAAAATGTGAAATACAGTTATCTTATGCAATAGGTGTTGCAAGACCAGTTTCAATTTTTGTAGATACTTTTGGTACTGAAACAATACCATCTAATGAAATAATTAGCAAGGTAGAAAAATTTGATTTAACACCAAGAGGAATTATTAATTATTTAGATTTACAAAGACCAATTTATAAATTGACTACAAACTATGGTCATTTTGGAAAAGAAAATTTACCTTGGGAAAAGATTGTGGAGATGTAAAAAATGATTGCTTTAATTACAGGAGCTTCTTCAGGAATAGGAAGAGATATTGCTAGAGAACTTGCAAAAAGAAAATATGATTTAATAATTGTTGCAAGAAATGAAAAGGCGTTGAGAGAATTAAAAGAAGAATTAGAAGAAGAATATAATGTAAAAGTTTATATAAAAGTAGTTGATTTAACAAATAAAGATAATTGTGTAAAATTGCATAACGAAGTTAAAAAAGAATTTGAAAATATTGATGTATTAATAAACAATGCAGGACTAGGCACTTGTGGCAGATTTACAGATACAACATTAGAAAAAGAAGAACAAATAATTGATACAAATATTACAGCTTTGCATATTCTTATGAAGTTATTTTTGAAAGATATGTGCATAAATGATAATGGATATATAATGAATGTTGCATCAATTGCAGGATTTATGCCAGGACCTTTAATGGCAACTTACTATGCAAGTAAGGCTTATGTGGTAAAGCTTACTCAAGCTGTGCAAAAGGAATTGAAATTTCAAAAATCAAATGTAAAGGTAAGTGTACTATGCCCAGGTCCTGTAAAAACAAATTTTCAAAAAGTGGCTGATGTAAAATTTAATTCACCAGAAGCGGAAAGTTCGGTTGTAGCAAGAAAAGCAGTAGCCAAAATGTTTAAAGGAAAAAAACTTATTTTTACTTCTTGGTACATTAGCTTGGTAAGAGTTTTTGTAAAAATATTACCGGATTCATTTATGGCATTTTGTTGCTATTTTGTACAAAAAAGGAAGATTTAATTTTAAATATTAAATAAATTATGGAAACTAAAGCAAACTATTAAAAAATACTTGACTTTTTTGCGAATATGTAATAAAATAATATAGCGAATTTGAATATGTCCTATAAAGCAATTCCCCGGTTGGCTTTATATGGTTTCATATAAATTATTAATTTTGAATGGAGGATAATTTTACCATGAATAATACTACATACAGTGTTAAGAAAAGTGAAATTGAAAGAAAATGGTATATAATTGATGCTGAAGGCAAATCTTTAGGTAGAGTTGCAGCAGAAGCAGCAAAATTATTAAGAGGAAAACATAAGCCAACATTTACACCAAATATGGACAATGGCGATCATGTAATTATAATTAACTGTGCAAAAGCAGTTTTAACAGGAAAAAAATTAAATCAAAAAGTTTACACTCATTTTACAGGATATATTGGAAATATGAGAAAAACTTTAGCAAAAGATATGATGGAACAAAAACCAGAAAAAGCTATGATGATAGCAGTAAAAGGTATGCTTCCACATAACAGCTTAGGAAGACAAATGTTAACAAAATTAAGAGTATACGCAGGTCAAGAGCATGAAAATGCAGCACAAAAACCTGAAGTATGGAAATTTTAATTAGGAGGAATAGAAGATGGCAAAATCAGAAAAAGTTGTATTCTTAGGTACAGGTAGAAGAAAAAGCTCAATTGCTAGAGTTAGACTTGTAGAAGGAAAAGGCAATATAACTGTAAACGGAAAAGATATAAACGAATATTTTGGAGAAGAAACATTAAGAGTAATAGTAAAACAACCTTTAACAGTTACAAATACATTATCAAAATATGATGTAATAGCTAAAGTTCAAGGTGGCGGATTCAGCGGTCAAGCTGGTGCTGTACGTCATGGTATAGCAAGAGCTCTTAATGAAGCAAATGCAGAATATAGACCAGTATTAAAATCAAACGGATTCTTAACAAGAGACCCACGTATGAAAGAAAGAAAGAAATATGGTCTTAAAAAAGCTCGTAAAGCTCCACAATTTAGTAAGAGATAATATTATAAAAAGTATACAAAAAACTCAGAGTATTATAACTCTGAGTTTTTGTGATAGAAAAAGAAGCAAGTATAACAATATTTTTTCATTTGCGTAAATATTAAAATAAAAAATGATAGTATTTTAATAAACAAATAAACTAACCATATATAGAGCAAATACACCTAACAAAACCAATCCTTTTGGTCTAGTTATATTATCTTTTTTACCCATAAAAATAAATAACCACAAAACAAGAGTCATGCTACAAAGTAAAATTAAGTTTTGTATAAAATCAGGTGTGAATTCAAGTGGTGTAATCATTGCTCCAATCCCTAAAATTAAGAATAAATTAAGAACACAAGAACCTACTAAATTTCCAACTGCCAAATCAGTATTTTTACGTATTATGCCAAAAATAGATGTAATAAGCTCAGGTAGGGCAGTACCTATAGCGACTACAGTTAAACCAATTACTCTTTCAGATATATTAAAATATAATGCGATATTTGTTGCAGAATCTACAACAAAATCTCCACCATATTTTAATAAAAACACTCCTACAACTATTAATAATAAAGAAAATGGAATATTAATTTTTTTCTTTTTGGAATTTTTATTACTAGAATTTTGCCTTTCTAATTTTTCTTTTTTATAAGAATTAACTATATCTTCAAACTCTTTTATGATGGGATAAGAAAAATATACTATAAACAATATAACCAAGAAAAAACCTTCTCTTTGATTTATATATTGAGTATTATTTCCTAATATGCCTAAACCCATTAAAAGAATAACAAGACTTGCCAAAAAGGCCATTGGAATATGAAAATTCCTAGCTTCTTTGTCTATCTTTACTGGTCTTATAACAGCCATAAGACCTAGAATCAATAGAAGATTACACAAATTACTTCCAATAGCATTACCAATTATTAAGTCAGTGCCGGAACTTTGTGTCGATGTAATTGTTATAATAAGTTCTGGAGCAGATGTACCAATAGCTACAATAGTTAATCCAATTAACATTTCAGGAATATGAAACTTTTTAGCTATATTGCTAGCACCTTTAACTAACATATCTGCTCCAACAACTAAAAGTACAAATCCGAGTATTATCATTAGTATATTATTTATCATTTATGTTTCACCTTTCTACTTATTATTAACAAAAGTAACGCTATTTTGTCAAGCCGTAAGTACATAAATTAATGCGGAAGAATATATATTGGTCTTTTATATTAGAGCTGTAACTATTGTTTCTTAATCTTAGGTTTTGCTAAAAGCGAAGCAATGTAGCCAAAGAATATTGCAGCAGCTATACCACCACTTGCAGCTTTAACTCCACCTATAAATGCGCCAAGTAAGCCTTGAGTTTGAACTGCTTCTATAGCACCTTTTGCTAAATTTGCGCCAAATCCGAAAAGGGGAACAGTAGCTCCACAACCAGCAAAATCTATTACATATTGATAAATTCCAAGTCCACCTAAAAGAGCTCCAACAGTTACAAACATAACTAAGATTCTAGCAGATGTAAGTTTAGTTTTATCTAATAATATTTGACCAATGATACAGATTAAGCCTCCAACTAAAAAGCATCTAAGCATTAGTCCCCAATCTATACTTTGTAGAAATTCCATAACTAATTATCGCTTTTGCGATTACTCCTTTCAAATAAATTTATAGTTCTATATATTTTTAAATGTAGAAAAGCCAAAACTTAAAAGCATTTACTCCTTTTCCATTTCAATAGATACAGCATGAGCTATACCTGGAATGGACTCACCTTGCTGAGATGTAGTTGAATTCATAAGAGCACCAGTTGCAATTAACAAAAGTTTACTCATATGACCTTGTTTCATTAATTTATATAGGTAACCGGAAAATACAGTTGCAATACATGCACAGCCACTTCCTCCTGAGTGAGTATCTTGTTTATTTTTATCAAACATAAGAACTCCACAATCATCATAGTTTTCAGATATATCAAATCCTTTGCTCTTACATAAATCAATAAGAATAGATTTTCCCAAATGACCTAAATCACCTGTAATAATAGCGTCATAATAATCAGGGGTTCTGCCAGTATCTTCAAAATGTGCAAGAAGTGTGGAAAGGGCTGCTGGAGCCATTGCTGCACCCATGTTATTGGCATCTTTTATACCTAAATCAGTTATAACTCCAGGCGTAATATGAGTTATATATGGTCCAAGACCTTTTTTAGAAAGTATTGCAGCACCGGCTCCAGTTACAGTCCATTGGCTAGTAGGAGTACGTTGATTTCCAAGCTCTAGAGGAAATCTAAATTGCTTTTCAGCACTACAAAAATGACTAGAGGTAGCACAAATGACATTATTGCAAGCTAAGCTATCCATAAAAACCGAACCTATACATAAACTTTCAACAAAGGTAGAGCAAGCTCCAAATAACCCAAAGAATGGAATATTTGAATCACGCATACCAAAGTTTGATGAAATACATTGATTTAATAGATCACCTGCAAATGAATAATCAATATCTTTAGCCGATAAACCAGATTTAGCAAGTAAAGTGTTTACAGTTTCTTTAAAAATTTTAGTTTCAGCTTTTTCCCAAGTCTTTTCTCCCCAGAATTCGTCATCTAGACATTTATCAAAATATTGAGCAAGAGGTCCATCAGATTCTTTGGGGCCTACAATAGAAGCTGTATTTAATATTGTAGGTGGATGATCCAATTTTAAAGTTTGATTACCTAATTTTTTCATTTTACTATCCTCCTAAACAAAAAAACATGCAATAATTCCAATAATTACAGATGTAGATATACCAAAAACAAGTACAGGACCTGCTACTGTAAACATCTTGGCTCCAACCCCCATAATATATCCTTCAGATTTATATTCAATAGCTGGCGAAACAATAGAATTTGCAAAGCCAGTAATAGGAACAAGAGTACCAGCACCAGCAAATTTACCAATTTTGTTGAAGATATTTAAAGCTGTCAAAAGTGCAGAAAGTCCGATTAAACTAATTGACACTATTGTACTGCTGGAAGTTTGGTCTAATCCTTTGTATAAGCAAAATTCAAGTATAAACTGTCCTAAACAGCATATAAGACCACCAACCCAAAATGCATTAAAGCAGTCTTTTAAAATTGGAGACTTAGGAGCTTTAGCTTCTACATATTTGTTATACTCTTTTGGAGTTTCAATTGGATTCATAAAATACTCCTTTCACAATTTATTTACTTTGGTCTACCATAAATGTGATATCTAAATCAACATAATATTCTGTCATTTTGTTTACAGTTACTTTTGCTCTTTGGTCTAAAATCTTTAAACTAGTAATATAATCAAGAGTTTTTGCAACTTCTTCTAATGTTTTAACTGTTGCATCCTTCCATGAAATTGTTGATCTTCCTGTTACTTGTATATGTTTTTCAATTCCCATAATAACCTCCTAAAAAATAAATTCTATGTATATAATTTCCAACTTTTCAAAAAAATATGCACAAAAATGAAATTTTGTGTTAAAATAATGAGGAGGAATATATATTGAAGCATATAGATTAATTAATAAATTTGATTGAAAGGAAAATTGAAAATGATTTCATATATAAAAGGAAGATTAGAAATAAAAGCAAAAGATTATATTGTAGTAGATGTAAGTGGAATTGGTTATAAAATATTTATGTCGGAAACAGCCATAAGTGAATTAGAAAAAGGAAAAGAAGTAAAAGTATTTACTTATATGAGAGTAAGAGAAGATGATATAAGTTTATATGGATTTTTAAATAATGAGGAACTTGTAACATTTGAACTTTTAATTAGTGTGGGCGGAGTTGGAGCTAAAAGCGCAATAATAATACTAAGTAATATTACTCCATCTAAATTTGCTTTAGCTGTAATTACTAATGATGTAAATACACTAAAAAAACTACCGGGAATAGGAGCAAAAACAGCAGGTAGAATTATATTAGAATTAAAAGATAAAATGAAAACTGAACAAAGCATAGAAGAAAGCAAAAACGAAGAAATAAAAGAAGCAATAGTATTAGATAACAAAGCAAATGACGCTTTAGAAGCACTTTGCGTACTAGGATATACTAAAAAAGATGTAGAAAATGTTATTGCTAAAATAGATACAAGCAAACTTACTGTAGAAGAAATAATAAAACAAGGACTAAAATATTTGGGAAGATAAATTAAATAAAAGAGAGGAATTACTTATGGATATGTCTGAACCACTGGCTTATAGAATGATGCCACAAACTTTAGATGAATATGTTGGACAAGAAGATATTCTTGGAAAAGATAAAATACTATATAGAACAATAAAAGCAGATAGATTAACCTCAATAATACTTTGGGGACCACCAGGTTGTGGAAAAACATCTTTAGCAAGAGTTATTAGTAACACAACAAAATATAAATTTATAAAATTAAATGCAGTAACAGCAGGTGTGGGGGATATAAAAAATGCCATAGAAGAAGCTCAAAACTTGCTCCTTAATCCAAGTGGAAAATGTATATTGTTTATAGATGAAATTCATAGATTTAACAAGCTACAACAAGATGCACTTTTGCCATATGTAGAAAAAGGAACAGTAATACTTATTGGTGCCACAACAGAAAATCCATATTTTGAAGTAAATAAAGCTTTAATTTCAAGAAGTATGGTATTTAGATTGCACGAGCTTACTACAGAAAATGTATTTACGATTTTAAAAAGAGCACTAAGCAGTGAAAAGGGATTAAAAAATTATAATATAAAAATAGAAGATTCAACTCTAGAAAAAATAGCAGAAACAGCAAATGGAGATGTAAGAACTGCATTAAATGGCTTAGAAGTAGCAGTACTTACAACGCCAGTTGAAGCAGATGGATTTATACATATTACAGATGAGGTAGCAAAAGAATGTGTGCAAACTAGAAAAGCTGTATTTGATAAAAGTGGTGATTCACATTATGATAATATAAGTGCTTTTATAAAATCTATGAGAGGAACAGATGCAGACTCAGCAATATTTTATTTAGCAAGAGCATTAAATGCAGGGGAAGACCCTATGTTTTTAGCAAGAAGAATAGTTATTTGTGCATCAGAAGATGTAGGCATGGCGAACCCCATGGCACTGGTTGTTGCAAATTCTGCAATGCAGGCAGTACATATGGTGGGAATGCCAGAAGCAAGAATAATATTAGCAGAAGCAGCAGTATATGTTGCAACTTCTAAAAAATCTAATGCATCATATAATGCAATAAACTCTGCTTTAGAAGATGTGAAAAATAAAGATACAGGAACTATACCAATGCATATAAGAAATGCACCAGTAGAAGGCATGAAAAAAGAAGGATACCATGTTGGATACAAATATCCTCATGATTACCCAGGACATTATGTTGAACAACAATATTTACCAGATAAAATGATTGGAACAAAATACTATATTCCAGATGAAAATGTAGATACAAGTAATTATCAAAAAAAGTAGTTGCAATTAATAAAAAGCCACAATATATATTCTAGAATGTATATTGTGGCTTTAGTAATTAATAATTACTTGTTTTTCTCTTCATGCTTATTTTCATTTTTATCATTAAGCATATCTGCTGCTGCACCAATTGCGCTAAGTGCTTGAGTTGCTTCAAATGGTATAAACACTTTGTTAGCTTCACCTTTAGATACATCTTTTAAAGCTTCTAAAGATTTTAATTGAATTAATTTTTCATCAGGGTTAGCTTTCATCATAGCTCCATAAACAAGTTTTACTTCATCAGCTTTAGCTTCGGCAACTTTTCTTATAGCCTCGGCTTCACCAGCTGCCCTACGTATTTTTGATTCTTTGTCAGCCTCTGCTTGAAGAATTTCAGCTTCTTTTTCACCTTGAGCTTTTAGAACAGCTGCTTGTCTTTCACCTTCTGCTTGAAGGATAGAGGCTCTTTTATTTCTTTCAGCATTCATTTGTTTTTCCATTGCGTCTCTAATGTCTGGTGGAGGAGTAATATTTTGTATTTCTACTCTGTCTATTTTACATCCCCATCTATCAGTTGCTTCATCAAGTATAGCTCTTAATTTGTCATTAATTGCATCTCTAGAAGTAAAGGTTGAATCTAAGTCCATTTTACCAACAATATCACGAATTGTTGTAATAGAAAGATATTCAATACCTTTTTTTAAACTTTGAATTTCATATACTGCCTTAGCAGGTTCCAAAATCCTGTAAAAAACAACTGTATCTATAGTGATTGTAACATTATCTTTAGTAATAACATCTTGAGGTGGTACATCCATAGTTTGTTGTTTTAAACTAACAATACTACGTACATGATCGATAAATGGTATTATAATAGTAAGACCAGCATCAGCTATTTTGTGAAATTTACCAAGTCTTTCTATAATATACACCTCAGATTGTCTAACAATTTTAATACTCATAACAGCTAAAACTATTAGAATAATTAGTAGTATGATTAAAATCCACATAAAAACCTCCTAAAATTTATTATGATTTTCGTACTAATCACAACGCTATTATAATTATACCATAAAAAACTTAAAAAATAAAGGGTTTTGCTATTGAAACTTGAATTTATATCAATTATAATGTTACTATTCACAAATTATTTTGTATTTTTATAGAAAATTAAACTGTGAATAGTAACTTTATTTGAGGTAAAAAATGAAAACAAACATCTTAAGAATACTATTTTTAATTTTAATAATAGCTAATTCAGTAATAATTTTTGGCTTTTCTTCACAAAACGGAGAAGAATCAGGGAGTTTAAGCCAAAAAATAATAACTGTAATAGCTGATATTTTTAATGTGCAAGAAAATAGAGAAACATTTTTAGATATTGGAGAGCAAATTGTTAGAAAATTAGCACATTTGGGAATATATACATCTTTGGGAATTTGGTCTATAGCATTTATTCTTACATTTAATATAAAACTAAAATGGCAAGTAATAATAACAATTATTTGGGGGATAATTTATGCTATAACAGATGAATTTCATCAAACATTTTCAACTGGTAGACATGCTAGTATTAATGATGTTGTAATAGATACATTTGGAGTAATTTTGGGACTACTTTTAGTCTTGTTAGTAATAAAAATTTATTATAAAATAGAAAATAAAGATAGTTTAAAAATTTAGATACATATGATTGAAAAAAATAAAATTTTGATATAAAATTAAGAAAAACTAAGGAGGAAATATGGATATTTATTTCAAAGAAAAAGGTATAACACTTGTGTCTTTAGTGGTAACGATAGTTTTATTAATGATTCTTTCAGGTGTTTTTATTGGTATAAGTAGTAATAATAATACTGCTCTTAATTTAGCTCAAGATAAAAAAACAGAAACAGAGCAACTTTTAATTGTAGAAGATATTAAAAATCAATTATCAGAAGATCCACCCAAAACTTATGATGAGCTAATTAATTTTCTAAAAAATTATGGAATAGTATCAAATGCTGACGATCAAGAAAATGCAATTCTTACTACCAACAGGGGAGGTTATCAAGTAAAAGTTTCAGAAATTTGGAATGTGGATGCTACAAGCCCATTTGAAAATGTAACAAATGAAACAGAAGATAATACTGTAACTGATTAAACAATATTACAAAAATATTACAAAAATATTAAAAAATAGTAATAATAAATATAAATATTGTTTTTAAACAAGCTTTGATATAAAATTATTAAGAATATTTTTAGGATATTAAGGAGGAATTTGCAATGGCAACAATGAATCCATTGGAAAGAAAAGCACGTAATTCTTTTATAAAGGGATTAGTAATAGCAGGATTGATAGGATTAATAGGAATTATAGTATTAGTAATAATTTTAGTTCGTATGAGAGGAGAAGAACAAGCAAGACTTGATGCACAAAAAAATGTATATGTATTAAGAACAGATGTACAATCTGGAACAATATTAACACAGGATATGTTCACAACTGTTGGAGCAGATGCAACTGTAGCACCAACTGATGCTTTAACTGCATCAACATTTGCAACAATGGCATATGATGAAGAAGGAAATGAGCTTCAAGTTGTGGCAAAAATAGATATAGCAGCCAAAACAATAGTAACTTCAAATATGCTAACAACTTCGGATAATATAAACACTGATGATGTTAGAGAAGAAGAATATAACATGATTTCTCTTCCATCAGACATAGAAACAGGCGATACTGTTGATGTTAGATTAAGAATGCCAGATGGTACAAATTATATTGTTGTATCAAAGAAAAAGGTAACTGTTTTGGATGAAGGAGGTATTCCTTCATTAAATACAATATCATTAGAATTGTCTGAAGGCGAAATTTTAATGATGAGTAGTGCAATAGTTGAGTCATATATTTTGGAAGGTAGCAGACTTTATTTAACAAGATATGTAGAACCAGGAATGCAGGCAGGAGCTATTACAAATTATGTGCCTAGTGGAGATGTACAAAACTTAATAGCACAAGATCCAAATATAGTAAATGAGGCTAAACAAGAACTTATAAATAGAATTAATTCTTATGGAACATTAAATAGAACTAACATAAATGACGAGCTAAATACTTTAGAACCTGATGAAAGAGCTGATGCAGTATCTACAGGAACAAGCTCAGAAATAAGTGATGCACAAGATGCAAGACAAAGTTACTTAGATTCAATGCAATAAAAACTAGTAATTGGATGATTTTGTTGAAAAACATGCATAAATGTAAGAAAAAAGAAAGGATTATACTGTGGAACAAATAGGCTTTGTAGGGGTAAATGATAAAAAAGATTTGCTATTAAATATAGCAAAAGTAATTACAAAACTTAATAAAAATGTATTAATTGTAGATAGTACAGTATTACAAAGATTAAGATATATTATACCAAAAGTATCATCTACTCCTACTTATGTTAGTGAGTATGATGGGGTAGATGTGGCTGTAGGTTTTATGAATCTGGGTCAGATAAGTGCTTACTTAAATATGCCAAACTTGAACTATGATTATATATTGATAGATTCAGATAATCCACAAACATTTAACTCATTTATGATACCAAATTCTAAAAGATTATTTTATTGTACATCATATGATGAATTTGAACTTCAAAAAGGACTAGAAATAATTGCAACATTAAGAACTGAGGTTAAAATGACAAAACTTATATTTTCATCAGATATCAATAATAAACATGATGAATATATGAATCATTTATTGGAGAATTATCCTATAACATGGGCTGAGCAAAAAGTAGAATTTCCGGATTTGGATGGTGACAGAAATGCATCATTAACTAATCAACTAATAAAGCAAATAGTAATAAAAAATTATTCATCTACTTACAAAGATAGCTTAGAATATTTAACTTCATTAATTTTGGAAGGTGTAGTACAACAAAGTGATATTAGAAGAGTTATTAGAAAAAAATAGAAAGGTAATAAAATGTCTATAATAACATTTATAAGCGAAGATATTAAAGAAACTGGACAAACTATATCAATTTCAGCCATAGCAACTGCTATGGCTATTGAGCATAACTATAAAATATTACTTTTTTCTACTGAATTTATAGATAAAACTTTAGAGAATTGCTTTTGGAATTTAAATGATAGAAGAACAGGCATTTTCGCAAAAGCAAATGTTATGGATGTATCAAATGGATTAGAAGGGTTAGTTAGAACTTTTGCAAGTAATAGAGCATCAGGAAATACAATAAGAAGTTATACAAAGCCAGTTTTAAAAGATAGATTGGATATACTTCAAGCTCCTAAAACGATTGATTTTAAGGAATACATGAATGTGTCATCGTATTTTTCGCAAATAATTGATGTTGCAAATCAATCCTATGATATAGTTTTAGTGGATTTAAGTAAGAAAATACCTAAAGTAAATAAAGATAAGGTATTAAATATATCTGACTTAGTAGTTGTTAATTTTAATCAAAATATTACTTCAATTAATAATTTTTTGAAATTAAAAAATACTAATGAGTTTTATACAAAAAGTAATGTTTTATTAGCTTTAGGAAGATATAATCCAAATTCAAAATACTCTAATAAAAATGTTGCAAGATATTTAAAAGAAAAAAATATTCCTTTAGTTGTACCATATAATATCTTATTCGCAGATGATTGTGCTGAAGGAAGAATAATAGATTATTTCTTAAAAGTACAAAGACTTCAAGGGTATGACAATAAAGATACTTATTTTATAAAGCAATTAAGGGATACTACTCAAAGGCTAGAGTATAAAATGCAGGAAAAAATAAATGGTTTATTATGATGAAAGGAGCAAAATATGTTTCTTAATGTTATTTTGATATTAGCAGTTATATTATTAGCGGGATACTTAGTTCTAAGATATATAAAGAAAAATCAGGATGCGAAAGTTGAAGAGCAAGTTGTAGTAGATGACAAAACTTATACTCTTGATATGATGATGAACTTTGTTAAAAAAAGAATGGATGAGATAACTAAAGTTAACCTTTATGATTTAGGACTTTCAGAAGAAGAATTAAAAAGAAGGAAAAATAAAAAGTACGAGCTAAAAAAGGCGCTTAAAGGTTGTACATATGGAGATGTAAATGATAAAAAGTATGTAAAAGAACTTATCTATGATTTACTTTCACAAGAATATGGTGTTGATGAAACAAATATATCAAAAGCAATACCTTTTGATGTTCCTTCACTTTTAACACCTCAAGATAAATTTGATATTCTTTTATATATGTATCAAAAAGACTATGGGTATGAGGCTTTAACTGAAATTATTAAAAAATACGATTTGGCAAGACTTAAATATACATCAGGAGAATCTAAGCCATCATATGTAATAACACCTGAAGAAATAAATGAAATATATGAAAAGGAAAATTATGTACTAACATATGATGATAAGCTAAATGTAATAGTACAGAGAATTTATCAAAAGTATAAAGGATATAGCTCAATTGACGATGTAAGGGATATGAATATTGACGGTATATCAGGTGGTGTATCTGGTATGCCTGAAAGTTTCTTAAGTCAGGTTGCACAAACAGATTCAAGTTATTTATCTCAAGTTATGGAACACAAGGTTCCAAGAGCTTGTGATAGTATTTGGATATTTTTCCAAGGTAAATCTATAAGACTTGCTTTTTTATCATTTGGAACAGAGGCAGAGCTAAAAAGAGTTTGCCAAAACATATACAAATACAATAACCCTGGTCAGCTTTCTGATACAAATGGGTATAAGATTAATGAAATGAAAGATGGCTCTCGTGTTGTTGTTGTTAGACCAAGTTTCTCAGAAACATGGGCATTCTTCGTAAGAAAATTCGATGTAAAGCGTTCAACACTAGAGCAATGGTTCAAAGGTGAAGAAGGAAGCATAGAAACAATAGAGCTTTTAAAATACTTAGTAAAAGGTGCAAGAATTATTTCAATTACTGGTGAGCAGGGTTGTGGTAAAACAACAATGCTTATGGGTATGATAGAAAATATATATGAAACAATGAACATTCGTGTTCAGGAAACTGCATTCGAGCTTCACTTAAGAAAGATTTATCCAACAAGAAATATATTAACATTTAGAGAAACAGATACTATATCTGGACAGGAAGGTCTAGATGTTCAGAAAAAGACTGATGGTTCTGTTAATATCATCGGTGAGGTTGCAACTGACCCCGTAGCATCTTGGATGATTCAGGCAGCACAGGTTGCATCTAAATTTACATTATTTACTCACCACGCAAAAACATTTCCAAACTTAGTTACAGCACTTCGTAACTCAATGCTTAGAACTGGTGTATTCACAAACGAAAAAACTGCAGAAGAGCAAGTTGTATCAGTTTTGAACTTTGATATACACTTAACTAAAGACTTCAAAGGAAAGAGATATGTTGAAAGAATAACAGAATGTATTCCAGTAGAAGATGTTAATGATTATAACAATGATTACAAGAGTCAAAAAACATTAGAAGGCAAATTTGAAAGATTTGCGGAAAATACAACAAAATATTATACAAAAGAAACAAACAAAGAATTATATAAATATGTAAACATACTTGAATATCAAGATGGAAGATATGTAATGACAAATAAAATTTCAGATACAAACTTAAAAGAAATGCTTTTAAATATGGATGATACTGATAGCAAAGAATTTAGCAATTTTGTAGAAAGAACATGGGGAGAAAAATTAAGTGTTAATGTTGAAGAACAATAAGTCATTTTTGGGAACAACTCCTAAATATATTATAAAGTTGCTTTTGGGATGTATCTCAAAAAATAAATTAAATAACGAAAAGGAGGTGACTTTAAATGTCTAATGAAACCGTATTTATGCTTATGGGAATAATAATTGCAATTTTTGCAATAGTAGTAATAGCATATTTAATTATTAGAAAAAAGATGCAAAGTTCTGATGTTGCAAGAATTGAAAGACTTAGAAAAGGAACTAGGGAAAAAGGTTTTTCTTCAGAAGTAATGTATCAAAAATTATACATGAGATATTTAAAGTTACCATTTTTAAGAAGGTATCTTTTAAAAGTTAGAAGAAGACTAGAAATAATAAATATTGATGATGAATTTTTAACAAGACTTCAAGCATCAAAAATTATCACAAGAGCATTAGCCATTATTATACCAGTAACTTTAATAGTAATATTAATGACCAAAAGTAACTTATTAATAATGATAATTATTCTTATCTTTGAATTATTTATAATAGATTCATTGGTTGATGGAATGGTTGATAAGTTAGACAACAATTTACTTAATCAACAGGTAGATTTCTTTGCAGCAATGAGACACTCATATCATGAAACCAATATGGTTGGAGAGGCAATATATCAAACTGCACAAGATGATGAGCATATAGAAATATCTAGACAAGCTGAAAGAATATATAATATATTAAATTCCGAGGATCCAGAGACAGAGTTAGAAAAATACTATGATATAGCTCCAAATAATTACTTAAAGGAGTTTGCTGGTATATCGTATTTAACTCAGGAATTTGGTGATAGAAAAGTAGATGGAACATCTTTATATTTAAAAAACTTAGATAGCATTACACAAGAAATGCAAATGGAAATTTTGAAAAGAGATAAACTTAATTATACATTTCAAAGTTTATCAATTATATCAATAATTCCTATGGTAATGCTAGAACCACTTAAAAGCTGGGCTTTGAGTAACTTCTCTTTTACAAAGTCGTTTTATAACGGCAAGTTAGGTATGATTGTTCAAATAATCATTTTATTAGTAACATTTGTATGTTACATTTTAATTAGAAAATTAAAAGATAATGGAGCAGTAAACATAAAGTTAGAAAACAATCAAAATCCATGGCAAGCTAAATTATACAATATAAAACCAGTTAAAAGGTTTGTGGATTTATTTATACCAAAAGATGGTACAAAAGAGCGTAGAAAAATAAAAGAAGCGCTGAAAGATGCAGCGTCAAAGCAAAAAATAGAATGGTTATACATTAATAGATTAACTCTTACTGTTGTTGTATTTATTGCATCAATAATAATGTTTATGATGTTACATAATGTCCAAATTAATTATATATACACAGAGCCAACTACGGATTATGATCTTATTGGAGAACTAGACGATCGAGATTATAGAAAAGCTATGGAGACGACTGAAACTCATAACTACTTTCTAGATATGTTTAGAGGAAAATTAAATACTACTCAAGATGATATAGAAAAAGCGATGAGAAGGTCTACATATTATAGAGATGCTGATGAAGAAACAATCACATCAAATGCAGAGCAAATATTAGAAAAATTGCAGACTGTAAATTCAGAATATTTAAAATGGTTTGAAATACTTTTAGCAATGGTATTTGCTATAATAGGATATGCAGCACCATACTTAATGCTTAAATTCCAAGTTATAATAAGAAAAATGTCTATGGAAGATGAGGTAATGCAATTCCAAACAATTATACTTATGCTTATGAGGCTTGAAAGAGTTGACGTTGAAATGATACTAGAATGGATGGAAAGATATGCAGACATATTTAAAGAGCCAATTAGCAGATGCTTAAACGACTATGAAAGTGGTTCTTGGGAAGCATTGGAAGATATGAAATCAGAAGTATCATTCCAACCTTTGATTAGAATAATTGAAAGCTTACAAACTGCGGTTGAAAAAGTTCCTATAAAAGAAGCTTTTGATGAATTAGATTCTGATAGAGAGTATTACCAAGATAAACGTAAAGAAGCAAATGATAGATTAATTTCTAAAAAAGGTATGATAGGTAGAGCAATAGGTTTTACCCCACTTGTTGGAATATTTGTTGGATACTTAGTTGTACCATTAGTATTAATAGGATTAACAAGTATGACTTCATCATTTGAAACAATGCAAGCAATGTAATTGAAATTTATGAATTATCGTTCTTTATTAGCAGAAAGAGGTTTTAGTAATTATGGAAAATGCAACCAAAGCATTGATTATAGCAGGTGGAATGTTAATTGCTATGCTAATTGTGGGTTTGTTGGTATTTGGATATACACAACTTAGACAATACCAACAAACTGCATATGATGAAGAGTCCACAAGGCAATTAGCAGACTTTAATGAAAGATTTGAGGCTTATAACAGAACTACTGTTAGAGGATATCAAATTATTTCTCTTGGTAATTTAGTGTATGATACCAATATAAGATATGCTGATTATCAAGGTTATGAAGATGTTACTGTTCAGGTAAAAGGACTTACAAATTTGTATGATAGTAATAGAAGCCCAGATGAAAAAGTTGACTTAGTTAACTTTGTTCAAGAAACTTATAATCGTTTAAATGGCGACCAAAAAAATGCTGTAAAAGAAGCATATTTTGAATGTACAGGCGTTACTTATGGAGTTTCTGGAAGAGTAACTAGAATGGAATTTTCAAATGTAAAAGTAATAAATTAGAATTATTTTACTTTAAGTTTTGAAGTTTAATTAATTAATTTTTGTAGTTAGTATATTAAAAATATAGTGCGTAAAACTACATAAGATAACAAAAAGGAGAGTGAACTAATGGAGAATGCATCTAAGGCGTTAATAATTACTGGTGAAGTATTAATTGGTATATTAGTACTTACATTATTAAGCTTCATAATAGTTCAATTTGGGAATTTTTCTAGAAATTTGAATACGCAAATGAGTGAAACTGAAATAAATAGATTTAATGTTGAATTTACTAATTTTTCAGGTAGGGCAGACATAAGTATGCAAGAAGTGGCGTCAATAATAAATTTTGCACAAAAAAACAATCAAGAATTTGAAGCTCAAAACGGAGATGCATTTTTTGTTGATGTAAAAATAGATGGTGAATCAGTAATAGGCAATTCAATAAATGAATATTTAACGAATACTAAAAATTCTAAATATTATTATTGTAATATTGTAATTAGCAATATTAATATTGATAATACCAATAATACAATAACTTTTAAAAGAAATTTTATTGATTCAGACATAACATATGATAATAGAACAAATAGAGTATCATCAATCCAATTTCACACAATAGATAATGATGATTACGCAAATGCAATTTTACAGCAATATACGATAAATGTAACTACATAGGAAAAGTAATTTAATAAAGATTGAATTTATTTGTAAAAGTAAAAAAGTAAAAAAAATTAGAAAAAAATTTTTTTTATATTGCATTATTTTTTACTTAATGATATAATTCCGAAAGGATAGCCATGAAAAAATATATAGTTTTGTTTATTATAGTAATTATAGCGGTTTGTAGTATAGGTTATTTGTATTTAAATTATAAAACTAATGCTAATAATGTACAAGCTACTAATAAAGAATATTCTAGTTTATATAGTCAAATAATTAATGGAGCTACACTTGCAACAAATATAAATAAAATTATCGACAAAAATACGAAAAATAATGTTTCTAAAAATGAAAAAGGCTATTTTGAAGATAATGATACAAACTCAATAATAGTTGAAATAAAATTTAAAGATAGTGACAACATATTTAGAATAGAACAAATTTATAATAATGGAATACAAAAATTTATTAATTTATATAGCAATTTAAATTTTAAATGCACTAAAATTGAATATCATAAAAAAACAAATTTAATTAGTTATATGTACTTTGAAGAAGTATAAAATATACTCTTTGTGGTTACATAGTTAATTAAAAAATTATTTTATAGTTATTAGGTTTAGTTAATATGACTAAAATCATATAAATATTTATAAGAAATCAAAGGAGGAAATTTTATGGAAAACGCGTCAAAAGCATTAATTATTGCAGGTGCAATATTAGTTTCAATTTTAATAGTTGGTTTAGGTGTTATTATTTATAATAACGTATCAGGAATAGCATCAGGAACAAATCTTGATTCTCAAGAAATTACAGCACATAATTCACCATTTGAAGGATATTTTGGTGATTATGTATCAGGAAGCAATGTAAGAGCATTAATTACACAAGTTCAAGCTAACAATAGTGCAGCACAAAGAAATGATGAGGTAGTAGGAAATTATATATATGTCGTAGATGACACAGGTAAGATTTTAAGCTCTTCAGATATTAGAACTGGACAAATGTATAAAGTTACGTATGGTGACCAATCTGTATTCTCAGATGAAGGTGGAGATAATAATGGAGACCCAGTAACTGGAACTATGGCAAATGATGCTGGATATTGGAGTAATGGATATTTAAGAACAATTGTCGTAACAGTTAATTCAGCTGGATAATTAAAATAAGGAAAGTAGCAATTATTTTATAAACTGTTTCAGAAAGGAAACTATTAGATGGAAAATGCAACCGAAGCATTAAAAATGGGCTTTGCAGTGCTTGTGCTAGTTGTAGCTTTATCTCTTACAATATATTCTTTTACAAGAGTTAGAGAAACATCAGCACAAATAACCGCCGAAGCAGATGTAAGACAGTATTATCAACAATTAACTTTAAATGAAACAGAAGGCAGTACTAATGCTCAAGCTAATAGAATAGTAGGAGTAGAAACTGTAATACCAACTCTTTATAGATATTATAAAGAAAATTATACTATTTTATTTTATAAAGGAACAGGCTATAATGAAGCAAATGGTACTTTTGAGCAGATAACTCCAATGCCACTTTATTATACTGAAACTAGTGCAGAATATTTAAATGGCTCTACTTTAACAACTAATGAATCTGACGTAAGGGCTATATTTGGCTTTGATATTCAAGATGAACAAGTAAGAAGAGAGCCATGGAGTGCTAATCAAGATTCATCATATTCCTTTATAAGAGCTTTTGTAAATGGCTTATTTACTAACAATTATTATACAAGTAGAACAAGTACTAATAATCCTAGCAAAGGTAATAATTTTGGCGAAGATAGTAATGGACCATATTATCAAATACAGTTTTATTTTAATGGTAATGATAGAAAATCAGATGGACTATTAGGAAAAGATTATCAGTTTATTGAAAGATATGGCGAATATAATTTTGAAAATGTATCAAATATTGCTAGTGATGATGATGGAAACTTAGTTCAGGACTATAATATCTTATCAAATGTAACGGAATCAGTAGATATACTTGAAAATAATGAGATTGTAGTTAATAATAAGGGAACTACCAAAAGGGTAATACAGTATATACTAATATCATAGTAATTACTAAAAGGTTTATAGCAAGTTATATGTAAATTGCTTTTTAGGTATGCTTTATAGCTTGCCTGAAAAGCAATTTTATGTTATAATATAAAGGAATTTTATTTATAATATTTCAAATAAAAGGAGGCAATTTATGAGTGATACAGTAGTAACAGTGCTAGCAATATTTTTAGCAGCAATTCTTATGTTTATATTTCCACTAATGTCAACATCTGATAGAGCAGATGACATTACTACACAGGCAGTTGATTCAGCAACTACTGATTTTGTTGATGAAATAAGATCTACAGGAAAAATAACTCAACAAAATTATGACAATTTTATACAAGTTCTTGGATCAACAGGAAATAGTTATGAAGTTGAAATGGAAGTACAGGTTTTAGATGATAACCCTGGTAAAAAAGTAACAGAAGCTGAATATACTAAGGTTGGAGAAAACTATTATTATAGTGAATACACAACTCAAATACTTGATGAAATAAATTCAGACACGGGTGCTATGTACTTAAAACAAGGAGACTTAGTAACTGTTAGTGTAAAAAATACTAATAGAACAATTGGTACTATATTAAGAGACTTTTTTTATAGTATAACAGGAAACAATTCTGCAACTGTTACAGCTACACATAGTGGAATTGTAAGTGTAAATGGAAGATAAACAAATGAAAGGATAAAAATGAAGTTACAACAACTAGCAGTAGTATTTGTAATAATAGTTGTACCTATTGCAATGGTATTATCTATGTATACAAACAATAATATAGAAGTTTTAGAAGCACAGGCTGACTATAATGATATATTACTCAATGCAACAAATGATGCAGTACAAGCATATCAGATGAATACATTAAGAAATGGTTATTCAACTATAAACGACTCAAAAATAAGAGATATTTCTGCATCAGTAAATTCATTTTTCAATAGCTTAGCTTCGGGATTGGGTTCATCAGGATATAGTAGAGAGGACATAGAAGGTTACATACCAGCTATGCTCTTTACCTTATATGATGGCTATTATTTGTATGGTGATTATCAAAACATGGTAGAAATTGAAAATGGAAAGCAAGTATATAGCACGGATATCACGCAGAATCTTACATCCAAAAGTGGTGTAAAGCCTTTTATATATTATACTTGTGAATATACTGGATCAGGAAAATTGGATTTAGTAATAAACTACACGTTGGATAACTATATTACAGTAATGGGAACCGATAAAGATGGAAATATAGTAAATATTTCTGGTTATTTAATAAATCCAAATAGTGTAACTGATAATGGCGGTACATTACAAGTTCATGGTGTTACAATAGAGCCAGAAACTTTGGGAGAATATATTGTTGCAATTGATACTGTACCAATAGGTGAAGGTCAAACAGGAACTACATATACTCCAAGAGAACCAGAATATTTTCAATATGTTTATTATAACAATCAAAAATACTATTATGATCCGTCAGCAAGCAGTTCTAGAAGTAGTACATATGTTGGTGTTAATTTTTTTAGATTAAATAATAATTTAAGAGTTTATTTAACAGAAACAGAGGCAAATGGACTTGCAAACTATTTGGGATTCACTAACTATATGAATATTCAACAAAATCCAGAAGTTAATTTTAAAGATAGTAGTGCAATTAAGTATTATAGAGAAGCAAAAGAATTTTCAGATACATTTTTAAGTATTGTTGGAACTCAACCATTAACAGTAGTTACAGATAGTTTTAATAATCAACTTAACTATACTACATTATCTGAGGATTCTGGACAAAGTGTACCTATACACTCACGTGCTGATTATTATGATCTAGAGTATGATTCAATTACTGGTGTTTTTACTATAAACGATGAAAATGATCCAGAATTAGAAAGCTCATTGTTTAATGAGCATAGAGCGGATGTAATAATTAGTTCTATAGAATCAAATTTAATGAGCATAATTGCAAACTTTAATATACATCATAATTCAGGTTATGAATTTGCTTTACCTGTGCTTTCAGAAGATGATTGGTACAATATTGCAAATAATGTAACAATAGTATCGTTTATGCAAGGAATGCCTATTGGTAATTATAAATATTATAGCAATTATTCTATTGTTACAAATACTAAAAATAAAGAATTTGTATCACGAAATTCAATATTATTAAGAAATAAAGAAAGTGGAAATAGAACTAGTGATACAAGCAAATCATATCATAATCCACGATGTTTAAGCATAAATGGCTATGGAGAAAATACTATTGATACTAGTAATTTAATAGGATACAATATAATTGATTATCAGCAACAAATTGCATCATATGATGAGATAGATGATAGTAGAGAAGAAATTACTCGTACATTTTATTACTATCCTCATTCAGGAAGTGGAGCATATGAGTGTGTAATTGGTAGGGATGAAGTTCTATTTACAACAGATAATTTAATTAATAATACACCTTTTAGTAGTATAAATGATAGGTATGATGAAACACAAAGCATATATGAAGGAAAGTATCCATCACATGAAGTTAGAACTGCATACATAACTGCTTTAGCCCGTGAAAAATACAATTTATACAAAGTAAGCGATTACTTTGACGATCATAGTTAATTTTTTTATAGCAATTATATAAATAAAATTAAAAAAAATGGTTACTCTAATAAAAGAGTAACTATTTTTTTTAGGAGATTCTATGAAAAAGAAAATTATTCCAATTATTTTATTAATAATTTGTTTAAGTATGTATATAAATTTACTAGGAATAGAAAGTGACTTATATTCAGAAGCAGTAAGTGCCTCAACAAAAAGATATGTAAATCCAATAGGAAGAACTGTAGGGCTTAAATTATACACAAATGGAGTATTAGTTGTTGGTATGTCCGAAATTGACGGAGAAGATGGAAACAAATGTATGCCTTATAAAGACAGTGGAATAAAAGAAGGAGACATGATAAAAGAAATAAATGGCAAAGAAATAAGTAATACGCAAGAGTTAATAAATATAGTAAATAGTTCGAATGGAAATGAAGTATCTATAAAATATGAAAGAAATAATGATTTGATTTATACTAGTATCATTCCTATTAAGGGGAAGAATGGAGATTATATGTTGGGGCTATGGGTTAGAGATGCAGCAGCTGGCATTGGTACACTCACATATTATGAGGAGGCTACAAAAACTTTTGCAGCACTAGGTCATGGAATAACAGATGTAGATACAGGAAATTTGTTAAATATTTCTAATGGAGAATTAGTAACTGCACAGATTGTTTCAATAGTTAAAGGCGTAAAGGGTAGAGCAGGAGAGATAAGAGGAATAATAGATAATGGGCAAAAAATAGGAGAAATTGAAAATAATGGCAATATAGGAGTATATGGAAAGGTTACAAATGTAGACTTTATAAATTCAATAAAACAAGAAGAACTAGAAGTTGCGGAGAGAAATGAAATAAAAACAGGAAAAGCTGAAATTATATGCCAACTTGAAAATGATAAAGTAGAACGTTTTGAAATAAATATAAAAAAGTTGTATAAAAATTCTAAAGATAATAAAAGCATGCTTATAGAAATAACAGATGAAGGATTAATAGAAAAAACGGGAGGTATAATTCCACGGAATGAGTGGTACACCAATAGTGCAAAATAATAAATTTATAGGTGCTATAACAAATGTGCTACTAAATTCACCTACAGAAGGCTATGCAATTTTTGCAGATATGATGATGAAGTGAAGTTTGTGATGCTAGACATTGACATATTAATAAAAATTTGTATATAATTATTGAAGTTAATTTAAAAATTATCGAAACTTTAGATGAAAAGGAACTGAAAATTTATGAAAAAGTTAAAAAAAATAGAACATGGATTTAGCATTATTACACTTATTTTAATTATACTAATTATTATTTTGGGCATAATTATTTATTCATCTTTTGTAGAAAATAATACTACATCAACAGTAGATTATCAAAATTATTTTAATGAAGAATTATCTTCTACAAACAATATAGCTTTAAGGTATTATTACAATCAATTAGAAGAACCTGCTAAAATAATGTATACTACTATTTTAGAAAATACTGATAGCTTAAAAAGTGGTACAGAGCCTATTAAATTTCCATCTAGTGTTAGTGATAGCATAATAGAAATAGGTGGAAATGAAAATGAAAATTATTTTCAGTCAGCATGGGATGCTGTAACATTGGATAATTTGGAATTATTTTTTGTAGATACTACTAAGTTATCCGTATCAACAAGAACGTCAGCATTTTTAAATTATAAATCTTATGGATTTACTTTAGCTCCACAAGCTGGTACAACATATTATAATTCAAGTTTCAATAATGCAGAAGAGATAAATAATGCTATAAATGAAGTTCGAAATGTGGCAAATGAAATAGTATCAAATGCAATTGGAACAAGATTTGACAAAGTATTATATGTCCATGATTGGCTTGTTGATAATTTAGACTATGATAATAATGATACAGATAATAAAGACAATATTTATGGAACATTTATAAATAAGAAGGTTGTTTGCGAAGGATATGCAGAAGGGTTAAAATATTTATTAGATAAATTAAATATACCTTGTGTATTAGTTTATGGGGCTGGCTATGATGATAACGGAAATGAGGAGGCTCATGCATGGAACTATGTACAAATGGAAGATGGTAATTGGTATGCAGTAGATGCTACATGGGATGATCCTCTTTATATTGGTAGTGGAAGTTCTTTATTACAACGTGAGTATAAATATAAATACTTTTTAAAAGGAGCAAAAACATTTAATAAAAATCATGTAAATGATGGAGATGTGTCTGGCTCAGGGCAAGATTTTAAGTATCCAGAACTTGCAGAAAATGATTACGAGAATTAAAAAACTAGGAGGCTTTTCTCCTAGTTTTTTTCAACTAATTTTGGTCCAATTTGTGTTACTGTACCAGCACCTTGAGTAAGTACAATGTCATCAGGTTTAGCATTTCTTTTAACAAAATCTACTATGTCGTCAAAATTAGGTATATAGTAAGCTGTTCTACCCATAGAATCTATTTTTTCAACAATATCTTTGGCAGAAACACCATAAGTATTACTTTCTCTAGCTGCATAAATATCCGTAACAATAATATTATCAAAATTTAGTAAGCATTTAGCAAAATCATCTAATAAGTTTTTGGTTCTGCTATAGGTATGAGGTTGAAAAATGATCCAAGAATGATTATAATGTTTCTTTTTCAAAGCATCTGCAGTTGCTTGTATTTCTGTTGGATGATGACCATAATCATCATAAACTTTAACGTTATTAAATTCACCAATATATTCGAATCTTCTATGAGCACCTTTATATTTTAATAGTGCATTTTTTATATCATTTTTATCTAATCCAAACTCATTACATAAAGCTATGCAAGAAAGTGCATTAAGTACATTGTGCTTACCAGGTATGGATAATTTCATTGTTTTATAAAAAGAGTTGTTATAGTATACATCAAAAGATGGATAACCATTTTTATCAAAAGAAATATTTTTGGCAACAAAATTTGCATTTGATGAATTAATACCAAATGTTAAACTTTTTGCTTTAGTATATTGTGATAAATGAGCACAATTAGGATCATCTGCATTATAAACCAAAATACCATCATCAGGAAGTAATTTAACATACTTTACAAATGCAGATTTTATATTATCCAAAGTGCCATAGTAATCTAAATGGTCATTATCTATATTAAGTATAATTTCTGCTTTAGGGTAGAATTTTAAAAAGCTTTCTACATATTCACAAGCCTCTAGTATAAAAAAGTCGCTATTGCCAATTCGGTAATTTCCACCTATATCATCTAGTGCTGCACCTATTTGAATAGTAGGATCTTTGTGAGACTCCAAAAAGCACATGGAAACCATAGATGTGGTAGTAGATTTACCATGAGTGCCAGAAACGCATATGGTATTTCTAAAACATTTGGTAATTTCACCTAAAAAATCAGCTCTTTCAACAACTGGTATGCCCAGTTCGTGAGCCTTAACAAGTTCAACATCCGTTGGCTTAATTGCAGCTGAATAAACGACTAAATCTGCTTTAGAAAGGACATCTAAATTATGACCTATGGTAACAGAAATGCCGTTAGCTATAAGTTTGTCTATAACATCATAAGAGTTAATGTCTGAGCCTGATACATGAAATCCCCAATTTTTAAGAATTTCAGCTATACCACTCATACTTATACCGCCAATGCCTATCATGTAAATGTTTTTATATCTTTTTAAATCTTGCAAGTTTGCCAAAAAAATTCACGCTCCTTAATAAATTATATAATTTGCCTAACTATTATATTACAGAAAGTAAAAAAAAACAATACGAATATTTACATAAAAATAGAAAATTTTATTAAAATATTTTTATAATAATTACAAATTAAGTTGATTTAGATTGCATGTTACATAAAATGGAAAAATTTTTTGTAAAAATAAGAAGGAAAAAGAAAATTATTAGCGAATATATAAAGTAGTATGAAAAATAGCAATATTTTTCATAAAATTTATAACTTTGGAAGGAGAACACTATTATGGAAATAACAGACGTAAGATTAAGAAAAGTAAATTCAGAGAACAGATTAAAAGCTGTTGCATCTGTAACATTTGATAACGAATTCGTAGTACATGAAATCAAAGTTATCAAAAATCCTGAAGGAGTATTATTTATTGCTATGCCTAGCAAAAAGATTAAGAGCACTGGAGAACATAAGGATATAGCACATCCTATTAATCCTGCTACTAGAGAAAAAATCCAAAAAGCTATATTAGAAGTATACAATAATACCCCTGAACCTGAAGCAAAAGAAGATGCTCCAAGTTCAGAAGAATAATAAATATCAACCAGTAAGTAAAGCTTTTAAGGCTAGTTATTAGTCTAATTTAAGCAAGTTTATAGTTTTAAATAATATATAAACATATAAAACCAATAAGTTTTTAGCTTATTGGTTGATTTTTTATGTAAATTGTGATATAATAATTAGGCAAATTTTTGAAAAAGGAGTTGGTTTAGATATGGCTACATATCTTTACACCTTAAAGTACAAGCTCGCAATTTCATTAGGATACAAGCCTCATGGTAATGGAAAAAACTTAGAAAATGAAAAAGTCGAAGTTTTGAAGTTTATTGATAAAAAGCTTGGCTTTACCGCCCCTATGCTCAAGAACGTGTACTTTCGGAACATTCACGAAAGTGCAAAAGCAGAAGACATTTTCTTGTTTGATTTATTAAAGCAAGAAGATGCCAAAATCAGCTTGAGTAATTACTTTGGGAGAAATGTTTGCTACAAAAAGGTTTGCCGAGTTCCCAATGTGGACATTTGGCAGATTCCGAATGCTACAGACAATACAATCCAAAGTGATGGCTATGCTATGTTTTATCAAGATAAGAACTACGTTATCAAGGTCGGCGAAAGCAAGGATGGCATGAAACTCATGCGAATTTACAGCAAAGGTGGAGACACAAAATTGCCCGCTAAGTAAAGAAATTTGTTAATGAAAAAGGCAGCGGTTGCTCTGGCGACCGTTGCCTTTTTCAAATGTATTTATTAAAAATATCCTACAAAAATATTTATCTATTTTTAAGAATATATATTCAATAAAAATTACCTATCTTCATCAATATCTTTTTCAAGATTTATATTTAATTTATATTGTCCAAACATATTATTACTATAATTAAAATCAGCAGAATTTATTTCAGCATTTTCATTCATACCTTTTTTCAAAAGATTAATAGCGTCTTTTTTATTAAAAGCATTTGAATTATTTGAAACATCATCTAACATATTTGAAATCTTTTCCTGTGTACTAATATAGCTAGATAACTTTGCATTATCTGCAATTAAAGTATCTACATAAACTCCACTAGGAGTTCTAGTACGTGTAGCTATATAATAAGGGTTGGTATTAGTTTTTCCATTACCATTTTTATATATTAAGTCATTTGTACTTATTTTAGTTGTGACATCATTTCTGTTATTGTAAGCATCTACAACTTTAGTAAGCAAAGTTTGTCTAGTTATAGAGCTACAATTATTTAAAGCATTTTCAATTTCTTGTTGAGAAACAGAGTCAGGGTTTTTTGAATATCTATCAAGTATGCTTGCAACCTCAGTTTGTAGAACACTGACACCATCATTTTCTAGAGTTAAATCAGCATTTTGTATTAAAGAAGAATCCAAATCCGAAGAAGATGAATGCTCTGTAGTATTATCTAGGGTTTGTTCAGTTGTAGTATTAAGTTGTGTTTCAGCTTTAGAACGCATAATATCTAAAGTAGTAACTGTTATTGCACCAATAGCAAAACCAGCAGCTAAAGCTAATACTAAAGACTTAGGAATAGTTTTAGAAGATTTTTTAGTACTTATTTTTTGAGAAGATTTATATCTACTTCTTGAGTTAGGCCTTAAATCTACAGAATATGGTTTGTTATAAGCATTTTCTTGAACATTTGGAATATTGCCATTAATGTGGTGTTGGTTAACTATATTTATAGCTCTTTTGGAATATTTATTTAAAGAGTGATCTTTAGGTGGTGTGCCTAATTCGTCTTTAAATATTTTGTTATCAGTTTGAACATCATAATGATTTTTACTTTTATCCATAATATAAATCCTCGTGAAATATGTTTATAATATTACAAACATAACCTTTCTTTTATAATTTAATTTTATATATGTTAAAATTAGTTAAGCATAACATTTATATATGAATTATAACATTAATAAAAAATATTTACAAGTCTAAGAATAAAATGTTATAATTCATTAAAAATAATTGTTACTATTAATTATGAATAATAACAATTAATTAAATTTTATCATAAAAAATAAATTTCAAAATAAAAATATAATAAAAGTAGGAGGAAAAGATGTTAAACATTATTTATTCAATAATATATGGAGTAATTGAAGGAATTACAGAATGGCTACCAATAAGTAGTACAGGACATTTAATATTAGCAGAAAATTTTTTAAAGTTTGAGGGGATCTCAGAAGGCTTTTTTGATATGTTTGATGTAGTAATACAATTAGGAGCAATATTAGCGGTAGTTGTACTGTACTTTAAAAGTATATGGCCTCTTAAAATGCAAAAAAGTAAGCATGGAGGAAATTCAAAAGTAGTATTGGATAAGAATATACTTATTTTATGGGCTAAAATATTAGTAGCTTGTATACCAGCGGCAGTTGTAGGGTTGCTATTTGATGATATATTAAATAAATATCTATATAATTCATGGGTAGTAGCAACAATGTTAATTTTGGTAGGTATTGCATTTATAGTTATAGAAAACAAGAAAAAAGATATGAAGCCTAGAGTAACTGACATAACAGACTTAACTTATAAAGATGCTATTATTATAGGTTTATTTCAATTAATAGCAGCAATATTTCCGGGGACTTCACGTTCAGGAGCAACTATTATAGGAGCTTTACTTATAGGAATTTCTAGAACAGTAGCAGCAGAATATACATTTTTCTTAGCAATTCCAGTAATGTTTGGAGCCAGCTTACTTAAAATTTTAAAATTTGGTTTAAGTTTTACAGGAATGGAATTGGCAGTATTAATAGTAGGTATGTTAATTGCATTTTTAGTATCAATATTTGTAATAAAATTCTTAATGAATTACATAAAAAAACACGACTTCAAAGTATTTGGGTGGTATAGAATTGTACTTGGAATCATAGTAATTATATTATTAGGAGTTTTGTAAATTCTTTACGATGGACGGTCCTTTTACTCTAAGGGGCCGTCTAAAAAGTAAATTGGAGGAATACTAATGGGAATTACTGAAATGTTATTTATGAGTGTTGGACTAGGAATGGACGCATTTGCTGTGGCAGTATGCAAAGGCCTTTCTATGCTAAAAATGAAATGGAAAAAAGCTGTTGTCATTGCATTATATTTTGGCTTTTTTCAAGCTTTAATGCCAATAATAGGATATTTGCTAGGCAATAAATTAAATAGCGTAGTAACACAAGTAGATAATTATATTGCTTTTTTTCTAATAGTTGCTGTTGGAATAAATATGCTAGTAGAAGCTTTTAAAAAAGATAGTGAAGATGATATAACAGAAAATATAGATTTCAAAATTATGATAACTTTGGCTATTGCAACTAGCATAGATGCTTTAGCAGTAGGAATTACTTTGGCATTTTTGAATGTTAATGTAATGGAAGCGGTTTTTACAATAGGAATAATAACTTTTTTGTTATCATTAATAGGTGTAAAAATTGGAAATTTATTTGGAGAAAAATATAAAAAACATGCACAAATAGCAGGAGGTATTATACTAATTCTTATAGCTATTAAAATATTATTGGAAAGATAAAAAAATCTTAAATAACACTTGAATAAATAAAAACTTTAGTATATATTTATGGTAGATAATGTAGAAATGATAGCTTATTGGAAAAAGCAAAAGAATAGATTGAAAAAGGGTTAAAAATGAAATCTTTAAATAAGCAAAAAAATATATATAGTAAAAATAGTAAGCAATTGAAAAGTGAAATTAATTTAATAGAAAAATTATTACAAAATAAAACGAGTATCATTTTAAGTATAGTAATAGTTATTTTAACTATTACTATGCTTTTTTACGAAAATCAAAAAAAAGGTTTTAATGAAGACGAAATATTTTCATATGGCTCATCAAATTACAAATATGACAATTTATTTCAACCATATGGAAAAATGGATGTTACTAATAAAGTTATAAGCAAATATATTCTACAAGGTAATTGGATTAGCAATATTTGGTCGTGTATAAAAGATCCAACTATTTTTAATTATTTAAGTTATATAGAAAAGGATACAACTCCGATTTGGAAAACAAAAGAAGAGGCGATAGAATATGTAACAATTGAACCAAGTGATATATTTAACTTTGTATCAGTAATAGTAAATCAATCAAGGGACGTTCATCCGCCATTGTTTTATATATTGGTACACATAGTTTCATCATTTTTTTTAGGACATTTTTCTAAATATATAATTTTTATAATAAACATAATATTTTTTATACTATCATGTATATTCATCTTTAAAATTTTTAAACTATACAAAAAAGAAAAAACAGGACTAATAGCCATAGTTCTTTACGGTTTTAGCATGGGAGCTATTTCAACAGTAATGTTTCAAAGAATGTATATGATGATGACATTTTTTATACTATTGTATACATATATTAGTTTGAAAATATGTAGAGTAGGAATGCGCAAAAGAGAAATGCTAAGGCTAAGTTTTGCAACAATACTTGGCTTTTTAACACATTACTATTTTTGCTTATTTGCTTTAGTAATGTTTATAATACTTTTTATACATTTAAAAGGTAAAAGAAAAGCATGGGTATGTGAAAACATTAAGTTGGCAATATTAGGAGTAGTACTATTTCCAGCAAGTATATATCATATCTTTTTCTCTTATAGAGGTTTAGGTAGTCTACAAGAGAACTATTTTGAAAGACTTAAATATTATTTAGAAGAAATGTTTGGGGAGTTTTCAATTAGCAATATTGTACGGATATATATTATTAACATTAGTACTAATATTAGTGATAATATATTTTATACAAAATAGAAAAAATAAACGTATTGCAGAATATGCTATATTAACTTTACCTGTTATTATATACTATTTTATTATTTCAAAAACTGCACCTTACTTAGAACAAAGATACATATTACCAACTTTACCCATTATAACTATAGGAGTTGTATTTTTAGTTTCATACTACATAAATAAAATAAGCAAAAAAAATATAAAATATGGAATAAATATATTTGCAATTTGTTTGATTGTTTGTCTGCAAGGGTATGGCATAATTACAAAAGAGCCTGCTTATTTGTATAAAGAGTACAAAGAATATATTGAGCTTGCAGAAAAGTATAAAGATTATCAATTTGTTTATATAGGACTTAATGGGTATAATCATATAAAAAATATGCCTGAATTTATGACCTATAAAGAATCACTTATATTAAGTGAAGAACAAATAGAAATTTTAAAAGAAAGAGAGTTTGAAGATACATTCATTTTAAGTATTAAAGCTTATTATGATATAGATAAAGTGTTAAATCAAGTATTAGAGTATACAAATTCTGATAATTATGAATTACTGTTTGAAGGAAGAGCTTTGGGGTATGAAGCAAATTATTATTTAATAGATTAATTCTACATTTAAATAGGTCCTTTTTATGAAATGCAATTTTATAAAAAGGATCGTTTCAAATTTTTTTTCATTAATAATACCATATGTAATAAATTAAACCTAAAAATTAAAGTATTTTATAAAACTATTTTATGCAAAAAAATCAAATTTATTATTGTGTATTTAAAATCACTGAATAAAATCAAAATTAAAAAAGATAATAAATAGAGAAAAGTTTTTTGTCAATGGAAACGTCCAGTTTTGAAAAAATTATATATTACAAGAAAAGAAAAATGTTAATTATCAATTGGAACGTCCATTTTTGACAAGAAATTAATATTACGAGAAGGGAAGAATAAAAATGAATTCATTATGGATAGACGAAATAGAAAAGATAAATTCAAATGGAGAGTTAAGTGAGGATACAAGTGCAAATGTATGTATTATAGGTGCAGGAATTAGTGGAATAACTTTGAGTTATTATTTGACGAAAAAAGGATATAAAACAATTGTAATTGAAAGGAATGAAATTGGGCATGGAGTCACAGGACATACAACTGCGAAAATAACATCTCAGCATAGCCTTATATATCATTATTTATCAAACCAATATGGAATAAAATTTGCTAAGAAATATTTTGAAGCAAATGAGGAAGCAATAAAAAATATTGAGGAAATAGTAAGAGAAAATAATATTGACTGTGACTTTGAAAGAAAAAACAATTACATTTACACAATAAATGAAGAAAATGTAGAGAAAATTGATGAAGAAGCGGAAAGCTTAAAATATATAAATATAAATGCAGAAAAAGTGGAAAAATCTGATTTACCATTTAAAATTCAAAAAGGAGTAGTTTTTAAAAATCAAGCGCAATTCAATCCGCTAAAATATTTAGCAGGGCTTACAAAATATATTTTAAACAAAGGCGGAAGGGTATATACAAATTCGTTGTGCACTGATATTAAAAGAAAAAACGAGGAGTATGAAGTTTATGCAAATGGACATAAAGTGTATGCAAAATATGTGGTACTTGCAAGTCAATATCCATTTTTAAAAATTCCAGGATTTTATTTTGCAAAAATGTATCAAGCATCATCATATGTAATAGGAATAAAAATAAAAGAAAAATTGCCGAAAGATATGTACTTAAGTATAGATGAGCCAAATTTTTCTTTTAGAACAGCAGGAGATATTTTATTAATAGGTGGAGTAGGTCATAAAACCGGTTCAAAAGTAGACTATAGCAAAACTTATGGAATATTAGAAAACAAGGCAAAAGAGCTATATCCAGACTGCATAATAAAACACAAATGGTCAACAAGAGATGCAATAACACTAGACAAAACCCCATATATAGGAGAATACTCAAGTTTAATGCCTAATCTGTATGTTATGACAGGATTTAATAAATGGGGAATGACATCATCAAATGTTGGGGCAAATATAATTGCAGACAAGATTACTGGTGGAGCAAGCATATATGAAGAAATATTTAAATCAACAAGATTTAAACCAATTACAAATAAAGACGAAATGAAAAACATGTTGGTAGACAGTACAAAATCATTTGTATTAGACAGAGTAAAAGCAGAAAATATAGAAACTAATGACATAAAACCAGGTTCAGGAGCAGTCGTAGATTTAGAGGGAAGCAAAGTGGGAGTATATAAAGATGAAAATGGAAAAACTTATTATATTAAGCCTGTTTGCACACACTTAGGATGTATATTAGAATGGAATGATGCAGATAAAACTTGGGATTGCCCATGTCATGGCTCAAGATATGATAAATATGGAAAAAATATTTATGGTCCGGCTACTAAGAATTTGTAGCCGGCAACATATAATCAACAATTGCATAAACTAAAGCACCAAGCAATGCTGAAATCCAAGATATGCCATAACCTGTAACTATATATTGAACAACATACAAAGTAATTGCGCATAATACAAAACCTATTATTCCTTTAACAATTGGATGAGTAAATAATGCAGTAAAAGTGCTAATTACAAAATCAAACACAGTTAAAAGAAGAACTGCAAGAGCGACAACCCAAATACTAGAAGTAGCAAAGCCAGGTGTGAAAAATGCGGTTATTCCCAAAACAATAATCGCGGTTATGAGTCTTCCGACAAATTGTGGAACTTTATTTCTATTCATGAAAAACTCCTTTCTCAAAGTTGAATCTAATTAATTGAGCTCTTTTCATTCTACAATATTGCCTTTACTCCGAAAGAAAATCAACATTCAATAAAAACTTAATGCTTAATTAAGATTCAACAAAACTATTTATTTTAATTATTTCCTAAAAAAACATAAATATTCATAGAAAAATAGGAAATAATATAAACAAAAGAGTTACAAATTTTATATTGTGAACTAAATCAAATATAAAATGAGAATATTTTTAATACAAAAGAAAATTAATTTGTAAATAGCAAGAAAGGGTCACATATGTTAGTTAATTTTGTAAGAGCAATTATTATTTATATAATAGTATTAGTAGTTATGAGACTAATGGGAAAAAGAGAAATAGGACAACTTCAACCTTTTGAATTAGTTATATCTATAATGATTGCCGACTTAGCATCAATTCCAATGACTGATACAGGAGTTCCAATATTTAATGGCATAGTGCCAATACTTGGACTTCTTGCAATGCATTTATTAATTACCGTATTAAACATAAAATCAGTAAATATAAGAAAAATAACCTGTGGAAAGCCAACAATTTTGGTATATAGAGGAAAAATAGATGAAGAAGCTCTAAAAAAAGAAAGATTTACAGTTAGTGAACTTCAAGAAAGATTAAGAGGAAAAGATGTATTCGATTTAGGAGATGTAGAATATGCCATATTAGAAACAAATGGAGAAGTTTCAGTAATTCAAAAACCAAATAAAAGAAATACAATACCAGAAGACTTTAGCATAGAACCTGAATACGAAGGACTCCCATATGACTTAATCGTTGATGGAAAAATAATGTATGAAAACTTAAGCAAAATAGGAAAAGATGAAAAATGGCTACAAAAGCAAATTGTAAAATTTAAAACGACACCAGAAAATGTTTTAATAGCAACAATGGATGGAAAAGGAAATTTCTTTTGTCAAAATAAGACTGAAAAAAGAAAGAAACGGAAATGGTAAATAAGAATATGTAAATCGTGTCAATAGGGCCGCTCCTTTTTGGCACTAACTTGTCAAGCAAGGGACGTCCCTATTGACAGCTAAATTAAAAATAAAGGAGTAAAAAATGAGAAGAGAAGCTGTAATTACAATAGTAATTATTTTAGTGATATTAATTGGAGAATGGCAAACCCAAAGCTATTCTAGGAAAACTTTAGGTGGAGTGCAAGATTCATTAAGAGAATTAAAAGAAGAAATACTTAGTTCAGAAATTGAAGTAAGTGAATTAATAGACAAAACTAACCAAATTTATGACAAATGGGAAGAAGATAATGAATTATTATCTTACTATTTGGAGCATGATGAGTTAGAAAAAGTAAATACTCAAATTGTATTAGTAAGAGGATTTTTAGAATCAGATACACCTGAGGACTCAATACCTGAAATAGAAGAAGGTATATATATATTAGAGCATATTAAAGAAAAGGAAAAGTTGAGTATTAAAAATGTATTCTAGTGTCAAGAGGCGACGCCCCCTGACACATTATATCAACCTCATCTTTTTCATTTCATTTTCCAAAACGACCTTATTTTTGTCAGACAATTCAACCAAAGGAAGCCTTGGCTTTCCAAAATCATATCCCATCAAATTCAAAGCATACTTAACTGGAATAGGATTTACCTCACAAAATAATGCGTTAATTAAACTTAAAGCTCTAAGTTGCATTTTTAAAGCCTCATCAAGTTTTCCATCAAAAAAATTTTGGCACATATCATGAGTATATTTAGGAGCTACATTTGATAAAACAGATATTACACCTAAACCACCCAAAGACATTATAGGTACAACTTGGTCATCATTTCCAGAATAAATATGTAAATTATCTCCACATAACTCAGCTATTTTAGCAATTTGAGAAATATTGCCACTTGCTTCTTTTATAGCCACTATATTAGGAATTTTAGAAAGTTCCAGACAAGTTTCAGGTAAAATATTTACCCCTGTTCTACTTGCTACACTATATAAAATAATAGGAAGTCTTGTGCTAGAAGCAACAGCAGAATAATGAGCAATCAGACCACCTTGAGTTGTTTTGTTGTAATATGGAGTAACAACTAAACAACCATCTGCACCTACTTCTTCAGCATATTTATTCATAGCCATAGCCTGAGCAGTATTATTAGAACCAGTACCTGCAATAACAGGAACTCGTTTTTTTGCTACATCAATAGCAAACTTGATTGCATCCTTTCTCTCTTTTTCAGTCATTGTAGATGATTCACCAGTAGTTCCACAAACAATAAGAGCATCAATACCATTTTCAATCTGATTTTCAATCATCTCGCCGAAAACTTTGAAATTAATTCCTTGCTCATCAAACGGAGTAGCAAGAGCTGTACCACAGCCTTTAAAAATTATAGGTTTCATATAGAAACTCCTTTCCTTATAACAAGATATGTTATAAGATAAGCAATTATTCCTTACAATATAATTATGCAAGTAAAATAATTACTATTTACATTTAAGGTTAGTAAAACTAAGAATATAAATTATTATAATTCCAAAGTTTGCCTTAAAGTAACTAAACTAAATATATCATAATTTATTGACTTTATCAATCAATTAGACTAAAATTTAATTATAAAATTTTCGGTTTAGGATTGTCCCTAATTGAAAAAACAGAGAGGTAAATAAATGAAATATTACGAGATTTCTCGGTAAGAGTAATGAAGAAATTTATAAAATCTTGAAAACGGATTCAAATGGATTAAGTACAAAAGAAGCCAACAAAAGGCTTGAAGAAAATGGTTTGAACATTGTAACTGAAAACAAAAAGCGAGGACCAATATATTTTTTAGTAAATTCATTTAAAGATAAATTTATTTTAATACTAGTAATACTAGCAATTATTAGCTTAATTAACCAGGATGTATTTGGTGCAATAATTATAATAATTTTAGGAATATTAAGTGCCTTAATTAGTTTTGTCCAAAATTATTCGACTTACAGATTTAATGAAAAGTTAAAATCTAAATTAAAAAGTAAGACCACAGTTTTTAGAAATAAAGATAAAGACACAGTTATTTATACAGAAAATGTTGTTGTAGGGGATATTATTACTCTTAATGCAGGATCAATTGTTCCAGCAGATATGGTACTTTTAGAGTCAAAAGACTTATTTGTAAACCAATCAGCATTTACAGGAGAAAGTGTACCAGTTGAAAAAATGGTAGGTAAAGCTGGACAACAAGATGATGATGTATTTAATATTCAAAACATTTGCTTAATGGGTTCAAATGTTGTTAGTGGAAAAGGCATTGGAGCAGTTATAACAACTGGATTTGATACATATCTTGGCAAAATGAATAAAGAAATAAGCAAGAAAAAAGAACCCACAAATTACACTAAAGAAATGGACAGTGTAACAAAGTTACTTATAAAATGCATGATTATAGTTTCAATATCTGTATTTTTAATATTTGGGTTTATTAGAAACAACTGGAGTGAAGCATTTTTATTCGCCTTATCAGTTGCGGTTGGTATAACTCCAAGTATGCTTCCAATGATAGTAAATGTAAATTTAACTAAAGGAAGTAGAAGCTTAGAGAAGAAAAAGACACTTGTAAAAAATATAAAAGCTATACAAAATTTAGGAACAATAGACACACTTTGCACAGATAAAACAGGAACTTTAACTCAAGATAAAATAGTATTACAAAAATATATAGACTTAAATGGAGATGAGGATTTATCAATCTTAAAATACGCGTACTTAAATAGTTATTTAAGTACAGGATTAAAAAACATAGTAGATAGAGCAATAATGTCATTTGGAAAAGAGCATAAAGTAAATATAGAAGGATATATAAAAGTTGATGAAATACCATTTGATTATACAAGAAAAAGGATGAGCATAGTTGTAAAAAAGGATGACTATACATTAATAACAAAAGGTGCATTAGAAGAAGTTTTAAAAATTTGCACAAAATTAAACAACAAAGGTGAAATTCAAAATATAACAAAAGAAAAAATAGAAAAAATTGAACAAAAAGCAAAAGAATTAGCCAAAAAAGGAATGCAAGTAATAGCTATAGCAAGCAAAAAAGAATATTCAGGCGTAAATATATTTAATGAAAAAGACGAGAAAAACATGACCTTTATAGGATTAGTAGGATTCTTAGACCCACCAAAAAAAGATGTAAAGCAAACAATAAAAGAATTAAAAAAATACGGAATACAAACAAAGGTAATTACTGGAGATAATCAATATGCAACAGAAAATATATGTGGCTTAGTTGGAATTGATGGAGATGTCTTACTAGGCTCAGACTTAGAAAAAATGACTGATGAGGAATTAAGTAAAAAAGTAGAAGAAATAAATATATTTGCTAGAATGAATCCAATGCAAAAAGAAAGAATAGTAAATGTATTAAGAAAAAACGGGCATGTAGTAGGCTACATGGGAGATGGAGTAAATGATGCAGCTTCTTTGCATTCAGCAGATGTAGGAATTTGTGTAAATACAGGCGCAGACATAGCAAAAGAATCAAGTGACATAATTTTACTAGAAAAAAGCTTAAAAGTTATATTAGATGGAGTTTTAGAAGGAAGAAAAGTATATGCAAATATAGAAAAATATATGAAACTAGCAATAAGTTCAGACTTTGGAGATGTATTTAGCATATTAATAGCAAGTATATTTTTACCATTTTTGCCACTACTACCAATACAAATGCTAATTCAAGATTTTCTATTCCAATTTTCACAAATAGCAATTCCTTATGATCGAGTAGATGAAGAATATATAATAAAACCAAGAAAGTGGAATACAAAAAATCTAGGAAGATTTATGGTAGTTATGGGAATGACAAGTTCTGTAATAGATGTAATGGCATTTGCAATATTCTGGTTCGTATTAGGATATAATTCAGTAGAAATGCAAAGTTACTTTCAAACAGCATGGTTTATAGAATGTTTAATTTCACAAACCTTAATAATACATTTTATACGTACAGAAAAAATACCATTTATACAATCAAGAGCAAGCAAACCACTTGCAATAATGTCGCTAGTAACGATTGCAGGAACAATAATTGTACCTATTGCTTTACATGGAATTCAGGAATTTAATTTTGTTATACTACCTATTCAGTTCTACATAGTTGTGCTACTATTAAATATATGTTATACTGTCCTTGCGCAGATTGTAAAACGTGCTTATATAAAGAAATACCACGAATGGTTGTAATGTGTGCCAATGATTATATTAGGATGGTTGACTGACAATTATGGTTATTAAGTAAAAAATAGAAGGAGGATGTATGGGACTTAAAGTTCAAAATGTTAGCAAAACATTTGGTGAAAAATTAGCAGTAGATAATATATCATTTGAAATTAACAAGCCTGGCGTATTTGGATTGCTTGGTACAAATGGTGCAGGAAAATCTACAACAATCAGAATGATTTTAGGAATTTTAAAAAAAGACAAAGGAACAATTAGTTGGAATGGAAAAGAAGTTGAAAGAAAGTATGTAAACTTTGGATATTTGCCAGAAGAAAGAGGAATATATCCAAAAATAAAAATTAGTGAACAACTAATGTATCTTGCTAAGCTAAAAGGTATGAAGAAAAAAGATGCAGAAGAATCAATGAATTTTTGGCTTAAAAGATTAGAAGTAGAAGAGTATAAAAATCTAACAGCTGAAAAATTATCAAAAGGTAACCAGCAAAAAATACAATTTATAACAGCAGTAATACATAATCCAGAACTACTAGTAATAGATGAGCCATTTAGTGGTTTAGACCCAATAAATACAGAGCTTTTAAAATCAGCTATTATAGAACTAGTTGAAAAGGGAACATATATAATAATGTCAAGCCATCAAATGGCTTCAATAGAAGAATTTTGTACCGATATACTTATATTGAATAGAGGAAAGACAATTCTTGGGGGAAATTTAAAAGAAATAAAAGAAAGCTATAAAGCAAATAGAATTGACTTAATAACAAAAGTAGATGTTTCAAGAGAAATACAAGATGAAGGTTTACAAATAATAAAAGAATTAGATAATCAATATGAAATTGCCATAAATGATGAAATGCAGGCACAAAACCTACTAAAAAGGCTTGTTTCAAAAAATATAGAAGTTGAAAAAATAGAAGTAAAAAAACCAAGCCTAAATGATATTTTCATAGAAAAGGTAGGTGATAAATAATGAGAAGTTTATTTACAGTAATAGCATTTACGATAAAAGATATGGTAAAAAGAAAGTCTTTTATTGTTTCAAACTTAATAATATTGTTAATAATTGTAATAGGATTTAATGTACCAAAATTTTTAAGTGGAATTACAAGCGAAGCCACAAAAGTAACTGTACTAGATAATGAAGACATATTTGAAGGAAGACTAGACAATTTACATGATCAGTTCTTAGAACTTGGATATGAAGTAGAAATAGATAAAACAAGCACAAGAGAACAAGTACAAGAAAAAGTTAAAAATGGAGAAGTATCTTCAGCTATAATTTTAACTGAAACAGATAGCAGACTATATTTTGAGTATTTAGTAGATGGAATGGGACTAGGAACAACTGTACCAACAGATGTAATAAATGCAATACAACTTACATACCAAAATATGCAACTTGCAAAACTTGGAATACCAGAGGATCAATTACCAACACTAAATATGGAAAGCAATATATCAGTTACATCACTTTCATCAGATGAAAGTTCAAGTAACATATTTGTAATGATGCTTTTATCAATAGTATTGTTCTATGCAATATATTTCTATGCATACCAAGTATCAAGTGCAATAACAGTAGAAAAAACATCAAGAATTATAGAAACATTAGTTACATCAACAAGTCCAAGAATAATAGTATTAGGAAAAACTATTGGTATAGGACTAGTAGGAATAGCACAAACATTATTACTAATATTAGTTGCCGTAATTTGTGCAAATGTATTTTTACCTCTTGAAACGGCTCAAATGATATTTGAAATGTTACAGCTTAGTCCACAAATGATTGGTGTAATTGCAGTATACTACTTACTAGGTTATTCATTATATGCAATGTTATATGCTCTAACAGGTTCAACAGTTTCAAAACCAGAAGAAGTACAATCAGCAAATGGACCAGTTGCAATACTTGCAGTAATAGGATTTTACTTATCATATTTTACAATGATGAATCCAACAAGTAGCTTAAATGAAATAGCAGCATTAGTTCCAATTTCATCACCATTCTGTATGCCATTTAGAGTAATGATGGGCTTATCTAGTACAAATGAAATATTGTTATCAATAGCAATTTTAATCGTAACAATAATACTTGTAGCACATATTTCAATCAAAATATATTCATCAGCAATATTAAATTATGGTGAAAAAATTAATTTGAAAAAAATGTTTAGGATGTATAAAAGTAAAGATTAAATAAGTAATATGTCAATAGGGACGCTCCTGTTTGACACAACCATGCTAGAAACTAAATAAAATGTATAAGTAGAAATGCAGAGAGAAATAAAAACTCTGCATTTTTTCAGTTGTCTATTGTTAAAAAATGCTTTTTATGATAATATAACAATATAAGATTTAATAAAAAACTCTTAAAAAGGAGGCTCGCAAATAATGATAAAAAAATTACCTTATGGAATAAGTAATTATCAAGAATTAGTAGAAGACAATTATTATTATGTAGATAAAACAATGTATATAGAAATGCTAGAAAACATAGTAGATAAAAGAATAATTTTCTTACGTCCAAGAAAGTTTGGAAAGACTTTATTTACAAGTACTTTAGAAAACTATTATGATATTCTAAAAAAAGATAAATTCGAAGTGCTATACAAAGATACATACATAGGAAAAAATCCAACTAAATTAAAAAATAGTTATCACATATTAAGATTTAATTTTTCAGGAATAGATACAAGTGATGAAGAAACAACAATGAGAGGTTTTAAAAGTAAAACAATTTCTTCAATAAGATATTTTATACAAAAATATAATTTGGATTTTTATATAAATGAAAATGAGGATGCAGAAAATGTATTAGACAATTTAATAAAAGCTTTTAGTATTCAAAAGGCAAATGAAAAAATTTATGTCATAATAGATGAATACGACCATTTTGCAAATGAGCTATTAGGATTTAATACAGACCAATTTAAAAGCTTGGTATCAAAAAACGGTAAAGTAAGAAAATGGTACGAGGTGCTAAAAGAAGGTACAGAAACAGTAATAGACAGAATCTTTATAACAGGTGTAGCACCAATAACCTTGGACAGTTTAACTTCTGGATTTAACATTGGTTCAGACATAACGCGTGATGAAGAATTTAATGAAATGTTAGGATTTACAGAACAAGAGCTAATAAAATTAATGGATGAACAAAATATTTCTAAAGAAAAACAATTAGAATTATTGCCAATAATGAAGGAAAATTATGATGGATATAAGTTTTCGGTACATGGTAAAGAAAAAATATATAATTCTAATATGTGCTTATATTTTTTGAAGGATTACGTAAGACTAGGTAGAATACCAGAAAATTTAGTAGATGTTAATATAGCAAGTGATTACAGTAAAATAGGCAAAATGCTAGATTTGTGTAAAGGAGAAAAACGAGCAGAAATAATAGAAAAAACAGTTTCAGGTGAAGGCATATTATCAGAAATAACTCAAAAGTTTAATCCTGCAATGGAATTTACAGATACTGATTTAGTTTCAATGCTGTATTATTTAGGATATCTAACAATAGAAGGAATAGAAGTAGGATTTCCAAAGTTAAAAGTTCCTAATAAAGTAATGAGAGAAATATATGCAGAATACTTCCTAAAAACTTTAGGACAAGAATTTAATAATGGAATAATAGACAGTTATTCTGAAATAACTAAGGAACTAGCATTAGAAGGAAAAATAGATAAAATAATAGAAATATTACAAAAATATTTGAAAAATTTATCAAATAGAGACTATCAAAGATTTGATGAGAAGTATATAAAATTAATCTTTTATTGCATATCAATGAACTTAAAAATATACAATGTAAAATCAGAGCTTGAAGTTCAAAGAGAATATCCAGACATACTTTTAGTGCCAAGAGATAGAGCTAAAGGTTATAATGCGGTAATGATAGAATTTAAGTATTTGAAAAAAGTAGAGGAAAGCAAACTAAAAGAAAAACAAAAAGAAGCGAAAGAGCAAATACTTAAATACAGTAATTATGATGAAATAAAAGATATAGAAAAGTTGAACAAATATACAGTTGTTGCAGTTAATGATAAGGTATATGTAGAAAAAATATAATAATAGAAAAGATAGTAATTCTACTTTGTAATAGTAATTTGGTAATATATTTATAAATACATATATATTATGCGAGAAAGGAACCAAAATGTTAAACGGCAAATTTGTCCACTTACACGTGCATAGTGAATTCAGTTTATTAGATGGAGCAAATAGAATAAAAGACTTACCAGTAAGAGCAAAAGAACTAGGCATGGACGCTATGGCAATAACTGACCATGGTGTTATGTTTGGTGCAATTGACTTTTACAAAGCTTGTAAGGCAAATGGAGTAAAACCAATAATAGGATGTGAAGTATATGTAGCACCTAGAACAATGAAAGACAAAGATCCAGTTCTAGATGCAAAATATAATCACTTAATTTTACTTGCTAAAGACAATAATGGATACAAAAACTTAATTAAACTAGTATCTTTAGGCTTTACTGATGGATTTTATTATAAACCTCGTATAGATAAAGAAGCTTTAGAAAAATACCATGAGGGTATAATTTGTTCAAGTGCTTGTTTAGCAGGTGAAATTCCTTCAAAAATTCTACAAGGAGATATGGAAGGTGCAAAACAGTCAGCACTTTGGTTTAAAAAATTATTTGGAGAAGATTACTATTTAGAAATCCAAAATAATGGAGTAAAAGAACAAGTAATGGCTAATCAAAAGCTAATTCAAATGGCAAGAGAATTAGATATACCACTTTTAGCTACAAATGATTCACATTACTTAAAAAAGGAAGATGCATATAATCACGAAGTTTTACTATGTATACAAACTGGTAAAAGAATGTCAGACCCAGATAGAATGAAATTTGAGTCAGATGAATTGTATATTAAATCTCCAGAAGAAATGATGGAATACTTCAAAAATGTACCAGATGCAATTGAAAACACAGTAAAAGTAGCAGAAAAATGCAATGTAGAATTTGAATTTGGACATACAATACTTCCTAATTATGATGTGCCAGAAGAATATGCCACACATTTTGATTATCTTAAAAAGCTAACTGATGATGGAATAAGAAATAGGTATGGAGAAAATCCTCCTCAAGAAATTTGGGAGCGTGAAGAATACGAATTAGGTGTAATTAACAAAATGGGTTACACTGATTACTTTTTAATAGTATGGGATTATGTTCATTATGCTAAATCTCATGATATACCAGTAGGACCGGGACGTGGTTCAGGAGCGGGTTCAATAGTAGCTTATGCAATAGAAATAACAGATATTGACCCAATAAAATATGGACTTATTTTTGAAAGATTTTTAAATCCAGAAAGAATAAGTATGCCCGATTTTGATATAGATTTCGATTACGAAAAAAGGCAAGAAGTAATTGACTATGTTGCTAGAAAATATGGACATGACCATGTATCTCAGATTATAACATTTGGAACAATGGCAGCAAAAATGGTAATAAGAGATGTTGCAAGAGTATTAGATGTTTCTTATGCAGAAGCGGATAAATTAGCAAAAATGATACCTAATGAACTCCACATAACAATAGCTAAAGCACTAGAGCAAAATAAAGAATTAAAAGATTTATATGAAGGTAATAATGAAATACATAATTTATTAGACATAGCAATGGCACTCGAAGGCTTACCAAGACAGGCTTCAACACACGCTTGTGGAATAATAATAGCACGTGAGCCAGTTGTAAATTATGTTCCACTTTATGCTAGAGATGACGTCATTTCAACCCAATACATAATGACAACTCTTGAAGAACTTGGACTATTAAAAATGGACTTCCTAGGTTTAAGAACACTAACAGTTATTAGAGATGCAATTGAACTAGTAAAAAAGAATAAAGGAATAGATGTAGTATTTGATAAAGAAATGAATGACCCAAAAGTGTATAAATTGTGGCAGGACGGCGATTCAATCGGAATATTCCAGTTTGAATCACAAGGAATGACAAACTTTATGAAGGAGCTAAAGCCCGACTGCTTAGAAGACATTATAGCTGGAGTGTCACTTTATAGACCAGGACCAATGGACCAAATTCCAAGATATATAGCGAATAAAAAAGACCCAGATAATGCCATATATACTCATCCAAGCTTAAAACCAATATTAAGTGTAACTTATGGTTGTATGGTTTACCAAGAGCAAGTAATGCAAATAGTTAGAGATTTAGCTGGATATTCATTAGGAAGAGCTGACTTAGTAAGACGTGCCATGGGAAAGAAAAAACTAGATGTAATGGCAAAAGAAAGAGAGAACTTTGTACATGGTAAACTAGATGAAAACGGAAATGTAGAAATACCAGGTTGTGTAAGAAATGGTATAGATGAAGAATCAGCAAATAAAATATTTGACGAAATGGCAGAATTTGCAAAATATGCATTCAACAAATCTCATGCTGCTTGTTATGCAGTAGTAGCATATAGAACAGCATACTTAAAAGCATATTATCCAGCAGAATTCATGGCTGCAATGCTTAATAGCTTTTTAGGAAACTTAGATAAAGTACCAATATATATAGAAGAATGTAGAAAGAAAAGCATCGAAATATTAAAACCAGATATAAACGAAAGCTTTACAAAATTTACTGCTTCAGGAAATTCAATTAGATTTGGACTTGGAAGTATAAAAAATGTTGGCCTTCAAGCAGTAGACAATATAGTTGCTGAAAGAGAAAAGAATGGAAGCTACAAAGACTTTACAGACTTCTGCGAAAGAATATATGGAGAATCTGTAAATAAAAAGTGTATAGAGAGTTTAATAAAAGCAGGTGCTTTTGACAATCTTGGAAAAACAAGAGCTACACTTATTGCTTCTTTTGAAGGCATAATAGATATGATAGCAGATGCAAAAAATCAAGATTATGCAGGACAAGTAACCATGTTCGATATGGGAAGCCAAGATGATGAAATGCAAAAAATGAAATATAATTACAATGAACTTCCAGAATATTCTGAAAAAGAAATGCTATCAATGGAAAAAGAAATGCTTGGAATATATATTTCAGGACATCCTTTAGAAAAATATAAAAGCTTAATAGAAAAAATTGCAAATGTAAATATATTGCAATTAAAGCAAGCAAATGAAATGCTTGGAAATGGTGAAGCACAAGGTCAGGAATTAAATTCGAGTCAAACAGATATAGTAGAAAACATGATTGCAAGTGAGCAAAATGAAGTAGATAGACAATTTGCCGAAAAAGAAACAAATAACTCATCACAAAATAAAACTATTTCAATAAAAGATGGTATGAGGGTAAGGCTTGTTGCAATCATAGATAAAGTTAAAAAGAAATTTACAAAAAACAATAAGATCATGGCTTTTGTAACAGTAGAAGATTTATATGGAAGTTGTGAAGTAATAGTATTTGAAAGCTGTTATAACAATTGCTCAAACTTATTGTTAGAAGAGTCTGTGGTTGTAATTGATGGAAGAATAAGCATGAAGGAAGATGCAGATGCGAGCATAATAGCAAACTCTATCGTAGATGTAGAAGATGAAGAAGGCATAAAAAATATGATAAGTGGCGGTTTCCACAGAAATTATGCAAACACTTCAACTGGTGCAAGTGCTTATAAAAACAATTACAATAGTGTAGCAAATGATTTTAGCTCAATATCTCAAGCAATGGAAAATGTTCCAAAAAGAAAGAAGCTAACTTTAGAAATTACAAACTTAGATGAAGTAAATAAAGAAAAGCTGAGAGGAGCTATAAGATTTTTCGTGGGAGATAGAAACAACACACCAGTATTTGTAAAACAAGGTGAAAAATTAAGTAGTTGTGGGGCAATATTTGCAGATGATGAAATAATACAAGAATTTGCAGAAATTGTGGGCAAAGAAAACGTAGTATATGAGTAAATATTAATTAAGTTGTCAAATAAATAAGAATAAATTATAAAATAAGAAATGGAAAGAAGGCTTTTTAATGGAACTTAAAGAATTTTATTATGATTTACCGGAAGAATTAATAGCACAAGTACCAATAAAAAATAGAGATGAATCAAGATTAATGGTACTTAATAGAAAATCACAAACAAAAGAACACAAAATATTTAAAGATATAATTAATTATTTAGAACCTGGAGATTGCTTAGTTAGGAACAATACAAAAGTTATACCGGCAAGACTTTATGGCAAAAAAGAAACAGGGGCAAATGTTGAGTTTGTTCTTCTAAAAAACATAGAAGGCGATATATGGGAAGCAATGGTTAGACCAGGAAATAAGCTTCATGTTGGAGCCAAAGTTATATTTGGAGATGGACTTTTAAAAGCAGAAATTCTTGAAACTTTACCAGACGGGACAAGAAAAGTTGAGTTTACATATCAAGGTATATTTAATGAAATACTTGACCAAATAGGTCTTATGCCACTTCCACCATATATACACGAAAGTTTAAAAGATAATGATAGATATCAAACTGTTTATGCTAAATATGAAGGTTCTGCGGCAGCTCCTACAGCAGGATTGCATTTTACACCAGAGTTATTGCAAAAAATAGAAGAAAAAGGTATAAAAATAGCAAATGTCACTCTACATGTTGGAATAGGAACATTTAGACCAGTTAAAGAAAGAAATATTGAAGACCACCATATGCATACAGAACATTATTATATTAAACAAGAAGATGTAGACAAGATAAATGAAACCAAAAAAGCAGGAAAAAAAGTTATAGCAGTTGGAACAACTTCATGTAGAACACTAGAAACAATAGCAGATGAAAAAACAGGAATGGTTAAAGCTTGTGAAGGGGATACAGGAATTTATATTTATCCAGGATACAAATTTAAATGTATAGATGGATTAATTACAAATTTTCATCTACCAGAATCAACATTACTAATGCTTGTATCAGCTTTAGCAGGAAAAGATTATATAATGGAAGCATATAAAGAAGCTGTAAAAGAAAAATATAGATTCTTTAGCTTTGGTGATGCAATGTTAATATTATAGGAGGAAAAAATGGAACCAGCAGTTACATATGAATTATTACATATAGATAAAACAACAGGGGCGAGAAGAGGTGTAGTACATACTCCACATGGAGATATACAAACTCCCATATTTATGCCTGTTGGAACTCAGGCTACTGTCAAATCTATGACAGTGGAAGAGCTTAAAGAAAATGGAGCACAAATAATTTTATCTAACACATATCATTTATATTTAAGACCAGGAGAAAAAATTGTAAAAGAAGCAGGTGGACTTCATAATTTTATGAGATGGGACAGACCTATTCTTACAGATTGTGGAGGATTTCAAGTTTTTTCACTAAGTGATTTACGAACTATTTCAGAAGATGGGGTAGAGTTTAAATCTCACTTAGATGGTAGTAAGCATTTCTTCTCACCAGAAAAGGTAATGCAAATAGAAGAAGATTTAGGAGCAGATATTATAATGTCTTTTGATGAATGTTGTCCTTATCCTTCTACATATGAATATACAAAAAATTCAATGGAAAGAACAACAAGATGGGCAAAAAGGTGTAAAGAAGCTCATAAAACTACAAATCAAGCCTTATTTGGAATTATTCAAGGTGGCTTTTACGAAGATTTAAGAGAAAAGTCTGCAAAAGATTTAATAGAACTTGATTTTCCAGGATATGCAATAGGTGGAATTAGTGTAGGTGAGCCAAAAGAAGAATTTATAAAAATGCTTAAATTTACAGCTCCACTTATGCCTGAAAATAAACCAAGATATTTGATGGGAGTAGGTTCACCAGATTACCTTTTAGAAGCTGCAATGGCAGGAATAGATATGTGTGATTGTGTACTTCCAACACGTATTGCAAGAAATGGAACAGCAATGACATCACATGGAAAAGTAGTTGTAAGAAATGCTACTTATGCAGAAGATTTTACTCCTCTTGATCCAGAATGTGATTGCTACACTTGTAGAAATTATACAAGAGCTTATATAAGACATTTACTAAAATGTAATGAAATATTAGGAGTAAGATTATTGTCAATTCATAATATAAAATTCTTGACTAATTTAATGGAAAGAGTTAGAATGGAAATTGAAAATGACAACTTAGCTAATTTTGTGAATGAATTTTACAAAAAGTATGGCTATACAAAATAATAGTGAATTGTTCATACAAGTAAATTGATGAACTCTATAAACAAATGAAAGGAAAAGTTTTTTATAATGGATTTAATGGAAAATATCCCAGATCCTAAACCTAAAAAGGTGTCTGGTGCAAAAATTGCATTTATTATTGTAATAATATTAATTATATTATTAATAATTGCGGCAGTAGGAATATGGTTTTATAGTAGAAACATTTTGAGTAGCCAGTTCAAATTTTATTTAGATGGAACAAGACAAAACAATTATACAAGTAGTATGTTTATGTTTCAAAATAACAAAATATATGTATCTATTCGCGATATAGCTCCACTTTTAGGTTACAATGTGTACAATGGAGGCTATGGGGAATTTACAGAAGATAGGACTAAATGTTATGTCAATAATTCTAAAGAAATAGTTTCATTTGAAGCTAACCTAAATAAAATATACAAATATAATGCAATAAGTTCAAATGATACAGAAAGCCAAACTTTTACAATTGATGAGCCGGTATTGGCTTCTGGAAGTAATTTATATATTACATCTGATGGCCTAAAAAGAGCATTTAATGTTATGTTTAATTATACTGCAGAAAGTAATGAACTTTCAGTCTTTAGTTTAAATTACTTAGCAAATTATTATTCAGGACAAGTTACAAATGCAGCAATTACATCAACAACTAGTTCTCTTTCAGAGTCAGTAGTATATAACAATCAAAAGGCTCTTTTATATAATATGATTGTAATTAAAGATGATACAACAGAGCAATATGGTGTTGCAGACTTAACAGACCCATCAAATGTTATAATTGGAGCTAGATATACTAGTATAGAATTTATGGAAGGAAGCAATGATTTTATAGTTAAAACATCTAATAATAAAATGGGGATTATAGGCAGTGATGGAATTACAAAAGTAAGGCTAGAATATGATGACATAAAAGAGCTTGATAAAAACTTAGGTCTTTATTTAGTAACTAGCAATAATAGACAGGGAGTAGTAAATAATAATGGTAAAATAATAGTTTACCAAGATTATGACCAAATAGGATTATCAAATACTATAAATGATACAAATGTTACTAATAAATATATATTGCTAGATAATTGTATTCCAGTACAAAGAAATGGAAAATGGGGACTTATTGATATAAATGGAAATGAAATATTACCTATGGAATATGATGGCTTTGGTTGTGATGCAGATACACATACTGATTCGAGAAATGCAGATGTTATAATAATACCAGAGCTTAATGGTATAGTAGTAGAACAAGATCAAGTTAATGGCAATACTAGAACTAAAAAATATGGAATAGTAACATCAGATGGAAAGCTATTTTTTGAAATAGTTTTGGATAGCATATATTCACTTACAGAGCAGGAAGTAACAACATATTATGCAACATTCCAAGACCAAACAATAAATCTGATAGAGTATGTACGTCAGCAACAAGAGGTTATGGAAAATTAAAAAACTGTATATTTCAAGAAAGTGGTGGAAAGATGGAGGGTAAACAACTTATAATAACAATAATAACAATTTTACTAATAATAGGACTTTACTATTTAACTTTACTTCCTAAGAAAAAGCAGGAAAAGGAAATACAAAAAATGCAATCAGAGTTAAAAAAGGGAGATAAAGTAATAACATATACAGGACTTTCAGGAACAGTAGAAGAAGTATTAGAAGATAGAATAATTCTAAAAACGCGTCCAGACAATATTAAATTATCAATAGAAAAATGGGCAATTGCAGGAGTAGATGATAGAAATATAGATAAATAATTTAATAAATCATCAAATACAAGTAAGGCACATGAAAAAGTAAATTCAATTTAAAGATAGTAATAATTGTTGATTCAAATGCATATATTTCCTTTAGAAAGAGAGGTAAATATATGATTGAAAAAGCAGAGAATGTCTCTAAATTATCAGCTAAAGGTAGTGGAATAAAAATTTTAATAGGAACTGGTATTGCATTTGTAATTAGTATAATAAGCTTATTATTAATTTCTATATTACTAACATATACAAATGTTTCAGAAAATATTATAACAGTATCAGTTATTATTATTTCAGCACTAAGTATTTTAATTGGAAGTGTAATTAGTGCAGTAAATATAAATAAAAATGGCATATTAAATGGTTCTATAGTAGGAGCTGTTTACATGATAACAATATATCTATTATCGAGTATATTTATATCAGGATTTAATATAAATATGCAATCTGTTTTAATGATAATATTATCTATAATAGCAGGGATGATAGGAGGTATAATTGGTGTCAACATGCATAAATAAGGTTTATAGGTATCCTTTAAAAACCTAAATATATTAAGCAAGGAAAATTACAAAAATGAAAGCACAAAAAAAACTAAGCGTCGTACTAATAATATTATTAATAATTTTAATTAGTATAATTTCTTTTATAGGAATTTTTTATCAAGATAAAAATGAAATGGTAAATATAATTCCAGCTTATTCTTTAGGTACAGACTTAAGTGGCTATAGAAAAATATTATTAACTGTAGATACTGATGATGAATCAAATACTAAGGATATTCTTAATTATGACAATTTTGTAAAATCAGCAAATGTAATAAAATTAAGATTAAAATCAATGAAAGTCGAAGATTTTACAGTAAGATGTGATGAATCAACAGGACAAATAGAGATTACAATACCTGAAAATATGCAAACAGATTATATTTTATCAGATATAACACAAAAAGGTAATTTTGAAATTAGAAATACAGCAAATAATGAAGTCCTTATGAATAATAGTGATATTAGAAAAGTAGATGTAGAAACTGTTGCTTCACCATATAATGCATCAACTACTTCAATATACATGGACATCAAGTTTAATAATGACGGAACTAGAAAATTTAGAGATATAACTAGAGATTACCAAAATGATGTCTCTAATGAAGTAACAAACGAAACTACCGAAAATAATTCAGTAGAAGATGAAACTACTGATGATACTGAAAGTGAAGAGGTGGAGACAACCGAAGTTGGATTATATGTAGATGGGACAAGCATGATGACGACTTCTTTTACAGAAATAATAGATAATGGAGTAATGTCTTTGTCTTTAGGAAGCAGTTCTTCAGACGATCAAACAAAAATACTTACATATCAAGCAGAAAGTTTAGCAGCAATATTAGAAAACGAGGCCATGCCAGTACAATATTCAGTAACCGGAAATGTATATATTTCTTCACCAATAGAACAAAGTACAATAAATATTTTAATTGGTATAGGATTATGTATTGCAGTGGTAATGTTAATAGTAGCAATAGTTAAATATAGAGTTAAAGGCGTAATAATATCTGTTTGTATGGTAGGATTTATAGCATTGTATTTGTTAATTTTAAGATATACAAATGTTGTAATAACACTTGAAGGAATATTCTCTATTGCTTTAGTATTTGTAATAAACTATATATTGAATATTATGATACTTAATAGATTACAAAAAAATGTAGAAAAAACATTTACAAAGGCATTAACTAAATTTGCCTTAAGTATGGTACCAATGCTTATATTATCAGTAGTATGTTGTTTCTCAAGCTGGATGTCATTATTCAGTTTTGGTATGATATTATTCTGGGGTCTAATTACAAGTATAGTGTATAATCTTGTAATAACAAGAACTTTCTTAAAATGCTTTGGAAATGAGAGTAAAAAATAAAAAAGACAATCTAAATAATGAGAAAAGATAGACAACAAAAAACTAATAACATTGAAATTTAAAAATATAATTTTGAAAATGCTAAAACTAACATAAAAATGTTTCATAGCAGAAAGGAACAATAAAATGAGCAAGAAGGGAAAAATAATAAGTATTATTCTAATTATTATATTTATAATAGCAATAGTACTTACAGGAATTAGAGGTTTAAATGTAGATTTAAATTATGCAGAAGGTGTATCTGTGCTATTTGATATAAATGATCAATTCAACACAAAAGATATAGAAAATATAGCAAGAGAAGTTTGGCCAGATGGACAAATAATAGTCCAAAAAGTAGAAGTATATGATGAAACAGCTTTAATAAAAGTATCATCAGTAAATGATGAGCAATTACAAAGTTTAGCAGATAAAATAAATGAGAAGTATGGTTTAGAATTGCAAATAAGTGATTTAACAGTGCAATATAATTCAAATGTACAAATTAGAGATATAGTAGCTCCATACGTAGTACCAATGCTCATAGCAACGGCATTAATCGTTGTATATTATTCGATTAGATTTAGAGGAGTTAGAGAAATATTAGACTTACTTATAAAATTGATATTTGCTGAGGGCATATTGTATAGTATTTATGCGATTACTAGATTACCTATAGATGTACTTACAATGCCAATTGGTATGATTATATTTGCAGGTGTTACAATTTATATTACACTAAAACACGAAAGTGGTAAGTTAGCAAAATAATTTTACGATGTGGGAGTACACCGTAAAAAACTCTTGATTTTAATGCAAACCTATGCTACAATAAAATCATAGTTAAATAATAAAAGTCTGAGAAAAAGCAAAGTAGGTAAATAGTTTCCATATTACAGAGAAGCGGAAAGCTGAGAAACGCCATATGGTATTTACTGAAATTTCACTTTGGAGATTCTTTTCTGAAATAGTAGTAGGAAAAGCGGTTGTACCGTTAAAACTTTAGAGGTTAGTTTATGATTTTTATAAATTGGTTTATGCTTAAGAGTGCATAGCGAAGTTTATAAAAGTAATATAAAGTAATAAAATTAGGTGGTACCACGAACTATTCGTCCTATGGGTGAGTAGTTCGTTTTTTTATTGTATAGGAAAAATCAAGTTTTTCCTATACAATAAAAGCATTGCACACAATTTTACATTTGTAAAATTGGCGCACGAACAAAGACGCGGGCGATGTAAATTTAAAAGTAGAACAAAGTTAAAGGAGCCCGCTTTTGTTCTTTAGAAAGGAAGGTAAAAATGGAGGAACAGGTAAAACAAATTGAAAAAAATGCACTAGAAGAATTAAAAAATTGTGCAGAATTAAAATCTCTAGAAGAAACTAGAGTAAAATACTTAGGAAAAAAAGGAGAATTAACAGCACTTTTAAAACAAATGGGAAGCCTTTCAAAAGAGGAAAGACCAGTTATAGGAAGTATGGTAAATAAAGTTAGAGATGAATTAGAAGAAATAATATCATCAAAAGAAGAAGAGTTAAAGAGAGCAGAAATTGCGAAAAAACTAGAATCAGAAAGAATAGATGTTACACTTCCTGCTACAAAAGCAAGAAGAGGAAGCAAACATCCTTTAAATAGAATAATTGAAGAAGTTGAAGATTTATTCGTTTCAATGGGATATGATGTAATATCTGGACCAGAACTTGAAACAGATGAATATTGTTTTGAAAGATTAAACTTGCCAAAAGGACATCCAGCAAGGGATATGCAAGATAGTTTCTATATAACAACTGAATACTTACTTAGAACTCAAACATCAGCTGTTCAAGCAAGAGCTATGATGGCAAATGAAGAAAAATCTCCAATAAGAGTTATAGTACCAGGAAAAACATATAGAAGAGAAGATGACGCAACACATTCACATCAATTTAATCAAGTTGAAGGCTTAGTTATAGATAAAGATATAACATTTGCAGACCTAAAAGGAACACTTGAAGTATTTATGAAACATATGCTAGGAGAAGATACAAAACTAAGATTTAGACCAAGTTATTTCCCATTTACAGAGCCATCTTACGAAGTTGATGTAAGTTGCTTCAAATGTGGTGGAAAAGGTTGTAACTTATGCAAGCATACAGGTTGGATTGAACTTTTAGGTTCTGGAATGGTTCATCCAAATGTATTAAAAATGAATGGTTATGACCCAGACAAATACACAGGATTTGCATTTGGAACAGGTCTTGATAGGCTTGCAATGTTCAAATATGGAATTACAGATATGAGGCTTCTTTATGCAAATGATGTAAGATTTTTAAGTCAATTTGATAGAATGGACAAATAACATATTTACAGAAAATATTATATAGTCATATGTTACAATATGTATTTTACAATATATATGTTTATAATACAATATATATTTTTCCGCATTTGCCTCATGGTTTCGCTTACGCGAAAACGCTTGCATGCTCCGACTGCGCTTCTAAGAGAAAGACGTAACTGCACATGAGCCCTTTGTCCGCTCCGTTGCGCTAAATGCTCCAGAATATATATTGTAGCAAAGAATAAAATTTAATAAATTTTGAGAAAGGAATATGGTAATGAAATTAAGTACAAATTTTCTAAAAGATTATTTAGATTTAGATATAAATTCAAAAGGTGATGTAAAAAAACTTGCCGAAGATATGACAAAAGTAGGAAATGAATATGATTCAGAAGGAATGTTAATAGAAGCTATTAATTTAGTTATTGGAGAAGTTTTAGAATGTGAAATGCATCCAGACTCAGACCATTTACATATATGCAAAGTAAATACAGGAAAAGAAACTTTGCAAATAGTTTGTGGAGCTCCAAATGTAAGAAAAGGACTTAAAGTTATTGTTGCACTTCCAGGAGCAAAACTTCCAGGTGGAGAAATAAAAAAATCTGTAATTAGAGGTCAAGAATCTAATGGAATGCTTTGCTCAATTGCAGAACTAGGACTAGAAAGCAAATTCTTAAAAGAAGAAGATAAAGCAGGAATTCATGAGCTAGATAAAGATGCTCCAGTTGGAGGAGACCCAATAGAATATATGCACATGAAAGATGGAGTAATAGATTTTGAATTAACTGCAAATAGAGGTGATTTGCTTAGTATTTTAGGAATGGCTTATGAAGTAGGAGCTATTTATGATAAGAAGGTAAAACCAATTGATTTAACTCATAAAGATAATGGAAAATTAGATTTTAAACTAAATATTGCAACAGATAATTGCACATTATTCTTAGCTAAAAAAGTAGAAAATGTAAAAATACATGAAAGTACTCCGGAAATGAAAGAAAAACTTATGGCATCAGGAATAAGACCAATAAACAATGTTGTAGATATAAGTAATTATGTAATGCTAGAAACAGGTCAGCCACTACACTTCTATGATGCAGATGAGTTACAAGGAATGATAGAAGTTAGAATGGCAGAAGAAGGAGAAAAACTAACAACTTTAGATAAGCAAGAAAGAACTTTAAGCAAAGAAGATATAGTTATTTCAGATGGAAAAAGAGCAATAGGCCTTGCTGGTGTTATGGGTGGATATGATACAGAAATAACAGAAAACACTAAAAATATAATAATTGAATCTGCAATATTTGATAGTGTAAAAATAAGAAGAACTTCAAACAAAATTTTAAGAAGTGAAGCTAGCAATAGATTTGAGAAAGGGTTAGATCCTAATAGAACATATATGGCAATAGAAAGGTCATGTAACTTGCTTGAAAAATTTGCTAATGCAACAGTTATTGGTGGCATGGAAGTTTATGATAAAACTAGCAAGCAAGATAAAAAAATAGAAATTACTGTGGAAAATATTAATTCACTATTAGGTTCTAGCTTAACAGAAAAAGAAATTATAAATATATTTGAAAGGCTTGGTTTTAAAGTTGAAAAAAATGGAGAAACTTTAACAGTTTATGTTCCAACCAGAAGATTAGACATTTCAATAAAAGAAGACTTAATTGAAGAAATTGGACGTATATATGGTGTAGATAATATTCAAGGTAGATTAAAAGAAATGCCTATTAAGAAAGGTTCTTATGATAGAACTACTAGAGAAATAAGAAATAAGATGATAAACCTTGGATTAAATGAAACATTAACATATAGCTTAGTAAATGAAAAAGAAGCGGATATGTTTACAATGAAGGATAAAGGCGTTATAAAAATATTAGCACCACTTACAGAAGACAGAAATGCTTTAAGACAAAGTTTAATCACTTCTTTACTTAAAACTTATGAATATAATGTTTCAAGAGACAATAAAGATATTTGCTTATTTGAAATTGCAAAGACATTTTATATTGACAATGATGGAAAAGATAATTTAAAAGGCGGAGAAGTTGAAAGCAAAGATAATAATAAATCTACAGAAAATAGAAAAACAAATGCCGAATACAAAGAAGAAAATAAATTAGCTTGCTTAATGACAGGAGAATATTATTTAGGATTAAATACAAAACCAGTTGACTTCTATATCATAAAAGGTGTATGTGAAGAATTACTTGACTATTTGGGATATGTTGGAAGATATAGTTTTGTGGCAGATAAACAAAATCTACCAGAAGAAATGCATCCGGGAAAATCAGCTATAATTTCAGTAAATGGAGAAAACGTAGGCTTAATTGGTAGAGTTACACCAGAACTTTGCAAAGAAGAAGTGTATGTAATTGAAATAAGCCTAGATAAGCTTTTAGCTAAAAAAGTTGGAAAAATGAAGTACAAAGAACTTTCAAAATTCCCGGTTGTAAAGAAAGATATAGCTGTTCTTGTAAATAAAGAAGTTCCAGCTCAAGAATTATTGAAGACAATAAAAAACAATGGTGGAAAATTATTGCAAGAATCAAAAGTATTTGACTTATATGAAGGAAAAGGAATACTAGAAGGCAAAAAGAGTATTGCATTTTCAGTAACTTTAGGCGATGCAAACAAAACATTGACTGATGAAGAAGTAAACAAAGTTATGGAGAAAATAGTTCAAGGCTTGCAAAGCAAACATGGTGCAGAATTAAGAAAATAACGATTGTAACAAAATTATATGTAGTAGAGAAACTATGCTTTTATGGTAAAAATAAGTACAGCAGAAGAAATGAAAACTTTAGCTTCAACATTAGGAGATGCATTTGAAAAAGATGCAGAAAATATAAATCAAGGTTATCCAATATTAAGTTGGCAGTGATAATGTGAAAATACTATATTGAAAAATCTTTATTAACTAAAAAATTAATATATAAAAACTTGTCTTTTTATTTTCTCTTTGGTATATTAATAATAAATGTGTTAACTAAAAAAATAGCTACTCAGAAAGGAATTGATTAATATATGGATATAGAAAATAAAGAGGCAAAAGAAAAAATAGCTGAAAAGATATTAAATAAAGTAAAAGATGGCCAAACTATAGGATTTGGATCAGGAACAACTTCATATATTGCAGCGGAAAAAATAGGAGAAAAAGTTCAAAAAGAAGGATTGAGAATAACAGCTATACCTACATCAAATGAAATAAAAGAAATATGTGAAAAATATAAAATAAAAATAGGAAATTTAATAGAAAATGAAATAGATTGGGCTTTTGATGGCGCAGATGAAGTAGATTTAAAAAATATGTGGTTAATAAAAGGTAGAGGTGCAGCAATGTTTAAAGAAAAATTAAACATTATTGCATCACCCATAACTTACATATTAGTAGACGAAACAAAAATTGTAAATTACCTAGGAGAAAAATGTAAAGTGCCAATTGAAGTATTTCCTTCAGCGCTTAAATATGTATCAAATGAATTGGAGAAACTGGGAGCAAAGGACATTACTTATAGGGGATTTACTGAAAATAATAATGGTATTCTCGATGTTAAGTTTGAAAAAATATATAAAGATTTAGAAAAAGACATTAAAGCTATAACAGGAGTAATAGAATCAGGATTGTTTTTAGAATATAAAAATATTGAGATTGTTAGATAAACAAAATTTTTTACAAACGGAAAAATTTATGCTAGAATAAAGAAAAACAAAGGAGCACAAACAAATGATAAAAATCGCTGAAAGCCTTGGGGCTGTATATATATATATATATATATCGTAAGATTTAATAAAATAAAATTATGTGAACGTAGCAGAAAAACTATGCTTTTTATGCGTATATAAAATACGTAAAAGAGGCATAGTTTTTTAGTATTTAAATTTTCAGTTGGGGATGGACCTAAAACGAAAATTAAAAATAATATAATGGAGGGAGAACATAATAATGATAATAAAAAGAAATCAGGAAAAAAGAAAAAATAGTAAAAGATTATTAAGAATGATAAAAAAACAGGTGCAAGGTATAACATTAATAGCGTTAGTCGTTACAGTCATTGTTCTTTTAATCCTTGCAGGAGTAGCACTAAACTTAACAGTAGGTGATAATGGATTGTTTAAGAGAGCTCAAAATGCAACGGATACTTGGCAAGAGGCAAGTGAAAGAGAAGCAATAGAGTTAGCTGTAGCAGGAATGCAAATAGGTAGTATGCAGGAAACAGGTATGACAAAAACAGAATTAGAAAATTCATTAAAAGAGCAATTTGGAGATGAAGCAAGTGTAGAAGATAATGAAGATGGAAGTTTTTTAGTAACAATAGGAGAAAATCAATATTACCTAGGAGAAGACGGAGAAATAATAGATAGTTCAAATATGGTAAAAATAAGTACAGCAGAAGAATTAAAAGCATTTAGAGATGATGTAAATAGTGGAAATACCTACGAAGGGAAATATGTTTATTTAGCAAATGATATAACACTAGATATAAATGAAGAATGGGAGCCAATAGGATATTATTCACAGGACACTGAATCAATAAGAAAAGTTTTAGAAAATGAAAAGAATAAACCATTTTCAGGAATTTTTGATGGACATGGGCATACAATAAATAATATGCATATAAACACATCAAATATAGTTCAAGGACTATTTGGTTTAGTAATAAATGGAGAAATAAAAAGTATAAATATTGCAGAAAGCTGTTCGATTAATACAGGCGGAAATTCAGGTAGTGTTGTAGGATATATGTATAATACAGGGAAAATAAGTGGTTGTAAAAATTATGCTAATTTAAATCAAGTAAATGGTGGCATAGTCGGGAATATTGCAGGTTCAATTACAGTAAGCGATTGCATAAACTATGGAGATATACAAAATGGATCTGGCGGAATAGTTGGAGGTAGCAATGGAACTGATTGGAAAGAGTTTGCGAATGTTCAACATACTATAATTAATTGTGGAAATTATGGCAATATAAAAAAGGCATCATCTAATTATTTGGGAGGTATCGAGGGGTCGTTTAAGGGAGATATATTAAATTGTTTCAATAAAGCTGATGTTACCATGAACTCTTCTAATCCTATTGTTGGTGGAATTGCAGGCTCAGCAACTGGTTTAGTATGTAATTGCTATTCAATCGGAAATGTTTCTTCACAATCATATTCTGTAGGTGGCATTTGTGGACAAGGAGCTATAAAAATATCAAATTGTTACAGTATTGGAACAATAACAGGAACATTTTGGACAGGGGATATTCTTGGCTATACTCAGGGAACTACTGTTATAAATAATTGTTATTCACAAAATGATGTTTTCACATATTTAAATTTAGGAGATGCATATGTAGAAGATACAGAAAATATAAATCAAGGTTATCCAATATTAAAGTGGCAAAAAAATTAAAATAATTAAATTCAATAAAAACATGTTACTATTTATAGCTTACAGCTCAAAAAGTATGTAATATTAATGTAATTAAAACTTAATATAAAATCACAAATACAAGTATGTCATTTTCCGTGAAATACTTGTATTTTTTTACTTTTTTTGATATATTTAGTTCGTAAAACGAAAAAGTTTTTGGTGAATATAAAAAATTATGTTTTTCATATTTAGCAAAAGTAACTAAAAAAGAAAAAATTATAAAAGTTAGTTTAGGGAGGCTTAAATGAAAAAAATACTCTTTTCTGCTTATTCACTAGATGTTGGTGGTATAGAAACAGCACTTGTTACATTGCTAAAATATTTAGTTAAAGATTATGACATTACATTAGTTTTAGAAAAAAAGCAGGGAATATTTTTAGAAGACTTACCTCAAAAAATAAAAGTCTTAACTTATACTCCATGTAGCATAAAATTTGGCATTATTAGAAAAGCAGTAAATTTTTTAAAACAATTAAGATTTAAAATAAAATATAAAAATAAATTTGATTTTTCGGCAGATTTTGCCACATATAGCATGCCTGCATCATTTGTTGCAAGAGTGGCTAGTAAAAATAGTGCTATTTGGATTCATAATAATTATATGAATTTTTACAATGATGATATAAAGCAATACAGAAAATTCTTTAATAGTTTAAAAATACAAGATTTTAAGAAAATTGTTTTTGTATCAGATTTGGATAAAAAAGTTTTTATTGCACAATTTCCTGAGTTAATAAAAAATACGGTGGTTTGCAATAATTTGATAGACTATAAAAGAATACAAAAATTGGCTGATGAAAAAATACCGGATGAAGATTTAGAAAAAATATTCGGTAAAGATTATAAAAATACTATAAAAAATGATGCTAGTCAAAATAAAATTATAAAAAATGATGTTAGCCAAAATAAAAATATTAAAAAAGACGATACAAACATATATGAAAATAAAAAAATCCCGATTTTTATAAATGTTGGTAGACATGATGAAAAACAGAAAAAAATTTCAAGAATTATAGATGCAACTGAAAAATTAAATAAAAATGGATTTAAATTTAAGGTATTGCTTATTGGTAAAGGTTCAAATACCAAGCAATACGAACAAATAATAAGAGAAAAACATTTAGATAATATTATAATGTTAGGACCTAAAAAAAATCCATATCCATATTTTAAATTAAGTGATTGTTTTATACTTTCATCACAGTTTGAGGGGTATCCAGTAGTATTTATAGAATCTCAAATATTAGAGCTTCCAATAATTACAACAAATGTTTCAGATAGCAAAAAGGATATTGATGGAAAATTTGGACAAGTTGTGGAAAACTCAGAAAAAGGTGTGTATAGGGGTATGAAAAATTTCTTGGAAAAGGGTATTAAAATGCAAAAATTTGATCCAAAAAATTTTAATAATGAAATAACTAAAAAAGTAAAAAAAATAATAGAAGATTAAATTGATGTATAAATAAAGATGAATTATTGATGCACAAATAAAGATGAATTGCATGAACAAAGATGAATTTTAGAAGGGAAACTACACAAAAATAATATGATTAGTATAATTATTACTGCATATAATGCTGAAAAAACTATAGAAAGATGTTTAAATTCAATATTAGACACAAAGTATAATGATTATGAAATTATACTTGTTAATGATGGTTCTACAGATAATACAGAAAGTGTAATACAGCTTTTTGCATCAGAAAAAATAAAGTATTTTTCAAAAGAAAATACAGGTGTTGCAGATTCAAGAAATTTTGGAATTGAAAAAGCAAAAGGAGAGTATATTACTTTTGTAGATAGTGATGATTATGTAGATAACAATTACTTTGAAGATTTAGACAAATATATACAAAATGATGTAGATATAATTAAAAGAAAAGGCATTATAGTGAGCACTAAAGATGTAAAACAAAAGATAGAAGATACTAATTCAAAGAATAAACAAAAAATAGAAGACATTTCATTAAATGACAAACAAAAGGTAGGGGGGATTGCATTAAAAACAGAGCAAAAAATTGAAGGTGCTACATTTGACATAACAACAGGAGAAGAAGCTTTTAACAAACTATGCTTTACAGATAAATTTTTAGATACACTCTGGTCATATGTTATTAAAAAAAGCTTGTTTACGGATAATAATTTGTTTTTTGAAAATGGTAAATATCATGAAGATTTTGGTTTGCTACCACTTTTAATCTTAAGAGCAAATAAGGTTACCTCTTTAAATGATTATGTATATTATTATGTGCAAACAGATGGAAGTATTATGAGAGAAAATAATATAGATAAAACAATAAAAAAGGCAAAAGATGCTCTTTGGCACTATGACAATATTTTAAAAACGATAGAGACTTACAATTTAAGTAAGTTTACACAAGAAAATGTAAAAATTTATTTAACAAATGCTATTTTACTTAAAGTAAATGAATTTAAAATACTAAAAAAGAGTAAATCAAATCAAAAAAGTGAGAGTGTAGATGGAATAGATAACTTTGAAGATGATGAAATACAAACTTTAAAAAGGCAATACTTAAAAGCACAAAATTGGTATATAAAAGAACTTAAAAAAAGAAAAATATATAAAAATATTAAAGTAAGAAATATTAAACAACTAATTAAAAAAATTGTATTATTTATAAATATAAAGTGGTATGGTAATATTTAATTATTTAAACTAGTAATAAAATGCGTACCAATAAGAATACTAAATAGCGGTACTAAATAAAATGCATACCAAGAGATTTAATACTAAACAAATTTTAAAATATTAAAAGGAGGCAAATCTCAAATGCCTAAAGTTAGCGTGATTGTTCCGGTTTATAATGTGGAAAAATATGTAACTAGATGTTTGACATCGCTTATAAATCAAACTTTAGATGATATCGAAATAATTGTGGTGAATGATGGTTCAAAAGATAATTCGGAGCAAATAATTAGGGAGTTTAAAAAGGTGCATAATAACATAATATATGTAAAAAAAGAAAATGGAGGATTATCTAGCGCAAGAAATTTTGGACTAATTTATGCAACAGGTGAATATGTAGCTTTTTTAGATTCAGATGATTATGTAGATAGAAAAACATATCAAAAAATGTATGAAAAAGCAAAAGCTACAAATAGCGATTATGTTGAATGTGACTTTATTTGGCAATATCCTGACCATCAAAAAATTGATACAGGCTTCAGATACAAAGATAAAAAAGAAATGTTTGAAAAAATTAGGGTGGTTGCATGGAATAAACTTATAAAAAGAGAGATTATTATTAATAATAAATTAGAATTTCCAGTAGGACTTAATTATGAAGATATTGAATTTTCATATAAATTAATTCCATATATAAACAAATTTGCATTTGTAGAAGAACCACTTATTTATTATGTGCAAAGAGAAAATTCTATAGTAAATAAACAAGATTCTAAAACTAAACAAATCTTTAAAGTACTAGATAATGTTATAGAGTATTATAAAAAAATAGGTTTATATAGTGAATATGCCACTCAAATAGAATACACTTGTGCAAGACTTTTATTGTGTAGTTCATTAAAACGAATGATACAAATTCCTGATAAAGTAACAAGGGAGTTGATATTAACAGAAACATGGCAAAATTTAAATGGCAAGTTTCCGAACTGGAAGCAAAATGTGTTGCTAAAAAAGAATAATACGGTAAATGGGATTTTTATGAAAACAATGAATAATACTACTTTTAAAATTTACACAAAGGTGCTGAGATTGGTTTGGAGATAAAAGGAAAAATGATTATGACAATAATTAAAAAAATAAAAATAGAATATATCGTATACTTTTACATAATACTTTGTCCAATACTAGATATAGCAAGTTTTTTATTTAGAAACGCTTTTGATACAAATATATCTATTTCAACATTTTTAAGACCTATTATTCCAATAATTCTTGGAATATACATATTTATAAAGGTAAATAAAAAGCATAAATTAATTTTAGCTGGTATTGCTTCTATTTATGTAGCATATGGAGCAATTCACTTACTTGTAACTAAAAATTTTTTAACAGGATGCTCTTATGGTGGAGTTATTCAAGAGCTACAGTATGTAGTTAATTATACTTTTTTGGTGTTCAATTTGGTTGTATTTTACTATGTTTTTAGAAATAATACTAAAATTAAAAATTTAAGACTCGCCATTTTAGTTATGTGTGCCATTTACATTGCAAGTATTTATTTAGCAATACTTACAGGAACGTCGTCATATACATACCCTCAAGAAAAAATAGGGTATAAAGGTTGGATTGAATCTGGAAATAGCTTAGGTGCAATATTATGCATTTCTACGTTTATAATACTACCTCTAATAAAAGATAAAAAATATAGAATACCAACAATAATTATTCTTTTACTAGTTGGAGTATACTTAGTGGCATTAATAGGAACAAGAGTAGGATTACTAGGATTTTTCTTAGCAATAGCAGTATTTATAGCTATAGAAGTATTGTTTTGTAAAAACAAAGTTGCAATAATTGGATTTGTTATATTAGCTGTGGGAGTAATAACAGTTGGACTAGTTGGCTCAAACACTTTAAAAAGAAGAAGTCAAATGAATGAATCACAATATACAATTATAGATGAGGCAACAGGTGAAGTTGGGAATATGACAGGCGATATGCTTAAAATAAAAAATAGTATTTTAAATGGAACTTTAGAAGAAGGATTTATGTCAGATGCACAGCAAAAAGCAGTTCTTGATTTATATGATTTTGCCAAAGAACACAATTTGGCAGGAAACGATACAAGAACACAACAATTAATTTACAATTTTTATTTAGTATTAGAACAAAAAAGCATACTTGGCATAATTTTTGGAAATGGTTTTGAAACTAATTTTAGAGAAATGATTATGGAAAATGAACTTGCAAGTTTGCTATTTAACTTTGGAATTGTTGGATTTGCATTGTATGCCGGTCCATTTTTAGCCATTCTTATCTATTCTTTAATAGATGTAATTAAAAAGCTAAAAGCAAAACAAAAATTAGAAACTTCATATTTAATGGCGATTGCAGGGCTAGTACTAATATTTGCATTATCATATTTATCTGGATACATATTCTTTAATTCATCATTAATTGCAGTAATATCAGTGCTTGCAATTATAATAAGCTCTAATAGATATGCTGAAATGCTCTGAAACATATATTTAAACGAAAAATATAAAAAAGAGGTGATAATTTGAAAAAAATAATATTTGGAATAACTAGTTTAACTATAGGAGGTGCTGAGAGAGTGCTTGTTGACTTAGCAAATAGACTTTCAAGTGAATATAGTGTAACTATTTTTACAATTTATGATGGTGGGGAGCTAAAAAATGAGCTTAATTCAAATATTAAGAAAATTGCTTTGTATAGAAAGCAATATAAAGAACTTTCAAAAATTGAGAAATTAAAAGCATCACTAAAATTAATATTTTATAAAAAGAAAATATATGAAGCAATAATGAAAAGAGGCTATGATGCAGAAATAGCTTTTTTAGAAGGTCCTATTACAAGGCTTTTTGCTACAAGTACCAAAAAAGATAAAATACTTGAACATACAAAAAATAAAGAAAATGAAAGTAGAATTATTGAAGAACAGACTAATACAAAAATAGCATGGATTCACAATGATATTTCAAAAGTTTATGGAAATGGTATAAAGGCTAAAATAAAAAAATGGGCTGACGGAATAGCTTACAAAAAATATGATAAACTTATATTTGTAAGTGAAGAAAATAAGCAAGATTTTAATAAGGAATACAAATGGGCAAATGAGTCTAATGAAGAGATAATTCGTAATTATATAGATTATAAAAAAGTATTGCAAAAAGCAGATGAAAAGGTGGAATTGCCTTTTGATAACAAAGAAATAAATTTACTTACAGTATGTAGGCTTGTGGAGCAAAAGGCATTAGACAGATTTATAAAAGTATGCAAAGAACTTGAAAACAAAGGAATTCACGTAAAAGTTTATGTTGTAGGAGACGGATCACAGAGATATAATTTGCAAAAACAGATAGATTCTGAAGGGCTAACAAATAGATTTATTTTGTTAGGTCAAAAAGAAAATCCATATCCATACATAAAATATTGTGATTATTTTTGCCTTTTATCCTATTATGAAGGATATGGTATGGTACTAGAAGAAGCAAAAATATTAAATAAACCTATTATTTTAACAAATACAGCAGCTAAAGAATGTGCAAAGGGTTATGATAAGGCATTAGTTCTTGATAATAATTTTAAAGGGATAGTAAATGGATTAGAAAAAGAGCTAAAAAGTGATAATGTTAAATATTTAGAAAGTAATTTTAATAAAAATAATGCCCAAAACGGCAAAACTAATGAAAATTTTATAACAAATGCCAAAGATGGTAAAGTTAATGAAAATTCTATAACAAATAGTAAAGAAAACTTAACGCAAAATACAAATGAAGAAGTACAAGAACAAATCATAAGAAAAATAAAAAATATACTTTAAAACATATATTGATGCTAATAATAAAAGTCAAAAATATAATTGTAACTCAAATATTAAATAAGTAAAAATAAAGTATATGAAAAGAAATTTAGGAGAAAAGAATGAAAATATCAATACTTACACCAGCGTACAATAGAGGGGATAAATTAAATAAATTATATACAAGTTTACTAGTAAATAATAATTCAAATGTGGAAATAGAATGGTTGGTGATGGACGATGGTTCCACAGATAAAACTAGATATATAGTAACAAATTTTATAAAACAAAATATAATAGACATAAAATATTATTATCAAGAAAATGCGGGTAAAATGGCAGCATTAAATAATTTAGTCAAATATGCAACAGGAGATGTAATAATAGAATGTGACTCAGATGATTATTTTACAGTCGGAGCTTTTGATACAATTGCCAAATATGAGGACAAGCTAACTGATGAAATATATGCTTTAGTATTTCTTAAATATGATCAAAATGGAAACAATATGGGAAATAATTTTCCAGAAAATTTGTATAGAAGTGATATGTTTAGCTTGTATTTTAGAGAAAATATAACAGGAGAAAAAGCCTTGGTATTTAATAGTAATATACGTAAAAGGTTTGGATACAAGTTAGAAGCGGATGAAAAATTTGTTACAGAGTCAAGAATGTATCATCAAATGGATTTAGAGTATGATGTTATTTGTATAAATGAGCCAATAATGATATGTGAATATCAAAAAGACGGATATTCAAAAAATATACAAAAAGTATTTAAAGAAAATCCTTTAGGATATTATGAATACTTTAAAGAAATATTAGAAATGGATTTAACAGGAGTTACACTTAAGAAAAAACTTTATATTTATAAACATTATATTTTGTTTTCAGTATTAGCCGAAAGGAACCATGCTATAAGAAATGTAACAGGAGTATTAAATAAAATAATTGTGGCAATAATGTGGATACCTGGAGCTATCAAGACTAAAGCCATGTTTAAGGAAAAAAGACAAAATGACGAAGAAAATAAAATGAATAAGAACAAGAAAAATAATAATAAAATAAAGAATAATTAGCAAAAATTTTGACAATCATGCTATTTTATACTATTATATATGAAGTGAAAATATTTTTATGATAAAAAAGATTATGCAAACAAAAATGGACAAGAAAGGAAATTATTCAAAATGCAAAAAAATGATGAAAACAGAATAATAGTTGAGCACGTATACAAAACATTTAATGTGTATTTGGATAAAGCCAATAGCTTAAAAGAAAAACTATTATTTTGGAAAAGAAATAGAAAAGAAACTAGAGAAGTTTTAAAAAATATAAACCTTAAAATAAAAAATGGTGAAGCAGTTGCATTAATTGGTGTTAATGGAAGCGGAAAGTCAACTTTGTTAAAGCTTATGACAAAAATTATTTATCCTAATAAGGGTAAAATTACTACAAATGGCAAATTAACTTCACTACTAGAATTGGGAGCGGGTTTTCACCCAGACTTTTCAGGTAGAGAAAATATTTATTTTAATGCTTCAATTTTTGGCTTAACCAAAAAAGAAATAGATAATAGATTAGACCAAATTATAGAATTTTCGGAGCTAGGAAATTATATAGATAATCCAGTTAGAACATATTCATCAGGTATGTATATGAGACTAGCATTTTCTGTAGCAATAAATGTTGATGCAGATATTTTATTAGTAGATGAGATATTGTCTGTTGGAGATCAGCATTTCCAAGAAAAGTGTTTGAACAAAATGAAAGAACTTAAAAAAGAAGGCAAGACCATGGTTTTTGTAACACATAGTTTAAATTCTGCAAGGGAACTTTGTGATAGAGCAGTTTGGCTAAATAAAGGTGTTATACAAATGGATGGTGAAACAAATAAAGTTATAGATGAATATATAAAGGAAACAACATAAAAGATAAAAAATAAAATAAAAGTCAAAAAAATTAAATATAAGCAAAAAAACTCAAAAAGGAGCTTCTAATGAACATTTTTAAAAGATTATATGATTATAGAGAAATGCTAAAAACTAGCATAAAAAAGGACATAGGGGGAAAATACAAAAACTCATTTTTAGGAGTACTTTGGTCATTTGTAAATCCACTACTTCAAATTATAGTTTATGCGATAATATTCCCACTTATAATGAAAAGTGATATTGAATACTATGTTGTATTTATGGTCTGCGGTTTAATACCTTGGAACTATTTTTCCACAGTAATAAATAGAACATCTTTTACTATGATTGAAAATGGAAATATTATAAAAAAGGTATATTTTCCAAGAGAAATACTCCCTATTTCAGTAGTAACAAGTGAGACGGTTACATTTTTAATATCGTCAATATTAATATTACTATTTACTTTAGGCTATGGATTAGGATTAACAATTAATATAGTTTTTTATCCTTTAATATTATTGGTGCAATATGTATTGCTGATTGGTATTTCTTTAATAGTATCAAGTGTTACAGTATACTTTAGAGACCTACAACATTTTATTGGTGTACTTTTGCAACTATTCTTTTATGCAACACCAATTGTATATGCAGTAGATACCATACCAGAAAACTTTAGATGGATATTAAAGTATAACCCAATGACATACATAATAGAAGGATATAGAGATATTTTCTGGGGACAAACAGCACCAGATATATCTACTTTGCTTATAGTATTAGCAATTGGAATAGTGCTTTGTATTTTAGGATATTTAATATTTAATAAACTTCAAAAGAAATTTGCAGAAGAACTTTAAAAGCATAAAAGGGATGTTAGAAAGGAAATTAAAATGAATTTTGACTTTTCAAAAGAGCCAGGTAAAGAACTAAAAAAGAGAGAATATGAAGGTAATATAGAACCTTTGATATCAATTATTACACCATTTTACAATAGTGGAAAATACATTGAACAAACAGTAAATTCAGTATTGAATCAAACTTTTCCAGCATTTGAACTATTAATTATTGATGATGGTTCAAAAGACAAAGAAAGTCTTGAAAGGTTGAAAAAAATAGAAAAAATAGATAAAAGAATAAAGGTATTTCATAAGCAAAATGAGGGATTGGCAGCAACAAGAGATTATGGAGCAAAAAAAGCATCAAAATCTAGTAAGTACTTATGTTTCCTTGATGATGACGATTTGATTGATCCTACATATTTAGAATGTTTATATTTTGCCATGGAAACAAATAAAAAAGCAAGCTGGGCTTATACTGATTCTGTGGGATTTGAGGGTCAAGAGTATACTTGGAATAAATATTTTGACTCAAATAAAATGAAAAAACAAAATGATATAGTTGCAACTGCATTAATTAGAAAAAAAGATTTTGAGGATGTAAATGGTTACGAATTAAGAGAAAAAGCAGTTAATGAGGATTGGAATTTTTGGCTAAAATTACTTGCTAAAGAAAAATTTCCAGTTCATGTAAGTACATATGGTTTTTGGTATAGAAGAAAATTAAAAGGCAGTGAACTATCAAGGGTAAAAGAAAATCAAAAGAGAAATATGGAAATTATCAGTAATGCTGCTAAAGCTGTAAAGAAAAAAGTAAAAGCTATACAGTATCCACGTTTTGACTACAATTGGGATTTATTGGCAGATGAAATTAAAGAAATACCAAAAATAAAAATAAAAGATGACAAGAAAATTCATATTTTAATGATTATACCTTGGATGGTCATGGGTGGAGCAGACCAATTTAATTTTGATTTAATATCTAGAATAGATAAGTCAAAGTTTGACATAACCATAGTTACAACAGAACCTGCTATAAATATTTACAGGCAAAAATTTGAAGAATATGCTACTGTTTATGATTTAACTACTTTTTTGAACCAAAAATATTGGCTAGCTTTTATAAATTATATAATATATAAAAATAATATAAATATTATACTAAATACAAATAGTGAGCTTGGTTATAGTATACTTCCATATTTAAAAGCAAAACATCCACAAATACCAATAATAGACTATATTCATATGGAAGAGTGGTATAACAGAAATGGTGGATATTCAAGAGACTCAAGTGCAGTAGCTTCAGTAATAGACAAAACATTAGTATGTAATGAAAATAGTAGAAAAATATTAATAGATTATTTTAAGAGAAAAGAAAATGAAGTTAAGACAGTTTATATAGGTGTGGATGAAAAAAATTTTAATCCAGAAAAAATTAATAAAGAAGAATTAAAAGAAAAGTATAATCTTCCAGATGATAAATATATAATTAGTTATATTTGCAGAATTTCAGACCAAAAAAGACCATTTTTATTATTAGAAATAGTAAAGAATCTTAAACAAGTTAGAAATGATTTTATCGTTCTAGTAGTAGGTGATGGAAACTTGTTAAGCAAAATGAAATCTGTAGCAAAAAAGGAAAATCTTCAAAGCAATATAATATTTTTAGGAAGAACAAATAAAACAAAAGAAATTTATGCTATAAGTGACTTAACAATAAATTGTTCAATAAAAGAAGGTTTAGCACTTACTGCTTATGAATCATTATCAATGGGAGTTCCTGTAGTTTCAAGTGATGTGGGAGGACAAAAGGAACTAATAGACAGTAAAACAGGCATTGTAGTACCTTGTATGCAAGATGAAAAAAATATAACTGATTGTAACTATAAAATAGAAGAAATACAAAATTATGTTGATGCTGTTGATGAAGTTTTATCACATTTAAAAAAATACAAACAAAATTGTAGAAAAAAGATTCTAAATGGATTTACCATAGATCAGATGGTTGATAAAATGACAAAAATTTTAGAAGATACAGTAAAAAATCCTAACAAAAATAAAAATGCATCTGCAAATAATATTGACATATATAAAGAGTTAATTACGAATAGGCTTATAAGCATAAAAGAAAAATATTTATGGGAAGTAAAAGAATATAATAATTACTTCGGATACATAGGCGATGAGTTAGAAGATTACAGATTTGAAATATTTAAAGATAAAATGTGGCAACATAAGTGGTATAGAGGTATTATAAGATTTTTACAAAAAATAGGAGTAATGCAAGTATTTAAAAAAATGAGAGAAAAAAATATATAACAGTTTTGTGCATAATTATTAAAAAGTGAAAGGAATTCATTAATAATGAAAATAAAAGACATAATGTGTAAATCAATATTGGGAGTATTCGCATTTATAATTTTGTGGATAGTTCTTCAAGGAATATTAGATTTTGACACTATAATATATAATTTTAATCCTATTATACTTACCATAGGAATTGTTATATATTTTTTCTTAATAAGATTAATTTATAATAAGTTATTACCAAAAATAGAAAATAAAAAAGTTCTTCCATTTGTGTTAATAGGTATATTTGCTATTATTTGTATAATAATTGCACAAATATTTAAAGTAAATCCATCATGGGATATGGGAGAAGTTTATAAAATTGCAGTTAATATAGCAGAAACAGAAAATCCAGATTTATTATATTTATACAAGTTTCCTAATAATGTAGGTGTTACTGGTGTTTATACAATTATATTTGGAATAAGTAATGCAATAGGAATTACGGATTATGTAAATGTAGCAACTATATTTAATTCGATAATAGTAATTGCATGTGTTATACTAATGTATTTAATTGTTAGAAAATTATATGGAAATAAAAAAGCTTTGATGATTTTAATAATATCAATATTTACTACTCCTTTGTATTTATATGCTGCAATTTATTATTCAGATACATTATCAATACTATTTATGCTTTTAACAGCCTATATTTTTATAAGAATTAAGGAAACTAACCCAAATAACAAAATGCTTAAAATATTTGGCTATATTTTTCTTACTTTAGTAATATTTGTGGGAATGCAAATAAAAATTACTACATTTTTTATAGTAATTGCCTATATTGTATATAAAATTTTAAATGGTAAAATTAAAGAACTTGAAAAACCATTACTAGTATTTGTTCCAACATTTATAATTATATATATAATATATAGTTTAATATTAAATAATATAATTTTGCCACAAAAAGATGTGAGTAATCAGGTAAAATTACCAACAGAACAGTGGATAGCTATGGGGCTTCAAGGAGTTGGTGGCTACAATCAAGAAGAATTTGATTATATGAATCAAATTCCAACATATGAAGAAAAGCAAAAAATGGCAAGGGAGCAAATAAAACAAATATTATCAGAATATGATGCAAACTCATTTATAAAGCATTTAACAGAAAAATTAAAATATGCTTGGACAGATGGAACATATTTTGCTCCAGAAAAACTTAGAAGAGAACCTGTAAATAACACAATTTTGCATGAATTTGTTCTAGCAAATGGAAAATATAGCAGTTATTACAAATATTTACCACAAGTAATGCATTTGTCAATGTTAATTTTTATATTAATAGGTGCATGCAAAACAATTAAAGAAAAAGAATATGAAGATACAAACGTTATATTCTATATATTAATGTTAGGATTTATTGCATTTTTCTTAATATGGGAAAATAGGTCAAGATATATTTTAACATGTGTACCATTTTTGATGATTGCACAGTTAAAAGGAATAGAAATATTTACAAAATATAAATCTAGAAAGGAAGAGGTGTCATGAAAAAAATATCACTAGTTATACCAATGTACTATGAAGAACAAGTAGCAGAAGAATGTTATAAAAGAGTAAGCAAAGTGTTAAAAGGTTTGAAGGATTATGATTATGAGATAATATTTGTAAATGATGGAAGCAAAGATAAAACTTTACCTATACTTGAAAAAATAGCAGATAAAGACAAGAAAGTAAAAATAGTATCATTTTCAAGAAACTTTGGACATCAAGCAGCTGTTACTGCTGGGCTAAAATATGTAACAGGAGATGCCGTAGTTATAATGGATGCAGATCTTCAAGATCCACCAGAATTAGTACCAGATATGCTTAAAAAGTGGGAAGAAGGATATGAAGTAATTTATGGTAAAAGAAAAAAGAGGGATGGAGAATCAGCATTTAAATTACTTACAGCAAAGGCTTTTTATGCAACTTTAAACAAATTATCTGATGTAGAAATACCAAAAGATACAGGTGACTTTAGATTAGTGGATAGAAAGGTTGTAGATGTAGTTAATTCTCTTCCAGAACATAATAAATTTTTAAGAGGTTTATTTAGTTGGGTAGGATTTAAACAATATCCATATGAGTATGAAAGAAAAGAAAGATTTGCTGGAAAAACAAAATATCCTTTGAAAAAGATGCTTAAACTTGCAAAAGATGGTATAATAGGATTTTCAACAAAACCACTTAAAATTGTAGGGGGTCTTGGAATATTATCAGTAGTAGTTTCTATTATAATACTTATTTATGCTATACTTTCATTTGCTTTTAGTTGGAACAACTTAACAGCAGGTTGGACATCTATAATGTGTACAATGACATTTTTAGGTGGAATTATATTAATATCACTTTGGATGATTGGTGAATATATTGCAAGAATTTATGATGAAACAAAACAAAGACCTCAATATATTGTAGACAAAACAATAAATATAGACTAAAATTATTTGTAATAAATAAATACAAAAATATAATATTTAGGGAAAAACAAATGAAATTGCTAAAAAAGTATAAAAATGTATTAATAATAGGAACAATATTTTCAATTTTAACAATATTATTAACAATATATCAGTATAAAAACAATAATTATATTTATTATTGGGATACAGAAGGATATTATGATTCTACAATGAAACTAATTGGAGCTTTAAATGAATCATTTATTGAAACAATCAAAGCAATACTCTATACATTAATGTATAGTGATTATACTTATGTACCTATAGTTATTCCAACTTTGGTAATGTCAGTTTCTGGTATAAGTAGATTAATTTATACCATAAGTATTACTGTTTTTTATACTGTACCATTTATATTTATATTTTTATTTATAGCAAATTCTTTACTTAAAGACAAAAAAGCAAAAAATTTATTTATTATAATATCTGCCTTAGCATGTTTTCCACTATTGTCCTATTTAAGTTATATGGGATATGTAGATATAGGTGGCTTAAATATTATAATGATAATATTTTTATTAAGTCAAAATAAAAAAGAAAAAATTACAAATAATGTTATTATAGGATTATTAATAATGCTATTATTCTTTTATAGAAGATGGTATATGTATTATGCAGTAGCATTTTTAATAACTTCATTCCTATTTGATTTATATAATTTTATAAAATCAAATAATAAAAAAGAAAACTTAATAAAATATACTAAAAAGTACTTAAGTATTGGGATTGGCATTATTGTATTTATTATTGTTACAGTAATATTAAATGGTATATTGTTTAATATTATGCAAAAGAAATTTATAGATGAATTTTATATCTTTAGAGTATTAAGAAATTATAAAGATATATATGATGGATATAATAAACCATTACTTGAAGACATTATATCAATAGGTAATAAATTTGGGTATATAATTATTACATTAGTTATTACATCAATAGTAATAGCTATAAAAAATAAAAAGAATATTAGGCAAGTATTATTTTTAACATTTCAAATGTGTATATGTTTCATAATGTTTGAATTTACGCAAAGTCATGATACGCATCACTTCTTATTATATATAATCAACATAATGCTATTGATATTGTACTTATTTGTTAATACAAATAATAAACCTATAAACATAATTGCTATAGCAATTATAATTATTAATTTAATTTGTTATTTACCACCGATTAATAATTTAAAATGTGTACTATTTTTTAAAAAGTATGGTTTAGTAAATAATTTAGAATTTACATATAATAGAAATGACATAGAAGAATTTGAAAATATAAATAATTACATTAATGAATTGTCAGAAGAAGGTTATAGTTTTTATATAAATTCTTCTTCATCAATACTTAATGCATCAATGATAGTCTCATATGAAATACAAAAAAACTTACCTCCACAATCAAAATATATACTAGAAGAATCAAATGTAGATTCAAGAGATGGTATTCCTGCTAGTTTGCAAAAGGCAGATTATGTATTGGTAACATCTCCTGACCAATTACACTTAAAAGAAGGAGCACAAAAGATAGTTACTTTTATAAATAAAGTATTTTTAGATGAAAACTATAAAGATATATTATTGCCAAACTATGAGTTAGCAAATGAATTAGAAATAAGTGGAGTAAAAGTATATTTTTTCCACAGAATTGATGAAATTACAGATGATGAATATGGCAACTTTGCAAGTAAAGCCGAAGAGTTTATGAAAAACTAATTTTAGGAGGCAAAAAATAAGTATGAAAAAAATAACAATAATTGTACCAGCATATAATGAAGAAGAATCATTGCCTTTTTTATATGATAGGTTAGAAAAATTAATAAATAGTATTGATAATTATAAATTTGAAATATTATTTGTAAATGATGGTTCAAAGGATAATACCTTAAATTTAATTAAAGAATATAGAGAAAAAGATCCTAGAATTTCATATGTGGATTTTTCAAGAAACTTTGGAAAAGAAACAGCAATGATTGCAGGATTAGATTATGCAACCGGGGATGCAGTTATATTTATGGATGCAGACCTTCAAGATCCACCAGAGTTAATACCAGAAATGATTAAATATTGGGAAGAGGGTTATGATGATGTATATGCTCAAAGAAAGTCTAGAGCAGGAGAGAGTTTCTTAAAAAAATTTACATCAAAAATGTATTATAGAATTTTACAAATGCTAACAACAGTTCCAATACAAAAAGATACAGGTGATTTTAGATTATTAGATAGAAGATGTGTAAATGCACTTAAAAGGCTAAGAGAAACAGATAGAAATTCTAAATCAATGTTTAGTTGGATTGGATACAAGAAAAAGGCAATAATGTATGATAGAGATGCAAGGGTTGCAGGAAAAACAAAATGGAATTATAAAAAACTTGTAAATCTTGCAATAGATGGGATTACTTCATTTACTACATCACCACTTAGAATATCTACATATTTAGCTATACCTACATTTTTAGCATTAATTATATACTTTATATATGTAATAATAAAATGTTTAAGACTTAGCGTTGCAGTTCAAGCTTATCAAGCAATAATATTGCTAGTACTTTTCTTTTCAGGAGTACAAATACTTTTATTTGGAATAATAGGAGAATATTTAGGCAGAATATTTAATGCTTCAAAAAATAGACCTCTTTATTTGGTAAATGAATATAATGGCAAAAGAGAAGAAAACGAATAAAATTTAGGGCAGTTTAACAATTGATAAATAAAACAATAAAATGTTAAATAAATAATAAAAGAGAGAAATTTTGAACTATGAAATTTAACAAGATCATAAAGTTAATAATAGCATTCCTTTCATTAATTGCACTATTGGTAGTTGTAGGAATAGGATTAGCTTATAATGTAACTATAAGAAATGCTATGAGTGAAAATATTACACTAAATAATAATAATATTATATTTATAATATTATTGTTATTAATTATTGCTATATTGTTTATTTTATTTAATAAACTTAGCGGGATAGAAATTAAATACAAAAGTAAAAAATTAATGCTTGATAAAAATATTAAAAGATTGATATTTCTAGTATTATTAGTATTGTTTGCAATTATACAAATAATTTGGATAAACGTAAGAGATGCAAATCCAAATTATGATCAATATTATGTGTATAATACTGCAGTGGAAATGTCACAAGGAGAGAGGGATAATCTAACTCAAAAAGAGTATTTGGAAATATATCCTCAGCAAATTTCTTTAGCTTCATTTTACGCCTTGATTTTAAAAATATTTAATACAACAAGTATAAAAGCTTTACAATATTTAAATGTAGTAGCAAATATATTTATTGTTTTAGGGTTATATTTAATAACTAATATTATTGCAAATAAAGAAAACACTAAAAATAGTATAGCGTTTTTTGTTATGGCAATAACATTTACACCATTAATATTTCTTTCGACATTTATATATGGAGATTTAATTAGCTTAGCTTTTGTAACATTTGCAATATATTTTGTTATAAAATATAATAAATTAGAAAAAATTAGATACTTGATTATATCTGCAATTTTTATGAGCTTATCGTATTTCTTTAGAATGAATATGTTAATATTTTTTATTGCAATTTGTATATATTTATTTTTAGAATTAATTAAATATGCATCAAAAGTCAGAAAGAAAACTAGTCTAAAGGAAAATAAAGAAATAATAAAAAATGATAAAATTAAAAATAATAAAATACAAATAGTATTTAAAGTATTGTTAATACTAATATATGCAATAATAAGTATTGTGCCTACTACAATCTTTAAATCATATATGCAGGAAAAATTAAAATTAGATAAAAACGGAAGTTTTCCTATTATTGGATTTATTGATTTGGGAATTAGTAATAGTACAAGAGGTCCTGGATGGTATGTTGATTCCTTTATTGATACATGGAAAATAGATGGACATGATACAGAACCTATGAAACGAAGAATACAAAATCAACTTACAAATTTTGCGGAAAATCCAAGTGAATGTTTTTGGTTTTATATTGTAAAAATAGCATCTATGTGGAATGAAAATACATTTGGTAGCATATGGTACAACTTATCTTTCAATTTTGGAAATATGTCGGTAAATGAAGGTCAAGCTACAGAAGAACAAGTTTCGAATTACAATAAAGTTGATAACTTTATATACAATAATTATAATTTATTTGTTATGTATGATAAAATAATTGTAATGTTTATATATGTTGCAGTGTTGCTATTCATATTAAGAAATAAAAATATATCTAATGAACAAATATTACCAATATTAATATTCCTAGGAGGATTTTTATTTCATATATTTTGGGAAGGAAAATCTAGGTATGTAATGCCATATGTGGTTATGCTAATACCTATTGCAAGTATAGGCATCAAAGAAAATATACAATGGATTGGAACTAAAGTAAATAAAACAAAAAATAAATTTAACAAAAAAACAAAGGATAAAATATAAAAATATATAAAGTAAACTTAATAGGAGGTAAGCCATGTGGGGAGATATTGCAATAGCATTTTTACTAGCGTTTATAACATCATTTGTTATGGTACCGTATACAATAAAGTTGGCAAAAAAAGTGGGAGCTATAGATTATCCATCTGATAGAAGAGTAAATAAAAGACCAATACCAAGAATAGGTGGAATAGCTGTAATAGCTGGATTTTTGGTATCAGCAATTTACTTAGTCATAACTATGGCAATTGAAGGTAATTTACAATTAGATGGACAAGATAATTATAGGATGAAACTTGTTGGACTTCTACTTGGTATAATAGTTTTAAGTATTTTTGCATATATAGATGATCTTAAAACTTTAAAACCTTGGCAAAAGCTAATTGGACAAGTATTGTCAGCTATAATTATTTATGCATTTGGTATAAGAATAGATACAATAAACGAAATTGCAATTCATCCAGTATTAAGTTTTATACTAACAATTGGTTGGATTGTAGGCATAACTAATGCAATAAATCTAATAGATGGATTAGATGGATTATCTTCTGGTGTATCTTTGATTTCTTGTATAAGTCTATTAATTATTTTTGCAACAAATGATTCACCTATTATATCTATAATATTAATAACTGCATTAGCAGGAGCAATTGGAGGATTTTTACCATTTAATTTAAATCCGGCAAAGACATTTATAGGAGATGTTGGAGCACAATTTTTGGGATTTAGTTTAGCAACAATATCTATACTTGGAGTAGCAAAAACAGTAACACTAGTCGTTTTAATAGCTCCAGTTTTAGTGTTAGCATTACCTATATTTGATACACTATTTGCTATAGTAAGAAGAATTGTAAAAGGTAAATCTTTAAAAGCTGTTTTTCAAGCAGATAAAGGACATTTGCATCATAGATTAATGAAAAGAGGATTTACACAAAAACAAGCTGTAACCATACTTTATGGTGCAAGTGCTACACTTGGGATGTTTGCAGTAATATTAATTGATGATGGCATATGGAAAGCATTATCATTTGCTCTAATGGTAATTGCCATTATAGCTATTGGGTATAAGGAGTTAGTTAATTTTAAAAATGAAGAAATCAAAAGTATAAAAGAAAAACATTCTAAAAATAAAGGCAAATAAACATATATTGAATAAAAAAATACTTTTTAAATTTTAGAAAGGATTTTTGCTATGGATGATGAAAACTTAATTAGTCCTAATGTTGTAGATGAAATGGAATCACAACAAGAAAATGTGCTTAGACCCAAAACTTTGAGTGAATATATAGGACAGACTAAAGTAAAAGAAAATATGAAAATATACATAGAAGCTGCTAAAAAAAGAGAAGAACCATTAGACCATGTGTTATTATATGGTCCACCAGGTCTTGGAAAAACTACATTAGCAAATATAATTTCACATGAAATGAATTCGAATTTAAAAATTACATCAGGTCCTGCAATAGAAAAGCCAGGAGATTTAGCAGCATTACTAACAAATTTATCCGAATTTGATGTACTTTTTATAGATGAAATACATAGATTGAATAAGAGTGTTGAAGAGATACTTTATCCTGCTTTAGAAGATTTTACACTTGACATAATTATAGGGAAAGGACCAAGTGCAAGGTCCATAAGATTAGACTTACCTAAGTTTACTTTAATTGGTGCAACAACAAGGGCGGGAGCTTTAACAACACCACTAAGAGATAGATTTGGTATTGTAGAAAGATTAGAATTATATAATGCGGACGAGCTTACTACAATAGTAAAAAGGTCTGCAAACATATTAGATATAGCAATAGAAAATAATGCAGCAGTAGAAATAGCAAAACGTTCAAGAGGAACACCGAGAATTGCAAATAGATTATTAAAAAGAGTAAGAGATTATGCATCAGTTTTAGGAAATGGAACTATAACACTTGATATAGCTAAAATTGCTTTAAATAAATTAGATATTGATGATATAGGTTTAGATTCAATAGATAGAAGGCTTTTAACTACTATGATAGAAAAGTACAAAGGAAAGCCTGTGGGGATAGAAACACTGGCAACAACATTAGGTGAAGAGGTTACAACAATTGAGGATGTATATGAACCATACCTAATACAAATAGGGTATATATCTAGAACTCCAAGAGGAAGAATTGCTTTGCCAGAAGCATATAAGCATTTAGGAATAAAATATGAAGAAGAATTAAATTAGAAGTAACAAATGAACTAAAGGGGAAAATTATGAAAATAGATGGAATAATATATATACTAAGTATTGTAATAATGCAAATACTATTTTTAATAAAAAGTAAAACAGAGAAGGAATTAAATATATTTACATCGATTGGCGTTAGTATTGTACTTATCATGTGCTTAAATGCATTTGAATGCTATGTATTATCATTTTTTGGAATACCTTGTAGTTTTACTTCAATTATTATCATAAACACTATATTTATATTTGCTTTAGCTATATTAATGATAATTGATAAAAAAAGAGGTAAAAAAGTTATACAGAAGTATAAATTAAATAAAATAGATATATTAGGAATAATAGTAATATTATTAGCAACTTTAATAGTATCAGTATTATATTTTGGAATTCCTTTTAATATTAGATATGATTCTTCTGATCCATCATGTCATTATTTAACATCATTAAAATTCATGGATGAAGAAAAATTGTTGTCTACATCAACAGATAAAGTTTATGGCAACTTTAGAGTTAGAAAATTTGCTTCATATGTAAATTCAGGGCTACTTATGAGATGCTTTAAAGGAAAAATAAATTATGCTGATAATTATATTATATTTATATGCTTTGGAATATTTATACTATTTTTGACAGGATATACATTATATTTTTTATTATGTCATTTTGCCAAAGATGATAAATCAAAAATATTAGCAATGATAGTCAGCACAATTTGCATATTAGGTTATCCACTAAACAGCTTACTTTTTGGATTCGAATACATGTCACTGTCATTAGTTATATTTATTGGGATTATAGAAAGTATGTATATGTTTGTAAAGCAAAATTTAAAGCAGTCATACTTTATTCTAATCTTATTTTTACTTAATTTTGGATTATTTTGTGCTTATTTTATGTTTGTTCCATTTGTATATCCAGCAGAATGGATTTACTTATGCATATACTCATACAAAAAAGATAAAAAGCTATTTACTAAAAATAATATATTAATATTAACAGTTACACTATTAATACCGTTTATATTAGGATATATATATCATTTGGCACCAGAAATTTATCAAATATTTATCAAAAAAAGTATAGCTAAAGAACATATATTGGATGTATCACAAAATATTATAAATAGTGGTTTTAATGCATATGGATATATTTATACTAATCTATATTCTAACTTTATATTATTACTACCACTCGCTATATATATAGTAGTAAAAAAGTTTAAGGAAAATAAATTTATTTCTTTGCTATTTTTATTTAATGTGCTATATATAGTTATATTATTAATTGGTCGATTTTTTGACAAAGTTTCTTATTATTATTTATCCAAAAATTATTTTACACTTTGGATAATAATGTTTATACTAAATTTTAGAGCTTTAATGTATATCTTTGAAAAACATAAATTAGCACCAATACTTATAGTAATTATTTACATAGGAATTTTAATTGAGTATTTGATTTTTGTACCAACTAAGATTATTAATGAATCAATTAGTACAAGAGAAAATATATTTACAGTTATGGATATTTTTGGCGCAAATAAAGATATTATTACAGAATATTCGGATATTGCTTTAACAAATGAAGAAATAGATTTTATAAAAAAGTCATTGAATCAAATTGAGGCAGATGATGATGTGGTATTACTTGCAAATTCTAGAGCACAAGCTTGGATGTATCCATTATCAAATCAATTTATAGAAAATGTGATGACTCAAAAAAGCAGTGGACAACCCAAAATAAATTTTGCCTATATATATTTAAAAGACTCTATTAAAAGGGCTAAATACTTAATTGTGCTTAAAAATCAACCGGAAAAAATGTATTTAGAAAACAATGAAATGGAAACATATATACACATTTACGAAAATAATGTTGGGATATTATTAGAAAGACCTTCTAATTAAAACTTATTTTCTTTATAATAAAAATGTATTTACATTTAGAAAGGGAAGTAATTTTTATGGAAAAAGTTTTATTAATTGATGGAAATAGTATAATGAACAGAGCATTTTATGGAATAATGGGAAATAAAATGCTAACTACAAAAGATGGGCATTATACAAATGCAATATATGGATTTTTGTCTATAATGTTTAAAAATATGGAAGAGGTTAAGCCTTCATATATGCTAATTGCGTTTGATTCAAAAACTGCAGCAAATACCAGAAAAAAGATGTATGAAGGATACAAAAAGCATAGACATGCCATGCCAGAAGAGCTTGCCGAACAAATGCCTGTTATAAAAGAAGTTTTAAATGCAATGAATATAAAAATTGTAGAAATGGCAGATTACGAAGGAGATGACATACTGGGAACATTTGCTAAAAAATTTGCAAGAGAAGATAAAGATGTATATATACTTTCTGGGGATAGAGACATATTTCAATTAATAGAAGACCATATTACTGTAAGAATTCCTAGAACCAAAATGGGCAAAACAGAAACGGAAATTTACACAAAAGCAAAAGTAGAAGAAGAATATGGATTAGAACCAGTAGATTTAATTGAAGTAAAAGCCCTTATGGGAGACTCATCAGATGAAATTCCTGGAGTACCAAATGTTGGACCAAAAACTGGTACAAGTTTAATAAAACAATTTAAAACAATTGCTAATTTATACAAAGCATTAGAAGATGGAACAGTGGATTTAACATCAAAACTTAAAGATACATTAATAAAAAATCAAGATTTAGCAGAACTTTCAAAAGAACTAGGAACAATAAATACAAATGCTCCAATAAAAGAAGATTTAGAAGATGTAAAAATAGTGGAGTGGAACAGAGAAAAGGTCGTAGATATATTCAAAAGACTTAACTTTAATAGATTTATTGAAAGATTTGGACTGGATAAAGAAATAAAAGTAAAAAAAGAAGCTATAAAAATAAATGTAATAGAAAAAAATATTGATGAGTTAGTCAAAGAAGTTGACAAAACTTTGATTTTCTATTTTGAAACGACTTCATCAAATGATGAATCAAGAATTATAAATAAGGACATATTAGGTATAGGTATATACGGAAAAAATGGAAATATAATATATACTAAATTAAAGGGCAAAGAAGACGTTTTAAAGCTTAAAAGTTTAATGGAAGATGCTGATATTGGCAAAATAAGTTACAATATAAAAGAAGACTATGTTTTGCTTAAAGAATATGGAATAAATATGAAAGGTATAAAATATGATGCAGATGTTGCAGCATATATATTAAATCCTACAAACACAAAGCATAATATAAAAGACATAGCTTCACAATATTTGGACATAGTTTTAGATGATTTAATACCTAAAAAAGAAGATATGCAACTTAATATGTTTGAACAAGTAAAAGATATATCAAATAAAGAAGAAGTTGGAGCATATGTATATGCCTTAAACAGTCTATATGCTATTACAATGCAAAAAATGAAAGAAGACGGAAGTATAAAACTATTTGAAGAAATAGAAATGCCATTAGTTAGAGTCCTTGGTGACATGCAATTTAATGGAATGTTTGTAGAAAAGCTTGAAATTGAAAAAATTGGGAAAGAACTAAAAGAAAGATTAGAAAAAGTAAAAAAAGAAATTTATGAATATGCAGGAGAAGAATTTAATATAAATTCAACACAACAACTAGGAAAAATACTATTTGAAAAATTGAAACTTACTGAACCAAAGAAAAATAAAAAGGGATATAGTACAGCTGTTGAAACATTGGAAGGTATAAAAAATGAACATCCAATAGTAGAAAAAGTATTAGAGTATAGAGGATTAATAAAGCTAAGCTCAACATATGTAGATGGACTAATTATATTTATAAATCCAAAAGACAGCAGAATACATGCGGTATTTAATCAAACAATAACAGCTACTGGAAGAATAAGCTGTACAGATCCAAACCTTCAAAACTTACCTAGCCATGAAGGTGAAGGAAAGAATATAAAAAAATCTTTTAAGGCAAAAGAAGGTTATGTATATATTGATGCAGATTATTCACAAATTGAATTAAGAGTTTTGGCACATATTTCAAAAGATGAAGCAATGATAAAAGCATTTAATAATGATGGAGACATACACAGAGAGGTAGCATCGAAGGTATTTGGAGTGCCAATTACAAAAGTAACAAAAGAGCAAAGGTCTAATGCAAAAGCTGTAAATTTTGGTATAATATATGGCATAACTGCATTTGGCTTGTCACAACAATTAAAAATAGGAAGAAAAGAGGCTCAAAATTATATAGATAATTATTTGAAAAAATATAGTGGTATAAAAATCTTTATGGAGGAAATAGTAAAAAAAGCATCAGAAGAAGGATTTGTTGAAACTTTGTTTGGAAGAAGAAGATATGTGCCAGAATTGAAATCAAACAATTATGTGGTTAGACAGTTTGGAACTAGGGTGGCAATGAACACACCAATACAAGGTACAGCAGCAGATATAATGAAAATAGCAATGAATAAAGTGTTTGACGGAATAAAAGACCTAGATGCAAAAGTAGTATTGCAAGTTCATGATGAGCTTATTTTAGAAGTAAAAGAAGAACAAAAAGAACAAGCAAAAGAAATTTTAAAATCAAGTATGGAAAATGCAGCTAAATTAGATGTGCCTCTTAAAGTAGAACTATCTGAAGGAAAGACTTGGTTTGAATTGAAATAGATATGTGGACTTACTGAAATATTATATATATAATCCAAGTAATATAAAGAAATTAATCAAATTTAGAAGGAATTTGTCAACATTTGTTTAATAATAAAAGAGTAACATAAACTAAGGGAGAGTTGGGAAGTGCGAAAAATAATATTAATACTTATTACAATTATATTTGTTTTATTAGTAATATTATTAAACTTCAAAAATATACAAAAACTAATTTATAGACAAGACTATTCAGAATATGTAGAAAGGTATGCAAAAGAATATAATGTAGACCCATTACTAATATATTCAATCATAAAAGCAGAAAGTAATTTTGATGATGAAGCGGTATCAGGTAAAGGTGCCACAGGACTTATGCAATTAATGGATAATACAGCAAAAGAAATAGCAACAAATGAATCATTAGAATATGTATCGAATGAAAGTTTATTTGATCCAGAAACAAATATAAAACTAGGGGTTAAATATTTTGCAGATTTAATAGCAATATTTAAAAATGAAGCTGTAGCCCTTGCTGCTTATAATGCCGGTATGGGAACAGTACAAGGATGGATTGATAAAGGTACTATAAAAGCAGACGGTAGTGATATAGAAAATATACCTTATAATGAAACTAATATGTATGTTAGGAAAATTTTGAAGGATTATGGTATATATTGCAGTTTATATAATTAAATTAAATAATAGGAGGTAAAATATGTCAATTTTAGTTACAGGAGGAGCTGGATACATTGGCTCACACACAGTAGTTGAATTATTAAATGAAGGAAAAAAGGTCGTAGTAGTAGATAACTTTGTAAATAGTAAGCCATCTGCATTAGAAGCAATAAAAACTATTACAAATAAAGATTTCAAATTTTATGAATTAGACTTAAGAGACAAAGACAAGCTAGATCAAGTATTTGAAGAAAACAAGGACATAACTGCAGTAGTACATTTTGCAGGACTTAAAGCAGTTGGCGAATCAGTTGCAAAGCCTATAGAATATTATGATAATAACATATATGGAACTCTAGTTTTACTTGAAGTTATGAAGGCTCACAATGTAAAGAAAATAATATTTAGTTCATCAGCAACGGTTTATGGAGATCCAAAAGAAGTACCTATAAAAGAAGATTTTCCATTGTCAGCAACAAACCCATATGGACAAACTAAGCTAATGATAGAGCAAATATTAAATGATGTATATGTCTCAGATAATGAGTGGAGTGTAATTTTACTTAGATATTTTAATCCAATAGGAGCACACACAAGTGGTTTAATAGGCGAAAATCCAAATGGCATACCTAATAATTTAATGCCATACATAAATCAAGTAGCACTTGGAAAATTAGATCACTTAAATGTATTTGGAAATGATTATCCAACACCAGATGGTACAGGTGTAAGGGATTACATTCATGTAGTTGATTTAGCAAAAGGGCATTTAAAAGCACTAAAAAGAGCAGAAAAAATGACTGGAGTTGAGGCATACAACTTAGGTACGGGAAAAGGCTATTCTGTACTAGATATAGTAAAGAATTTTGAAAAAGCAACAGGACAAAAAATAAAATATGAGATAACACCAAGAAGACCTGGAGATATAGCAGAATGTTATGCAGACCCAAGCAAGGCTGAAAAATATTTAGATTGGAAGGCTGAAAAAGATTTAGAGCAAATGTGTAAAGATGCATGGAATTTTACACAAAAGCATAGATAAAAAAATACTTCACAGAGATTATTCTGTGAGGTATTTTTTTGAAAACTCATTAAATAAAAAAATTGATTGAAAAATATAATCTACTATGTTAAAATTAAATTGCAAAATAAAATAGAAAATGCAAGGAGACATTTATGTTATTAACACCAAACATGCAAGTTAATAAAATTACAGATATAACAATAGATATACTTAAAAAGAATAATATACAAGCTATGATTTTAGACGTAGATAATACTCTTATTGATTTAGACAGAGAGCCTTTAGAAGGCTTAAAAGAGTGGGTTGAAGAAATGAAACAAAACGGTATTAAGTTTTGCATAGCATCAAATAGTCTAAAAAGAGAAAAAATAGAAAAAATTGCAAAAATGCTTGATATACCATATGTTCATTTCTCAGTAAAACCAACAAAAATTGGATTAAAAAAGGCTAAAAAAATACTAGGTGTAGAAAATAACAATAACATAGCAGAAGTTGGGGACCAACTTTTTACTGATGTTTTAGGGACTAACAGAATGAAAATGTTTTCTATATTAACAGAACCTTTATGTGAGGAAAAAATTAAAATAAATAATTTAAAAAGAAAATTAGAAAAAAGAGTTCTTAGAAGTCAAAAAATAAAATTAAATAAAAATATTTATTAAAATTTAAAAAAGGTTTTTATTAATAAAATATAATTACTAAGGAGGAAATTTCAATGTATATAAATGACATACATATATTATATTACTTTTTCATAGGTTTACTAGGCTTGGCGGTTGGACAGTTGTTTGACTGGATAACAAAAAGACTAAGTGATCATAAGCCTATATTTCACAAGGATTTTTATAAAATATATATAAAAGATTTTAGGCTAAATTTTAAATTCATGTATTTAACGGCAATTATTTATATTTTGCTATTATTTATGTTAGGGTGGCAACTGGAATTATTAAAGTTTTTGATAATTACACCTCTTTTACTTTCTGCATTTTCAATTGACTACAAAGAACAAATTATACCAAATAGACTTACACTAACACTATTTGAAGTGGGATTATTATTTACTTTTATTGAAGGTAGTATTAGTTTTAGTTCACTTTTAGATAAACTATTAGGTTTAGCAATTGGTGGAGGCATCTTCCTAATCATAACATTAATAGGTGGATTGATTGCGGGAAAAGAAGCAATGGGATTTGGAGATGTTAAGTTAATGGGAGCACTAGGAATAATTTTTGGCGCATATAACATTGTTGTCATCTCGGTACTTTCATTTTTATTAGCTGCTATTATTAGCATAATTCTAATAGTTTCAAAAAAGAAAAAATCAAATGAATACATACCATTTGGACCATTTATAGTTATAGCGACATTTATGGTAATGCTTATTCCGGAGAATATTATGCTATTAGCACTTTTAAAAGTGTTTACACTTGGAATGTATCAAGGTTAATTATGTCAAATAAAATGTCATATTTTGACATGATTTGTCGCCAATGTGTTAATTAGCCAATATTGACAAAAGAAAGGAGTACCTTATGAATTATAAAATTAGAAGTATTAGAGAAAAAATGAAATTGCTAAATATACAAGGACTGATAATTTCTAACCCTGAAAATATAAGATATATCATAGGTATTCCAGTAGAAGGTACAATTTTATTTACTGACAAAGAGAATATTTTTATTACAGATGCGAGATATATTGAAGAGGTTAATAATTTTTTAACTATAAATGATGAGTTCATTATTTATGATAATAAAGATGTGTCAGATGAAGACAATCAAACTTTCTTTATTGATTGCGAAAATGTAGGATTTGAAGAAAATTATGTTACATATGCAAATTATGAAAACATTATAAGAAAATACAGAATACGCAATATAGAAGAAACTGACCAAATAATTGAAAAAGAGAGAATGATAAAAGATGAAAGAGAAATAGCATATATAAAAAAGGCTTGCGAAATTACAGACAAATGTTTTCAATATCTTTTAAGTTACATAAAAATAGGTATGACAGAAAGACAAGTGGCATTTGAAATAGATAAGTTTTTTTTAGACAATGGAGCAGATGGAGAGGCTTTTGAAACTATTGTGGCTTCAGGAGAAAATTCGTCAAAACCTCATGCAATCCCATCTGATAAAATCATACGCTTTGGAGATCCAATTACTATAGACTTTGGTGCTAAATATAAAGGCTATTGTGCAGATATGACTAGAACCATATTCGCTGGAGAGGTCAGTGACGAATTACAAAAATTGTATAATTACATATTAAAAAATCAACTTAGAGCTAAAAAAGATATCAAAGAAGGCGTAAGTTGTAAAATGATTGCAAGAAGTGTAGAAAATGATTTTTACTTATATAATTATGCACTAATGCATGCTTTAGGACATGGAGTTGGTTTGAATGTTCATGAATTACCTATATTAAGCCATAATTCCCAAAGCATTTTGAAAGAAAATATGATTGTTACAAATGAACCAGGAATATATTTGCCTGGAAAATATGGTATTAGAATTGAAGATACTGTTTTGGTTGGAAAACTCGAATCAGAGGTTTTAACTAAATCAAGCAAAGAGATTTTAGTTGTTGATGCAAAATAAATTGTAATAAAAATGTAATATAATATTACTTGACTAAAAATAGGCGTAAGTGTAAAATGAAAATGTAAATTTAAAAATTGAAAAGACAAATTTGTTAAAAAAGGGAGAATAAAACAAATGAAAATCGCTGAAACCCTTGGGGCTGTATATATATTGTGAGATTCAACCAAATAAAAATATGTAAACATAGAGATAAAGCTATGCTTTTTAGACGTATTTAAAATTGTCTAAATTGCATAGTTTTTTAAAAAATAATACAAATTTTTTTCTGTTATCTATTGAAAATAATCAAAATTATTGTTATGATTAATTTGGTTTATTTTACGACAAAATTTTACTTAAATAAATAAATTATTTTACATTCTAAGCATATATGAATAACAAAAGAATTCCGTTAAGACAAGCAAGAAAGGATTTTAAAAAATGATAGAATTTAGAAATGTTAGCAAAAAATATGATACAGGTACAGAAGCAATCCATAATATTAGTTTTAAAATAAATAAGGGTGAGTTTGCATTTTTGGTAGGTAGCTCAGGTTCAGGAAAATCTACAATAATTAAACTTATTTTAAAAGAAGAAGAACCTACATCTGGTAATATTATTATAAATGGAAAAGATACCACTTTTTTAAAACCTAGTAGAGTTCCCTTTTTAAGAAGAAGTATGGGAATAGTTTTCCAAGACTTTAGACTACTTCCAGATAAAACTGTTTATGAAAATGTTGCATTTGCAATGTATGTTGTAAAAGCAACACCTAAACACATTAGAAGACAAGTACCTATGGTGCTTTCACTTGTTGGACTAGCTAATAAGGCAAAGGTTTATCCAAACGAATTATCAGGTGGAGAGCAACAAAGGGTAGCTTTAGCAAGAGCAATTGTAAACAATCCATCAATGCTTATTGCAGATGAGCCTACAGGTAACTTAGACCCAAATACAGCATGGGATATAATGGAATTACTAAACGACATCAATTTAAGAGGAACAACAGTTGTAGTAGCGACTCACGCTAAAGATATAGTAGATAAAATGAATAAGAGGGTTATAAGAATTGACCAAGGAAATATTGTAAGAGACGAAAAAGGTGGGTATGATGAGGTTTAATGTATTTAGTTATTTAATTAAAGAAGGTTTTAAAAGCACTTTTAAGCAAAAGAAGATGACAAGTGCATCTATAATAATAATGTGTGCTACAATGTTTATATTTGGACTCTTTTTTGTAATTGGTGAAAATGTAAATAGTGTAATAACACAACTAGAAAGTGAGCAAGGCATACAAATTTTTATAGAAGAAGATGCAACTGAACAAGAAATTGAAACGTTAGAGAGTCAAATAAAATCAATTCAAGGAGTAAATAAAGTTACTTTTGTAAGTAAAGAAGATGCTTTAAACTCAATGAAAACAACACTTGGAGATGAAACACTATTTGAAGGTTGGGACGAAGAAAATCCATTTCCAGCATCGTATTTTGTAACATTAACAGATCTTTCTCTTAATGAACAAGTACAAAGCGAAATTTTAAACTTAGATAATGTAGATGAAATAGCTAGTGAAAATACTACAATAAATAGATTACGTAGCTTGGCTAATGGAATACAAATAACAACAATTATTATACTTGCATTATTAATAATTATTTCAATATTTATTATAGCATATACAATTAAGTTAACTGTACATGCAAGAAGAAGAGAAATATCGATAATGAAGTATGTTGGAGCAACGAACAATTTTATAAGAGGTCCATTTATAGTAGAAGGTATAATTATAGGAGTCATATCTGCAATCATAACTTTGGTAATTTTAGGACTAGCATATAATGCAATTATGCCAAATATAGGAGATTCTATATTAATCCAAGAAATGGGATTAGGATTACTAAGCTTTTCGGACATGTTCTCATTAGTATTAACAGTTTACTTAGTACTTGGTGTAGGAATTGGTGTATTAGGAAGCGTTATATCTATGAGAAAATACTTAAAAGTTTAAAACAAAAGAAAAAATTATTATTAAAATCATTACATGAAGAAAAGTTTTTTAATAAAAGTTATATAAGGTAAAATAACAAAATAAAATTTTAAAATTTTGGAGGAACTTATGAACAAAAAAATTATCTCATTTATTGCTATAATATTGTTTGTTTTGGCATATACTAATAATTGTATAGCAGCATCTATTAGTGAATTAAACGAGCAAAAAGAACAAGCACAAAATGAAAAAGAACAAATTACTGAACAAAGGAAAAATGCAGAAAACGAATTAGATAACATTAATGCACAAATTTCTAGTATAGAATCAGAAATTTTTAATCTTCAAAGGCAATTGGATGATCTAAATTCATCAATAAGCCAAAAAGAAAAAGAAATAGCCGACAAGCAAGCAGAGCTAGAACATAAGGAAGATTTATTAAAAACACGAATGGTTGCTATGTACAAAGGTGGAGGTACAAGTTATTTAGATGTACTTCTTGGTTCAAGTAATTACATAGAAATGTATACAAAATATAATGCTATTCAAACAATAGCTGAAAAAGATACAGACCTTATAAATGAAGTATCAGAAGAAAAGAAGAATATAGAAAATGAAAAACAAGAATTAGAAAATAATAAATCACAAGTAGAAAGCATAAAAAGTGAAACAGATGCAAAAAATGCAGAGCTAAAAGCTGCAAAAGTTGCAAAACAAAGTACAATAAGCAATTTATCAGCAGAAGAGCAAGCTTTGCAAAAGAAAATTGAAGAATTTGAGGATGAGATTGAAAAAGCTCAGGCAGAAATTGCAGATGCAACTCAAGATGCTGGAAAATATGAAGGCTCTTTTTCTGGAGGACGCTTTGAATGGCCTTTATCATACAGTTACAATAGAATAACTTCAATATTTGGTAATAGAACAGCACCTACGGCAGGTGCATCAACAAACCATGGGGCAATAGATATTGGTGTAAGTTATGTACCAGTTTATGCACCAGCAAATGGTAAAGTTATATTAGCACAATGGGTCTCTGGATATGGAAATTACATAATGATAGATCATGGTAGCGGATATTATACTGCATTTGGTCATTTATCACAATTTAAAGTGTCTGTTGGAACAGTAGTTACTACTGGTCAACAAATAGCTGTATCTGGTAATACTGGTGTTTCTACTGGTCCACACTTACATTATGAAGTTTATGTGGGGGGAAGAAGTAAAGGATACAGAGTTGATCCATTACAATGGACTAACCATCCAAGTTTGATTTATAGCTAGAATATTATTAGGCAAAATAAATGTTTCATAACATTTGTTAAACTTAATTTATAATATTAAGGAGGCAAAAAGATAAATGAAAAATAAGATAGCTAGTACAATAGTAATGCTAATTTTAACTACTCTTATATTATCTTCTTGCCTTTATTTTGTTAAGGCGGAAGATAATATTCCTACTGGAGAAAACAATGTTTATAATAATGTAACAAATCAAACCTCAAATACAGTAAACACACTTTCGCTAAATGAACAAAAAGAACAAGTCGAAGAAGAATTAATAAAGGCTGAAGAACAATTAACATATGTTCAAGAAGAACTTAGTGCATCTATAGTGCAACTTCAAAAAATGGATGATAAAATAAGAGAGTATCAGAATACTTTAGATCAAGTAAATAGCCAGTATCAAGAATTGCAACAAAAAGTATCAGAGTCAGAGACACAACTTGCTGATGTACAAGAAAAATATGATAAAAAATTAAATCTTTTTAAAAAAAGATTGGTAACAATATATAAACATGGTGAAACGAAATATTTGGATGTGATAATGAACTCAAGAAATATTATAGACTTTGTTTCAAAATACTATGCAGTACAAAAAATAGCTGAAATGGACACTAAAACAATTAGTGAGTTAAAAGAAACAAAAACAAACCTAGAAAAAATTAATAATGAATTAGAAGAGGCTAAAGCCCAAATGAAGCTTGCAAAAATAGAAGCAGAAAAGCAGACTGTAGTACTAACAAATACAAGAACAGTGTATGAAAATCAAAAAAACAGTTTATCAGAAAGTGAAAAACAATTAAATGCACAAATAGAAACATATAAAAAGCAACAAGAAGAACTAGAAAACTTAATACAATATACCATAAGTGGTTCAACATATGAACTAAAATACTCTGGCGGAGTTATGATTTGGCCAACGCTAGAAAGTTCATATATAACATCTCCTTATGGTTCAAGACTTCATCCAATACAAGGTGTAATTAAAAATCACGATGGAATAGATATAGGAGGGTCTACAGGAGACCCAGTATATGCAGCAGCTGATGGGATTATAATATATTCACAATTTAATACTGGCGGGTATGGAAATATGGTAATGATTGACCATGGATTAAGTGTTGATGGAGTAAAAATAGTTACATTATATGCACATGGAGACAAGTTATTAAAAAGTGTTGGTGAAACAGTTAAGCAAGGAGATGTTATAATGGAAATGGGCTCAACTGGTAATTCAACTGGACCTCATGTTCATTTTGAAGTAAGAGAAAATGGTACACATGTTGATCCAAAGAAATATTTATCCGCAAACTAATTATGGATATATTTAACTGATAGGAAATTAAATATTTTTTAAATTAAATTCTAAATATAGAAAGGAGTTTTATGAATACAAAGAAAAGAAAACAAGACAATTCAATATATAAAACAATAATGACAATAATAGCAACTGCAATTGTTACATTTATAATTACAACTGTATGGATTTTTGGTAGTGCCACAAATATTTCTACAGAGTCTGCAATAGGAAATGCTGCAAAATCAAGCAGTTTGTCTGCAAAATTATCTATTATAAGAAATAAAATAAATGAAGAATACATAGGTGAAATAAATGAAAATGATTTAATAGAAGGTGCCATAAAAGGTTATGTATCTGGATTAAATGATGTATATACAGAATATCTACCTGAAAGTGAAATGTCTAGTTATACTGAGGATATAGAAGGAGAATTTGTAGGAATAGGGGTATATATTACAAAAGACGCAGAAAATAATCAAATATTAGTATATGGAACAATACCAGACTCACCAGCAGAAGAGGCTGGGTTAAAAACGGGTGACATAATTACAAGTGTAGATGGAGTAGAGTGTAATGGAGATGATTATGATACTATAACTAATAGTATTAAAGGCAAAGAGGGTACAAAAGTTAGTATAGGGATATTAAGAAATGGTGAAGAATTAAGTTTTGAAATAGAAAGAAAAACTGTAGAGGTAAAACATATTACTTTCCAAAAACTAGAGAATAATATTGGATATATTAATATATCAAGCTTTGAAGGGGATGTTTCAGCTCAATTTGAAACTGCATACAATGATTTAGCTAACCAAGGAATTACATCACTTATTATAGATATAAGAAATAATGGTGGTGGTATAGTAGATGAGGCACTAGATATTGCTGAAATGATGACTGAAAAAGGTCAAATATTATTAATAGAATCTGATAAAAATGGAAATGAAGAAGTAATAAAATCAGAAAAAAGCAAAACTATTACTATGCCAATAATGCTGCTTGTTAATGAATATTCTGCAAGTGCATCTGAAATATTAGCTGGTATTCTTAAAGAAAACGTGGAAAATGCTACTTTAATAGGTAATACAACATATGGAAAAGGTGTTATTCAAACATTATATCCACTAACAGATGGAAGTGGAATAAAAATAACTACAAATGAATATTTTACACCAAATCACAATGAAATAAATAAAATAGGTATAGAGCCGGATATAAAAGTAGATGATTATTTGTTTACAGGAATACTTGATTTAGATAATGATATACAACTAAAAAGAGCAATAGAAGAATTAATGTAAATGAGTTTTATTCAGTAAGTAGGTAAAAAATTAGCATAGTAAAATTGATGTTTTTACTATGCTAAAATTTACTAAAAAAAAATAAAATAATTTTTGGAAAACTGTTGACATTTATAAAAAAATTTAGTATACTAAGAAAGTCGAAAGACAAGGTCGCTTAGCTCAGCTGGGAGAGCATCTGCCTTACAAGCAGAGGGTCATAGGTTCGAGCCCTATAGCGACCACCACCTTTTTATATGGCCCGGTAGTTCAGTTGGTTAGAACGCTAGCCTGTCACGCTAGAGGTCGACGGTTCGAGCCCGTTCCGGGTCGCCATTTTTTTATATATAAGTATGCCTCGATGAAGCAATAATTAATAAGCCTTGATAGCTCAGTCGGTAGAGCAAGGGACTGAAAATCCCTGTGTCAGTGGTTCGATT
>CAKNIU010000002.1 GCA_930980675.1 uncultured Clostridium sp.
GTTTTGGTTACACCAATATTACATACTTTTTGAGCTGGTAACTGTGAATAGTAACCTTTTTCAAATTTTTTTCTCAACTTTTTTCTCCAAACCTATTTAAGTTTTTTGCTTTCTATGATAGAATACAGCTTGAAATAAAGCAAATAAATTTACATAAGTGCTTTGCAGTTTCATAAACATTAGAAACTAAAAAAGCACAGCAAAGGAGATGTGACTTTGGAACAAGTTAAGTACAAAAAAATATTATTAAAATTAAGTGGAGAAGCACTAGCAGGAGATGCAAAAGTTGGCATTGACAAAAATACTATGGACGGCATATGTGATGCTATAAAAAAGGTTCACGATATGGGAGTAAAAATATCTATAGTAGTTGGTGGAGGAAACTTCTGGAGAGGCAAATATGGCGAAGGTATGGTAAAAACCACAGCAGACTATATGGGAATGCTTGCAACAGTTATGAATGGACTAGCTCTTCAAGATGCAATTGAAAAAAGAGGAATGCAGGCAAGACTTCAAACAGCAATAGAGATGAGACAAATAGCAGAACCTTTTATCCAAAGAAGGGCAGAAAGACATTTAGATAAAGATAGAATAGTTATTTTTGCTTGTGGCACAGGACATCCATTTTTCTCGACAGATACTACTGCAGCATTAAGAGCAGCAGAAATGGACGTTGATGCAATATTAGTTGCAAAAACTATTGATGGAGTTTACACAGCAGATCCAAAATTAGATAAATCAGCTAAAAAGCTAGATCATGTTTCTTATCAGGAAATTCTAGAAAAAGACTTAAAGGTAATGGATTCAACAGCAATTTCACTTTGCAAAGATAATAATATACCACTTGTAGTATTTGCAATGAGTGACCCAGAAAATATTATAAGAGCCGTAAAAGGTGAGAAAATAGGAAGTATTGTAGATTAATGTTTCAATATATGTTCTAGAGCTTTAAGCAAAAATAAAATTTTAGGAGGATTATATGAGTTTAGAAAATATGCAAGAAAGAATGGAAAAAGTTATAGATAATTTGGAAACAAATTATTCAGAGGTTAGAGCTGGAAGAGCAAATCCAGCTATACTTAATAGAGTATCAGTAGAATATTATGGTGTACCAACACCAATCAATCAAGTAGCAAGTGTTTCAGTTCCAGAGGCAAGACTTATAGTTATTCAACCATGGGATAGAACCATTTTATCACAAATAGAAAAAGCTATAGAAAAGGCAGATATAGGAATTCATCCTATGAATGATGGAGGGGTAATTAGACTTTCTTTTCCAGAGCTTACAGAAGAAAGAAGAAAAGAAATAGTTAAAGATGTTAAGAAAACAGCAGAAGAAGCAAAAGTTGCTGTTAGAAATGTTAGACGAGATGAAATGGATGAAGCTAAAGCTAAATTAAAAAATAAAGAAATTTCAGAAGATGAAGAAAAATCTTTAGAAGATAAAATTCAAAAAGAAACAGATAAATATGTTGCTAAAATTGATGAAATAGCTGATAAAAAAGAAAAAGAAATAATGTCAGTATAATAGTTTTTAATTGCAGTAAGATATTTTTATTGGCAAAAGCCAGTAAAAGTGATTTTGAAAATTGAAATATTAAAGGAAATAAAATTATGAATGAAAAAATCATGCCTAGACACATAGCCATAATTATGGATGGCAATAGAAGATGGGCAAAAGAACATAAATTAGATGGTAGTTTTGGACATAAAAAAGGTGCAGAAGTATTAGAAACTGTTGCAAAATATTGTAATAAAATTGGAATAGAAGCTTTGACTGTATATGCTTTTTCAACTGAAAACTGGAAAAGAACAAAAGAAGAGGTAGGAGCAATTTTACTACTTCTTAATATGTATTTAGACAAATTCTTGAAAACAGCAGACCTAGAAAATATTAAATTAAGAGTTATTGGTGATAGAGAAAAAAATATGCCAGAAGAAATTAAAACAAAAATGATTCAAATGGAAGAGAAGACAAAAAATAATACTGGTCTTAAATTTAATATTGCTTTTAACTATGGTGGCAGAGATGAAATTGTTAAAGCAACTCAAAAGATTGCACAGCAGGTTAAAGATGGCAAGCTAAATATAGAAGATATTACAGAAGATACTATTTCAAATAATTTGTATACAGCAGGCTTGCCTGACCCAGATTTACTTATTCGCACAAGTGGAGAGTTAAGAACAAGTAACTTTCTACCTTGGCAAATAACATATTCGGAGTTTATGTTTTTAGATAAATATTGGCCTGATTTTACAACAGATGATATAGATAATGCAATAGAAGAATTTTCAAAAAGACACAGAAGAGTTGGCAAGTAATATTATAAAAAAATTTTATAAATATTAGTATATATTGCATTTTAAACTATGTAAAATGTAATAGGAAAATTGTATCCAATAAAATCGGAAGGAAATTTTAAAAATGGAAAAAGAAAAAAGGGCTAAGACAATTAAGAGGACTATAACAGGAGTAATTGCACTTCCAGTTCTTGCAATTATACTTATATTTTCAAATACAATAATTATGGATATTTTTACAGCGATTATAGCTTGTATAAGTATGTATGAGTACTTTCACTGTTTCAAAGCTACGAATAAGGCTAATCCATCACAGTATTTGGGGTATATTTATTGCGTTTTAATTGCTTTTACACATTTTGTAGATGAAAAATTACTTACAAGTATTCTAATCGCAATTATACCAGTTTCGTTAGTAGTTTTATTTGCAGAATTGGTTTTGTCTAAAGGAAAAAAGACAGTAACAGATATTGCTGTAACCATGCTGGGTATTTTCTATATACCTTTAATGCTAATATATTTATCTTTGGTTAGAGATATGGAATTAGACCATGGTTTAAATGGAAAAATATTAATATGGTTTGTTTTAATTGCTTCTTGGGGAAGTGATATATTTGCTTACTTTATAGGAAGACACTTTGGAAAACATAAATTAACAGCTGTTAGCCCTAATAAAACAGTCGAAGGAGCTGTCGCTGGAGTAGTTGGAGCAATATTACTTGGTATACTTTTTGCTATTTTGTGTAATACTATATGGGGTGTAGGAATAAATTATTTATTAATAGGGTGTATTATGGCAGTACTAAGTATTGTTGGTCAAATAGGTGATTTAGCCGCGTCAAGCATAAAGAGATACTGTGAAATAAAAGATTTTAGTGAGCTTATTCCAGGACATGGAGGAATGCTTGATAGAATAGATAGCATCATATTTGTACTTCCATTTGCATATATACTTTTTAGTATATTGTAATACCAAAAGTATAGTTTGAAAGAAATTACATTCATAGCTATGTGTGCCTTGGAAAGGAATGTAATTTTTTATGAAATTAGTAATATAAATTTTATAATATAACAAATAAGTCATAAATGGCAAATTATGAATTTGGAGGACAATTTTGGGTTTTATTATAACTGCAATAAAAATTATATTTTTATTAGGTTTTTTAATTATTATCCATGAAGGTGGACATTTTATAGTTGCAAAACTTTGCAAGGTTAGAGTTAATGAATTTTCTGTTGGATTTGGACCTAAAATATGGTCAAAGCAAGGAAAAGAAACAAAATATGAACTTAGGCTAATACCTTGTGGGGGATTTTGTAATATGGAAGGAGAAGAAGAGCATTCTGACAAAGAAGGCTCTTTTAGTAAAGCGAGCATACCAAAAAGATTTGCTATAGTTGTAGCCGGTGCAACTGTTAATATTATATTTGGACTTATTGCATATATGATTTTAATTTTTGTCCAATATATGATAGTATATGAAACAAATTTTATTAGTTCACTATCGTACGCGTGGAATAGTACAGGAAATCTTATATATGCAATGTTTGATAGTATAGTTCAGCTTTTCTCCGGAAATGTATCAATAAACGATATGATGGGACCTGTTGGTATATCTCAAATGGTGTCACAAACATCAGGCGTAGCACAGTTTGTTTACCTACTTTCAATAGTATCCATTTCGCTTGGAATAACAAATTTACTACCATTTGTACCTTTAGATGGAGGAAAAGCTTTATTACTAATAATAGAAGCAATAAGAAGAAAACCACTTAAACAAGAAACTGAATTAAAAATTCAATCAGCAGGATTTTTTGTACTAATAGTATTTTCGGTATTTGTGGCGTATAATGACATACTACGAATTATGTGATTTTCAAATTATATAAATTTGCCTGTATACATTTTGGGCAAAATCAGGTAAAATATAGCGCTATGGCAAATTTATCTAATTTGAAAAAACAAAAATTTTTGGGGGCAAAAAATGAATCAAGTAAATACAGAAGTTAAAATGATAAAAAATGTTTTTGTAGATTATAGTTCTAATAGTTTTGCTTTTTCTAATGCAGAAATAGAAAACGTTAATTTACATAGAAAAACTAATAAACTTGAAATTTTTTTGAATGCAGATAATTATATAGATATAAATGAAATTAGTAATTTTGAAAAATATGCAATTAAGCGTTTTAATGTTTCAGGTGTAGATTTGAAAATTCATCTAAAAGATAAAGCGGAAGATGATGCTGAAATTACTGAAAATGAAGATGAACAAATAAGTAGTGGACAGGAGATGGTTATTAACAAAACTAAAGACGAAAATCCACCAATCTACAAAGAATGGCCAAATATTCTTTCATATTTTTCAAGTAAAAATCCTATGGCAAGAGCTTTCCTAAGAAATAGCGAACTTGAAAATCCAGAAAAAGAGAATTTATTAAATAACGAAATATCACAAGACACACAAAAATCTTCTATAACTTCAAATATCTTTAAGCCATTAAATAATACTTTAAATATACATATTAAAGTTAAGGGAAAAGACATTCTTGAAAAGCAAGGAATGAATACTAAAATATCTAATTTTATAAAAGACATTTATGGTGTAGGTTACAAAGTTAATTTCATTGAGGAAAATTGCAATGAATATGAAAAACTTTTCCAAGAAAAGAACGAAGATTTAATTAAAAAATATGTAGAAGAAACTAAAATTCTTCAAGCAGAAAACAGTGAAAAAGCAAGTAATTCACAAAATGCTACTAATTCAGGTAGTAGTTCAAATACTTGGAGCGGAAGAAATGAGAATAGTCCTAGTGGAAGTAGGAAAAATTCTAACAATAATCAAGCTGGAAAAGGCGGAAATGGCTATAACAAGTCTTCATCTAGTTTTGGCAATAACTCAAGTAATGGAGGTGCAAATAATGGTGGAGCAAATAATAATGGCGGTATTCCACCACAAGGTGAGCCAGCTCCACAGCCAGAAGAAGAAGAGGATTCACCATTAATTTATGGTAGAAACGGAAATATAAAAGAGCCATTAATGAAAGTTGAAGATATTTCAGTTGATACATCTGATGTACAAATAGCAGGAGAAATAGTAAATGTGCCAGACCCAACAGAGCTTAAAAAATCAGGAAAATTCCTATTTTCATTTGATGTATATGATGGTACAAGCACAATAACTTGTAAGATATTTGTTCTTCCAGAAAAGAAAAAACGTGTGTCATCAAAATTAAAAGTAGGAAACGGCGTACGACTAGGAGGAAGAGCAGCTTTTGATAATTTTGCTAAAGAAATTACAATTATTGCAAATACTGTAATCGAAGGCGAGCCACTAAAAAAGACTCAAAGAATGGATAATGCTGAGGTAAAAAGAGTTGAACTTCATATGCATACTCAAATGAGTCAAATGGACGCTGTAACACCGGTTAAAGATTTGATAAAAAGAGCTATGAAATGGGGAATGAAATCAATTGCAATAACAGACCACGGTGTTGTTCAATCTTTCCCAGATGCTCATAAAATGCTAGGATATGATAATAAAGATATAAAAGTTATATATGGTGTTGAAGCTTACTTAGTACCAGATAAAGACCCAATAGTAACAAGAAGTAAAGGACAAACTTTGGATGATACTACATATTGCGTATTTGACTTAGAGACAACAGGTATATCTTTTAGAACTGAAAAAATTACTGAAATAGGTATCATGAAGGTTAGAAATGGAGAAGTAATAGACAGTTTTGAAACATTTGTAAATCCGGAAAAGCCAATACCTATGAGAGTTCAAGAAATAACTCATATTACAGATGAAATGGTCAAAGATGCACCTACAATAGAAGAAATAATGCCTAAAGTATTGGAATTCTTTGGAGATTCAGTACTAGTTGCTCACAATGCAGATTTTGACACAAGCTTTATAAAATACAATTGTGATAGAATGGGATTAAAATTTGACAATACATATTTAGATACACTTCGACTAGCAAAAGATTTATTCCCAGATTACAAAAAGTATAAATTAGGAATAATAGCTGAAAATTTAGGAATTAAAGTAGAAGTTGCACATAGAGCTTTAGATGATGTTGATACAACAGTAAAAGTATTTAATGTAATGTTAAAAATGCTTAAAGATAAAGGCATAAAAACATTAGAAGAAATGGACAAAGAAGAAGAAGGAAAGGCAAATTTCAAAAAGCTTAAGAGTTACCATGCAATTATTCTAGCCAAAGATTATATTGGATTAAGAAACTTATATAGATTAGTTTCAATATCTCATGTTAGCTATTTTTACAAAAGACCACTAATACTAAAATCATTATTTAAAAAATATTCAGAAGGTTTAATATTAGGTTCTGCCTGTGACCAAGGAGAATTATATCAAGCAATACTTAATGGAAAATCTGATGAAGATATTGAGCAAATAGCTAGAGACTATGATTATCTAGAAATTCAACCAATAGGAAATGACGAGTATTTAGTTAGAAATGGTACACTTCAAAGTGATGAAGACTTAAAAAATATTGTTAGAAAAATAGTTGACTTAGGCGAAAAACTAGATAAACCAGTTTGTGCAACTTGTGATGTTCACTTTATGGACCCACAAGATGAAATATATAGAAGAATTTTGCAAGCTGGACAAGGTTATGATGATGCAGATATGCAAGCACCTTTATACCTAAGAACAACTGAAGAAATGCTAGAAGAATTTTCTTATCTAGGAAAAGAAAAAGCTTATGAAGTAGTTGTAACAAATACTAATAAAATTTCAGATATGTGTGAAAGAATAAGTCCAATTTCACCAGAGAAATGTCCTCCACACATTCCGGGCTGTGAGGAAACTATTAAAAACATAGCATATGACAGAGCACATGAATTATATGGAGACCCACTTCCAAAAATAGTACAATCAAGACTAGATAAAGAACTAGATTCTATTATAAAAAATGGATTCTCAGTTATGTACATAATTGCTCAAAAACTGGTTTGGAAATCTAATGAAGATGGCTACATAGTTGGTTCAAGAGGTTCTGTTGGTTCTTCATTTGTTGCTAATATGACCGGTATAACAGAAGTAAACTCACTTCCACCACATTATAGATGCCCAAAATGTAAATATTCAGACTTTACAGATTATGGCGTAAAAAATGGATTTGACTTACCAGATAAAATTTGTCCTAAATGTGGACATCCATTAGATAAAGACGGAATGGACATACCTTTCGAAACATTCCTTGGATTTAATGGAGATAAAGAGCCAGATATCGACTTAAACTTCTCTGGAGAATATCAGGCAAAAGCACATAAATATACAGAAGTTATATTTGGGAAAGGAACTACTTTTAAAGCTGGTACAGTAGGTACAGTTGCAGATAAAACAGCCTTTGGATATGTAAAAAAATACTATGAAGAAAGAGGCATACCAGTAAGTAATGCAGAAGTTGGTAGAGTTGCAAAGGGCTGTACAGGTATAAAAAGAACTACTGGACAGCACCCTGGTGGAATTATAGTTGTACCAAAAGGTAGAGAAATATATGAATTTACACCAGTACAGCATCCAGCAGATGACCCAGAATCAGATATAATCACAACACACTTTGACTACCACTCAATAGACCAAAACTTACTAAAACTAGATATATTAGGTCATGATGACCCAACAGTTATTCGTATGCTTTATGATTTAACAGGATTTGACCCAACAAAAGTACCACTAGATGATAAAGCTACAATGTCAATATATTCATCAACTGAAGGCTTAGGAGTTACACCAGAGCAAATACATTCAGAAGTTGGCACATATGGTATTCCTGAATCAGGAACAAAATTTGTTAGAGGAATGCTTAAAGATACAAAACCAACAACATTTGAGGAATTACTTAGAATTTCTGGTTTATCTCATGGTACTGACGTTTGGCTAGGAAATGCACAAGAATTAATAAACAATGGAACAGCAACATTAAGTGAAGTTATATGTACTCGTGATGATATAATGCTTTATTTAATAAAACAAGGACTAGAACCAAATACGGCATTTAAAATAATGGAGCTTGTACGTAAAGGAAAAGTTGCAAAAGAACCAGAAAAATGGGCTAAATTTAAAGCAACTATGGAAGAAAATAATGTTCCAAAATGGTATATAGATTCATGTAATAAAATAAAATACCTATTCCCTAAAGCCCATGCAGCAGCCTATGTTACAAATGCATTTAGAATAGCTTGGTTTAAAGTACATATTCCTAAAGCTTACTATTGTGCATATTTCTCAATAAGAGCAGATGCTTTTGATAGTGATATAATGTGCCATGGAAAAGAAAAAGTAAAAAATGAAATGAAAAGAATAGAGCTTTTAGGAAAAAATGCTACTCAAAAAGATAGTGCAATGTATGAAACTTTGGAAATAGTAAATGAAATGTATGAAAGAGGAATAAGCTTCTTACCAATCGATTTATATGAATCAAGTGCAACCAGGTTTAGAATGGAAGATGAAGGAATAAGACCACCACTTAATAGTATTCCGGGATTTGGAACAGTTGCAGCACAAGGCGTTGAAGAAGCAAGAAAAGATGGAGAATTTATGTCAATAAATGACCTAAAACTTAGAGCAAAACTTGGAAAAAGTGGTATAGAAATGCTTTCGAATGCAGGTTGCTTAAAAGGAATGAGCGAAAGCAATCAGATGAGTTTATTTGCTTAGAATTAAATTTTTTTAAAATTCTCAAATATTTGAGAATTCTTATAAAGAAAGGAATTTAAAATGCTAAATTTTATAATAGGTTATTTAATAGTAATAAATATTTTACCGATGATTTTGATATACATAGACTATACATTTAAAATAAAGATTAAGGAAGATGTTCTTGATTTTATATACATTTTAATTGCCTTATTTGGTGGAGGTATAGGCATTAGCATAACTTCAAAAATGTTTGGATATAGACGAGATTCTAAGACAATGAAGAGATGGGTTCCATTTATAATTTTTGTGCAAATAGTGATAATCATAATTCTTTTGTTCAGATTTGATAAGTGGGAACTAACATAAAATGTTACAGTTTAGTTAATAAAAATTCCGAACTGTAACCATAAAATAAAAATTCCATACAAAAAATGTAATAAAATGGTTGAACTTGGGTAAAAATAGTGATATAATAGTTACGCTAAAAAATAGGGAAACCTTAAAATATTGATGATGCTAATTTTGTCTCTTCTTTGACAGAACATTATCATTACAAAAAATGAAAGGAAGTAATAAAATGAAAGAAGTAATCAGAAAAACAAAAATAATTGGTACAATAGGTCCAGCAAGTGAAAGCGAAGAAATGCTTACAAGATTAATGAATGCAGGGTTAAATGTATGCAGAATTAACTTTTCACATGGTGGATATGAAGAGAATGCAGAAAAAATTGCAACAATTAAAAGATGCAGAGAAAAACTTAACTTGCCTATAGCAATGGCTCTTGATACAAAAGGACCAGAAATAAGAACAGGTAAACTAGAATCAGGAGACGAAAAAGTTACAATTACAGAAGGACAAGAATTTACTTTTGTTCATGATGATATAATAGGGAACAACACAAAAACAACAATAAGTTACAAAAACCTATATAAAGATGTAAAACCAGGTTCAACAATATTAGTTGATGATGGTGCAATAGAATTCAAAGTAAAAGAAATAATTGGACAAGATATTGTTTGTATAGCACAAAATACAGGTAGATTAGGTTCAAGAAAAACAATGAACATACCTGATGCAATTGTTGAATTACCTGCTTTAGGTGAAAAAGATATAGATGATATTACAAAAGGTGTAAAAGCAGGATTTGACTATATATTTGCTTCATTTGTAAGAAGAGCAGATGATGTTAAACAAATAAGAAAATTATTAGATGATAATGGTGGACAAGAAGTTGGAATTATTTCTAAAATAGAGAGCCAAGAAGGTATAGACAATTTAGAAGAAATTCTTGAATTGTCTGATGGTATAATGGTAGCTCGTGGGGATATGGGTGTTGAAATACCAATGGAACAAGTTCCAATAGTTCAAAAGCATATTATTAAGAGATGCAATGAAGTTGGAAAACCAGTAATTACAGCTACACAAATGCTTGAATCAATGACATCAAACCCAAGACCAACAAGAGCAGAAGTATCAGACGTTGCAAATGCTGTATATGATTTAACAGGGGCAATAATGCTTTCAGGCGAATGCGCAATGGGTAAATACCCAGTTGAATGTGTTGAAACAATGAATAAAATTTCAAGAGCAATTGAAGCACATATTAATTATTGGAAAAGATTTAATAACAAGGGTTGCATAGTAGATAAAAATAATCTAAAGGCTAATACTGCTTACTCAGCATGTGTAACTGCAAAAGATATTGAAGCAAATGCAATAGTTGCATATACACATACAGGAGATACAGCAAACATTTTAGCAGGATTAAAACCAGCTTGCCCAGTATTTGCTATTACAGATAATTTAAAAACATATCATAAATTAGCATTAACAGCTAACACGTATCCGATTTATATAGAGGCCCAAAAAGATATTGATACAACAGTTGAAAAAGGAATACTTGAATTAGAAAAAAACGGAATGCTAGAAAAAGGCGATAAAATAGTTATAGCTGGTGGAAACAAAATACTTCCACTTGAAAAAGAAAGCCAAGTAATTGGTGGAATTATGAAGATATAATTCCATTAAGTTAAATAGTAAAAGACTCTGATTATTAACCATAATAAAAAGAGTCTTTTATTATTTATGCTTAAACTTCTATTAAATTCAGATGTGAATAGTAACACACATTTTAAAACAGAAATAGACGAAAAAACTGTTGAAAAATTTGTCAAAATATGTAAGAATATATATTATAAATAATTTTTGAAGGGGTATACTATGGAAAATACAAAAACTAAAAAACGAATTACTAAAGAAGAAAAATTACGAGGTAGCAAAGAAAATGTAATACCAAAACTAGATGAAGATAGAATAATAAAAGAAATTGAAAATGACGCATTGTTTATAAATAAAACCCAACAAAGTGAAAAAATAATAAACAGCTTTTATAAATTTCATAAAAGAAAAATAAAAAGATCAGATTTTTATACACTTTTATTTTGCGGAGCTATTTTAATTGGTACAGGAATAAATTATTTATTAAAAGGAGACGATTATTTTTTTGGTCTACTTTGTAACATTGTAATTAATGTATCACTAATTTTATTAGGAATTTATTTACTAATATATTCTTTTAAATATCAAAAATATGATAAGAAAGAAAGTAAGAAAATATACAAGACAGACATATCTACCTTTTTAAACAGTTATTATTTTAATGACGAAAGAGTAATCATAAAAAATGAAGAGGGAACTACAGAAAGAAGATATGAGGATTTAGAAAATATTTACGAAGCAAGAAAATTTTATTGCATAATGTTATCAAAAAATAGTGGGTTTGTTATGAGTAAAGATTCTTTTACTAAAGGTAATGAAGTAGAGTTCAATAAATTTATAAAAAAGAAAATGGGAAGAAAATTTAAAAGAAGATGTCATAGGGGGATTAATAGAAAAGCAAGAAAAAAGAGTATAAAAGCTAAAAATGAAATAAATAACAAAACTATAAAAATTAAGAAAAGTAAAATAAAAAAATAGGCTACCTAGTAGTCTATTTTTTTGCTTCTAAACATTTTAATAAAATGCTTTCTAAGTAAGAAGTGTTAACAACCGATTCAATGCATGCTGAAAGCATTTCTTTTGGATTAATATTTTTAACATCAAATGAATAGCCATTTACATATGCAAGCTCTCTAATGAACTCTCTAATAGTTCTACCATTACCTTCTCTAAAAGGATGTAGAACATTTAGTTCAGACATGTAATATGCAAGCTTTTTAGCCATTTCATCCTTAGATAAATTTTTAAAATTATCTTTTGAAAGTTTATCAAGTAAAAATCTCAATTGTTCTTCAATGTATTCCCATTTTGCAAAACGAAACGAATCTTTTGCAATATCTTCAGACCTTATTTTACCAGCAAAAGGGTATATATCCTCAAATAGAAATTTATGTATTGATAAAAAATGATGAATATCAAAATTACCTATATTCTTATTTTGCATAAGAGTATAAAGTTTTAGAAGGACCAACTTTTTCTCAACTGTTGCTAATTTTTTATTATCATGAATATCTAATTTATTTACTAAAGTATTGCTATTTGGATAACAATATATTGAATTAACTGCTTCATATAGTTCTGTCATAAGTAAAAGACCAACCTTTCTTTTGTAATAAAAATATTTGCATTTCACAAATGCAAATTTATTGAAGTATAAAAGAAATAAAAGCAGAAAATTAATTTAATTCTGCTTTTATTATGCTTGTAATAGCATCGCCTAAAGACATTTCATTGTTAGAATATTTTCTTAACATAGAAATATCATCATCATTTATATAAATATTTTCAATTGCCAAATCGTTTTTAATATTAGCTAAATCTTTATTAAATTTTTCTTCGAAATTCATCTTATTAAATTCCTTTCAAAAATAAAATATATATGTATGGTGTTTGGAATATTTGACAACCACACATATATATTATATCACATTTTAATGAAAAAATCAAATTTTGGTTAAGCAAATCTGATAAAAGATTTTAGCATTTACAATTGTTATCATTGTTGTTCATATTGCAATTTCCCATTGTAAAGCATCTTCTTTCTGCAAGTTTATCTTGCACTCCACGTAGAGCTTCACCAAATCTTTGGAAGTGAACTATTTCTCTTTGTCTTAAAAAGCGCAATGCATCTACAACATCAGCATTATCTTTACATAAATTAATTAATTTTTCATAAGTAGCGCGAGCTTTTTGTTCCGCACTAAGGTCCTCTTGTAAGTTTGCAATAGGGTCACCCTTACAAGCTAAGCAATTAGCGTCAAAAGGGAAACCAGCAGCAGCTTGAGGATATACATCTAATCCATGGTCTGTATAATAAGCACCAAGTCCTGCCTTTTCTGCTTCTTCAGCAGTTATACCTTTAGTTAATTGATGAACTATAGTACCTACCATTTCAAGGTGTCCGAAGTTCCTCAGTTCCTACGTCATTAAGTATAGCCTTACTGTTTTGGTCAGGCATACCAAATCTTTGGCTCAAATATCTTAGAGAAGCTCCAAGCTCTCCATCAGGACCACCGTATTGAGAAATTATAAACTTAGCTAAACGAGGGTCTTGCTGTTTTATTTTAATTGGATATTGAAGAGTTTTATTATAAGTCCACATTAGAAATTACCTCCTTCCCAAGGCCAAGGTTGTTCTAGCCATCTCCATTTATTACATGGATAAAATATTGAAAGTGCTCCGAATTTCTTTTGGTATTTTTCAACGGCTTCTTTATAACATTTGCAATACTCTCTGTGCAAAGCCAAAGCTCTGCTATCAGTTGGATGAGTATCTAAGTATAAGCCTAGTTCAACAATTGCAAAATTAAAACCTCTTACATCATTCATCATTTCTTCTCTTGTAGGAGTATTATTATTATCTTTACAAGTACAATTGCAGGTGCAAGTACTATTATTATTACATTCCACTATTGCATCCCTCCTTAACTTCATTTGAACATCTTAAAAATTGGTCTTCTTCCATACTTTGACCAGCTGTATAAGGGTCTACAAGTTTAGGGAATATAGTTCCCATTTTTAATCCTGTACATGGTCTAAAAGTAGTAGTCATTCTTTGAATAGGAACATAGCTTTGACCAAACATATAGTTCTCAGGGAAAACAGATTCTTCATCAAATCCACATTCGCATTCATCATCATCTTGCATATTATTATTAATCATTCTGACATCTATCATATTAGAATTATTATTATTCATGCAGTTATTCATTCTACATCTACACATATATTGAACCTCCTTACTAGTCATATTATGCAGTCTACATAAATGAAGTTACAATTAACATAAAAAATAGAAAAACATATTATATAATAAAAAATCTTTGTAATATTTCGGGATGAGTTACTTTATAGAACTGATTATAAGACTTAAAGTATAATGGGGGGTGGAGATTTGAAAAAAGTACATAAAAAGAAAAAGAGTTTTTGCCAATATTCAAATATGAAATGTGATATTCTTATTTGCTTCTTAGTTGCAATTATTATAGGATTATTTGTCATTTTTTTGAATTTGCTTTTTAATAATTATTTCTATGTAGGTTAAATTAATTTACATAAAATTATAGCAATATGGAAATATATTTTCAATTATTCCTAGTTTTAATCCATAAACAATAGATTTATGAAAAAATATATTATATAATAATACTTGTTAAAAAGCTTTAATATAATTAAAATAAACTATTATTAAGGAGGAAAAGCTAATGAAAGTATTATTAGTAAATGGTGGACCACACGAAAAAGGTTGTACATATACAGCTTTAGAAGAAGTATCTAAAACTTTACAAAAAAATGGAATTGAAACAGAAATTATTTGGCTTGGAGTAAACCCAATTGCGGGTTGTATAGGATGTAATGCTTGTTTAAAAACAGGCAAATGTTTTAGAAACGACATAGTAAATGATTTTATAGAGAAATCAAAAGAAGCTGATGGATTTGTATTTGGTACACCAGTGCATTTTGCATCAAGTGCAGGAAGTTTAACATCTTTTATGGATAGAGTATTTTATGGTAGAGGAGAGTTATTCAAAAATAAGCCTGCTTGCTGTGTAGTAAGTTGTAGAAGAGGTGGAGCAACAGCAACTTTTGACCAGATTAATAAATATTTTTCAATATGCAATATGCCAATAGTTACATCACAATATTGGAACCAAGTACATGGAACAAATCCTGATGAAGTAAGAAAAGATGAAGAAGGAATGCAAACAATGCGAACTCTTGGAAACAACATGGCATGGTTATTAAAATGTATTGATGTAGCAAAAAAGAATGGAGTAGAATATCCAGAAAATGAAAAGCCTGTAAAGACTAATTTTGTTAGATAAATATTGACTTTTTCCTTTTACTATTATATAACTTATATAGCAAAAAAACTCGAAAAAAGTATAATTATCATATTTTGTATAAATATTATTTTTAATTAAGAACAAGTTATAAAATAGAAAGGAAAACATCAATGAAAATACTATCAATTGACACATCATCAAGCATATGCTCAGTAGCAATACTGGAAGATACCAAAATAATAAAAGAAATGCATAATTTTAGCGAAAAAGAGCATTCAGAAACATTAATGCCAATGATAGATGAGCTATTCAAAACTACAAATTTAAGCTTAGATAATATAGGACTAATTGCCTGTTCAGTAGGACCGGGCTCTTTTACAGGAATAAGAATAGGAATAGCAACAGTAAAAGCATTTGCAGACGCAAAAAATATTCCCGTAGTTGGAGTTAACTCATTAGAAGCTATGGCTTATTTGGGAGTATCACAAAAAGGTGATGGAGAATATGTTTCAATATTAGATGCAAGAAATGATAATGTATATTTTGCAATTTATAAAATGAAAAAAGGTCAATTTTCTATATATAAAAACCCAGAAGCAATGCAAATATCAGAAGCAATTACATACATAGATAATTTAAAATTACCTATCTATTTTTTGGGGGATATAGTAAATGCAGACCTTGCAAGAATTGAGCAATTATATTTATCAAGAGTATCCATAGAAAAGGCAAATAGTGAAGATGTAAACAAACATGAGTATTTAACAAATGTAGGACCACCCGCTATTGGAGTAGCTTTAGCAGGATTAAATAGATATGCAAATGGAATATATGGTAATTCAAATTCTCTAACACCAATGTATTTAAGAAAGCCACAAGCACAGAGACAAAAAGAAGGTAAGTCAGATGATATATCAATTTTAGAAATGAGCTATACAGACTTAGAAAACATTAAATTAAACTATTCAATGTTTCCAAATATATGGGAATATGACGTTCTACAAGATGATTACAATGATTCAAAATATATTGTAATAAAGCAGAATGAAGAAATATATGGCTTTGCAGGATTTAGAACAATATTTGAAGAAATGGAAATTATGAATATAGTAACAAAAGTAGACAAGCGTAATCAGGGATTTGCTTCAAATATGTTAAGTTATATTTTAAGATATGCTCATAATCACGAAATGGAAAAAATAAATCTTGAAGTCAATGAAAACAATTTGCCAGCAATCAAATTATATAAAACATATGGATTTCAAGTGGTGGGAAAGAGAAACAAATATTATAAAGATGGTGGAAATGCTATTTTGATGACGTATTTTGTTTAAAAATTTGCACATACTAAAAACAAAAGATCTTAGAAAGGAAAGAAAATCAAAATGAAAAATACAAATGAAGTATCATGGAAAAAATTAAAATACAAATGTAATCCAGATGTATTTAACTTTGTTACAACAGAAGAATTAGAAAGAAATTATGATGGCATAGGACAAGAAAGGGGCATATCATCATTAAAATTTGGGCTAAATGTGGACGTAAATGGATATAATCTTTATTTAGAAGGGCCATCAGGTGTAGGCAAAACTATGTACACCAAAAATTATTTGAACAAGATAAGTAAAAATAAAAAAGTACCACAAGATTGGTGCTATGTGTATAATTTTGAAAATCCAAATGAACCAGTTGCAATAGGTTTTCCAGCAGGACAAGGTCAAGAATTTAAAGACTGCATGGATAAGTTCATAAAAGATATAAAAATAGAACTAAAAAGTACTTTTAATAATAATGATTTTGAAAAACAAAAAAATGTAATTGTTCAAAAATATCAAGATAAAAGAAATAAATTATTAGAAGACTTAAACACACAATCTGCAAAATATGGGTTTCAAGTTAAGGCATCTGATACTGGTATATATATGATGCCAATGTTAGATGGCAAAGTTATAAAAGAAGAAGATTTTGATAAATTAGATGATAAATTAAAGCAAGAATATGAAAGCAAGTCGACCATAGTTCAGGAGCAAATAATCCAAGTTATAGGTAAAATAAAAGAAATAGAACAAGAGTCAGAGAAAAAGGTAAATGAATGGCAATCAAGTATAGCCTCATTATCTGTTGAAGGACATATAACATATGTAAAATCTAAATTTAAAAGAAATAAAAAAATAAATAAATTTTTAGAGGGTGTAAAAAAAGATATACTTAAAAACATTTCAAAATTTATTGGCGAAGATAAAAAGCCTCAAGAACAAGCAGGACCAAGAGTTATAGAAACAAAGCCTTGGGACAACTATAGAGTAAATTTATTTATTGACAATAGCCATACAGAGGGTGCGCCTGTAATAATGGATAGTAACTATTCATTTAGCAATATTTTTGGAAGGCTAGAGTATGAAAATTATTATGGTGTATTAAAAACAGATTATACAATGATAAGACCAGGACTTTTACATGAGGCAAATGGTGGATATATCATATTCCAATCAAACGATTTACTTACAAATCCAGCAGTTTATGATAACCTAAAAAAAGTTCTTAGAAATAAAGAACTTGGGATAGACAACTCAATGGACCAAAAATCTTCAATGGTAATGGTGTCTTTAAAACCAGAGCCAATTCCACTTGATTTAAAAGTTATAATAATTGGAAATGAAAATGTTTATCAAACATTACTTTCAGTAGATAATGACTTTAGAAAATTATTTAAAATAAAAGTAGAATTTGAAGATGATGCTCCATTAAATGAAAAAAATCTACAAGATTTAGCAAGATTTGTACATGGATATTGTGAAGATGATGAACTTCCACATTTGGACAAATTTGCAGTTGCAAGACTTGCAGAATATTCAACAAGAGTATCAACAAACCAAAATAGAATATCTACAAGGTTTGGAGAATTAGCACAGGTTATTGCAGAAGCGGCAACATGGGCAAGATTAGATAAAGCAAAAGTTGTTACAGCAGATTATATAGATAAAGCCTTAGAAGAAAGAAAAAATAGACAAAAAAAATATGATGAAAAATACACAGAAATGATACAAGAAGGAACACTTTTAATAGACACAGAAGGAGAAAAAGTTGGACAAATAAATGGGTTAACAGTAATGTCAATAGGAGATTATTCATTTGGAAAACCTGTAAGAATAACAGTAAACACATATACAGGTAAAAAAGGAATAATAGACATTGAAAGAGAAGTAGAACTTTCTGGTTCATCACATTCAAAAGGAATTCTTATATTAAATGGATATTTAGGTGAAAAATTTGCAAAAGATATGCCATTATCACTTACTGCAAGTATATGTTTTGAGCAATTATACAATGGGGTTGATGGAGATAGTGCATCAAGCACAGAGCTATATGCATTACTTTCAAACCTAGCAGGAATCCCTATAAATCAAGGAATTGCAACAACAGGTTCAGTAAACCAAAAAGGAGAGATCCAAGCAATTGGCGGAGTTAATGAAAAAATAGAAGGATATTTTGAAATTTGCAAATTAAAAGGTTTAACAGGAAATCAAGGCGTAATAATTCCTAAACAAAATATTCAAAACTTGAACCTAGATGACGAAGTTGTAAATGCAGTAAAAAACGGAAAATTCCATATTTACGCTGTGTCTACTATTGATGAAGGAATAGAAATATTAACAGGAGTTCCAGCAGGTAAAAAAGATGTTCCGGGAACAGTAAATGCAATGGTGTACAATACACTAAAAAAATATGCAAAAGCAAGCAAGGAAGAGTGAAATTTTTTTATAATATAGGAAAAGATTTTGCCTATATTATTAGGTTAAATTACATTAGGTACCCCAGCAAAGCATATATAAGAAAGGTAAGTAAATGAAAAAAATACTTAAAAATATTTTCCTATTTGTTTTAATAGTAGTGTTCTTATTTTCTTTATATAAAATTATTTTATACATTGTACAAACAAATACAAGTAAAGAACTGAATAATAAAATTATTAGTGAAGTTATTATTGAAAATTCAATAATAACTTCAAACTCTAATAATGAGACCAAAATAAAGTTACCTTTTAAAATTGATTTTCAGAAATTATATAATATGAATACAGATATAAAAGGATGGATTTACTTGGAAAATTCACCAATAAATTATCCGATTTTGCAAAGCACAGATAATGATTACTATTTACATAATGGAGTAGACAAGAAAAATAATGTTGCAGGAAGTATATTTTTAGACTATGAAAATAATGGAGATTTTTCAGATAAAAATATAATAATTTATGGTCATAATATGAAAAATGACACGATGTTTGGAACCTTGCAAGATTATAGGAGCCAAGATTATTTTAATAATCATAACAAAATGTATTTAATGTCACCAACTAAAAACTATTCAATAGAAATATTTGCTGGATTTACCATATCTTCAGATAATAGCATTTATAGCTTAACAGAAAATAACATCAATCAAGAGCAAATTGCTCAATATATGAAAAACTCAGACTTTAATAGTGATGTAATATTTGATGAAAATGATAAAATAATAATTTTATCTACATGTTCATATGATTACAAAGATGCAAGATATGTTGTAATGGGAAAAATGATAGAAATAGTATAACAAAAATATCTGAAAAGTAAACATAAAACTCATAAAATATTGACAAATAATATTCAATAATATATAATTTTCATATAAATATTTTAGTGTAGCATTGCTATACAAAAGGGGGTTTTTATGAAAAGAGCTAAGAAAAGTAATCTTAAGAAGAATTACGTCTTAGCGTTTATTTTTTTACTGGCACTAGCTATAATAATCTCTATAGGAACAATTGCAGTAAGAGCAACTGGTGAAGTAATTTATAACGCTAATGAATGGGAAAAATTTAAAAGTAGAACAAAAGAAGAAGTAGGAGAACAATATGGATATGCAATGGGATATGACACTACATATAGAGATGATGACAGAACTACATGGTATAAAACCACTCCATCAACAGAATATCCATATAATGTGGGAGAGTTAACTCAAGACACACATGAAGTAATGACAAGATATGTAAATTTTTATAGATGGTTAGAAGGGGCAGAACCTCTTATAGCACCATCAGAAAGTACAGAGGAATTACAAGCAGGTGCATTGGTACGTAATTTTTACTTTGATCATACTGTGCCTGATAGTTACAAACCAGAAGATATGGACGAAGACTTATTTAAATTAGGCCAAGATGCAGATCACAATATTCTTGCAAGATATTCTACTCCAAGAGGAGCCATAAGGGCATGGGTAAATGAAGGATATAGTATGAATTCACAAAGCTTTAACACAACAGGCCATAGAACAGCACTTACATCAAGTAGTAATGCAGAACTAAGATTCGGATATGCAGGAAGTATAGCAATAGGTGATATATATAGAGGAGGAAATACTCAAAATAAAGCATTTTATGCATTCCCAACACCAGGATACATGCCTACAGAAGAAATAAACCCATATGGTTCAGCATGGACAATAGAATTAAATGATGACATAATAACAAATGCAAATTATGACAATGTAACAGTTGTTGTTACAAATTTAAATACAAATGAATCATACGAATGTACTACCGCAAATGGAAAATTACTAAGCTATTCTAGGCTACTTACATTTGTACAGCCTACAACAGATGGAAGTTACTATGCAGATGGTGAAAAATTTAAAGTTGAAGTTTATGGGCTAATAGATAAGGCAACAGGAAATGATGCAAAACTAGAATATACAACTGAATTTTTTGATGTAACAAATTATGCACCTTCTATTGCTACAGAAGCTTATGCTGGAGAAGGCTATGACAATATTGTAATGAAAAGTGCGGATGATGATAAATTAGAGCAAGTATCAAAAATACTTTCTGATGAAATTTTGGTCAGAACAGATTCTGGTAGAGAAGTAACAATACCAGTAAAAGGAGAATGGAAAGTTGACAAAGACAGAGAATGTTTTGTTAATGCAGGAGATACATCAGCACTTCCAGAAGGAATAACAGATCCAGACCATGTATTAGATGAAATAATAGTAACATATGAAATAGATTCTAGCGATGGTAGTAGACTTATGTCAATTGCAAATGAAAAAGAGGGAACACAAGGTCATATATTATTGTGGAGATATATGAGTGGCTGTGATAATTATGAGCTTCATCAAGTTTATAAAGATGAAGATGGAGAATATGTAGGTCAAAAAAGATTTGACCAAGATGACAACATACCTATGTATGGAGAAACTGGATGGTTAGACTTTTCTATGACATATACGCTAAATGATAGTGGAACATATTATGGATTATATTATAAAACATCTTCGTATTTTAATGATGCATATGTTACAGATGGACTACAAATAGAAGTAGAAGAAAGAGAAGTTGAATCAATTAATATAAGTAATATGCCAAATAAGTTATCATACAAAGTAGGCGAAACTTTGGATGTAACAGGTGGTAAAATAGAAATTACATATGAAGATGGTTCTAAAACAACTTTAGATATAACCTCTGAAATGATAACAGGATTTAATACTACTTCAAAAGGAGTAAAAACAATTACAGTAGCATATAAAAACAAAACTGCTACTTATGAAATATTAGTAGTAGATAACATTGATGGATTAAATGCCGTATATGGAAATAAGCTATCTGATGTAACATTACCTTCAGATGAATATGGAAAATATACTTGGCAAGTAGACTCATCTACATCAGTAGGTGAAATAGGAAAGAATGCATTTAAAGTAAAATATACTCCAAATGACAGCAAATATGCAGAAATATCAGACTTAATAGCAACTATTACAGTAGATAAAGCAACACCAAATTATAATAAAAATATAGTTTTAAATGCAGTATATGGAAATAAATTATCAGATATAAAATTACCAGATGATGAAAATGGCACATATGAATTTGAACAAGAATTAACAACTTCGGTCGGAAATGCAGGAACAAACAAAAACATTACAATATCTTATACACCAAAAGATACAGCACATTACAATATTGTAAATAAAATACCAGTAACAATAAATGTTGAAAAAGCAAATCCTACATATACATTACCTACAGGATTAAGAGCTAGAGCAGGAGATACTTTATCTAAAACTACTCTTCCAAAAGGATTTACATGGAATAATCCGGATGAATCAGTAGGAAATGAAGTTGGAACAAAAACATTTGAAGCAATATATACTCCAGAGGATTCAGCAAATTATAAAATTGTAAAAGTAAATATAGAATTATTAATAAGAGACATGCCAAAATTTGACGTACCAACTAACTTAACAGCAACATATGGAGACACATTGGCAAGTATTACATTACCTACTGCTGAAAATGGAAAATTTACATTTGAAGAGGAACTTACAACATCAGTTGGAAATGCAGGAACAAACACATTTTACTTAACATTTACTCCAAATGACTTAGAAGTATATGATATTGTAGAACACATTGCAGTAAATATTACTGTAAACAAAAAGAAAGCAGACCCGATAACAATACCTACATTAGGAGAAATAACATATAATCCAAATAAAACATTAGCGGAAATAAAATTGCCAGATGGCTGGGCTTGGGAAAAACCAGAAACAATACCAACAGTAGATAATCAAGGATATAAAGCAATATATACACCAACAGATGCTCTAAATTATGATTATTCAGACCAAAATTTAACACCAAATCTAACACTAAAAGTTTCAAAAGCAACACCAGAATATACAGCACCAATATTAGTTGCATATAGAAATCAAACACTTAAAGATGTTGAATTGCCAACTATGTCAAATGGAAAATTTGTATGGCAAGATGATGTAAATACTCCTGTTGGAGAAATTGGAACAAGGACTTTCAAAGTAACATTTATACCAAATGATGCAGTAAATTACGAAACAATAAAAGACATAGTAGCTACATTAGAAGTTGGCAAAAATAAACCAGAATATACTGTACCAACTAATTTAACGGCAACATATGGTGATACTTTAGCAAATATTACATTACCAAAAGGATTTACTTGGGATAATCCAAATGAATCAGTGGGAAGTGTAGGAGAACATACTTTCTTAGCAACATATACACCAGAAGATACAGAAAACTTTGCAATAGTAAACAATATTGAAATAAAAATCAAAGTAAATAAAAAGAAAGCAGACCCAATAACAATACCTACATTAGAAGAGATAACATATAGTCCAAACACAACATTAGCAGATATAAAGCTTCCAGAAGGTTGGAAATGGGAAGACGAATCAATAGTTCCAACAGTAGACAATAAAGGGTATAAAGCAATTTATACTCCAACAGATACAGTAAATTATGATTACTCAGATCAAAATTTAGAACCAACATTAAAATTAACTGTAAATAAAGCAAATGCAACATATACAGTACCAGAAGACATAATTGCATATTGGGGCTCAAAAATAGAAGAACTTTCTTTACCAGAAGGATTTACATGGGAAGAAGAAGGAACATTGGATGAAATAGGTACTCGCAAAGTAAAAGTAACATATACTCCAAAAGACAATGTAAACTACAATACTGCAGAAGGAATAGAAGTTACAGTTAGAGTAATACCAGCACCATTGCCAAATGTGGAATTCCCAGAAGAAAACATAAAAGTAGAAAAGCAAGAAAATTTAACATTAGCAGATGTTGAATTACCAGAAGGATGGTACTGGGATGAGCCTGAAACAGTTGTAACAGAAGGAGCAGGACCATACTTAGCTATTTATGAAATAAGTGAAGAAGACAAAGAACATTATAATACACCAATTGCATACATAAATATAGAATTGGTAGAAAAAGATGAGCTAGCAGAAGAAAATGCAGATGGAGATATAATAGATAATAATTCAAATAATAATGAAGAAAACAATTTAAATTCTCCAAAAACATTTGATAATATCTATTTCTACGTAATTTTGCTAGTAATATCAGGAGTGGCTATAAGCTTAATAATCATAAAGAAAAAATATAAAAGCAAACATTAGAAAGGACAGAATAAATGAAAATAGGAATAGTGGGTTTACCAAACGTAGGAAAAAGTACATTATTCAATAGTATAACAAATGCAGGTGCAGAATGTGCAAACTATCCATTCTGCACCATAGAACCAAATGTTGGAGTTGTACCAGTACCAGATGAAAGACTAGATGTACTTGGAAAAATGTACGATGCAGAAAAAATAACTCATGCAATAATTGAATTTGTTGATATAGCAGGACTAGTAAAAGGAGCAAGCAAAGGTGAAGGTTTAGGAAATAAATTCTTGTCACATATAAGAGAAACAGATTCAATAGTGGAAGTTGTAAGATGCTTTGATGACTCAAACATAGTACATGTAGATGGAAGTGTAGACCCAATAAGAGATATAGAAACAATAAATTTAGAACTAGTTTTAGCAGACCTTGAAACTGTAAATAAAAGAATCGAAAGAGCTGCAAAGCTTGCCAAAGGCGATAAAAAATATTATGCAGAAGAAGACTTATTCAAAAAAATAAGAGACCATCTAGAAGCAGGAAAGCCAACAAGAACACTTGAATTAAATGATGATGAAAAAGAAATTATAAAAGATGCATTTTTATTAACAATGAAACCAATACTATATGTAGCAAATGTGTCAGAAGCGGATATTGGCAAAGAAAATGAATATGTAGCAAAAGTAAAAGAATATGCAAAAGCAGAAAATTCAGAAGTAGTTCAATTATGTGTAAAAATAGAAGAAGAATTATCAAGCTTAGAAGGCGATGAAAAGCAAGAAATGCTTGAGGCTATGGGACTTGATGAATCAGGATTAGATAAGGTAATAAAAGCTAGCTATGATTTATTAGGTTTAATGTCATTCTTAACAGCAGGCAAAAAAGAAGTAAGAGCATGGACAATTAAAAAAGGAACAAAAGCTCCTCAGGCAGCAGGAAAAATACATACAGATTTTGAAAGAGGCTTCATAAAAGCAGAAATAGTGTCTTATGATGATTTGGTACGCTTAGGCTCATATCAAAAAGCAAAAGAGGCAGGACTAGTTAGACTAGAAGGCAAAGACTATGTAATGCAAAATGGAGACATAGTTGAATTTAAGTTTAACGTGTAAAAATTATTATTGCAATTAAACTTAAATTATGATATAATTTATACAAATTCGGAATACAATTCCTAAATTGTATAAAATGGCTTAGAAATTAGTTTCATAACTAAGTGTGTATTTAGGTCAAAAGAAAGGGTTGATGCCTTATATGAAATATATTAATAGAAATTTGGAAAAAGAAATTGAAAAAATGATAGGAAAAGTTCCAGTAATTTTAGTTACAGGAGCCAGACAGACAGGAAAAAGCACTTTGCTAGAATATATAAACACAATCAGTCAAAACAAAATCAATTATGTTACATTGGATGATATGATTGAAAGAGCAAATGCAATAGAAGACCCAGAAACATTTTTAAGAAGCCATGAAGCTCCACTAATAATTGATGAATTTCAATATGCTCCAAATTTATTATCATATATAAAAATAAAAGTAGATGAAGCAAGAAAAAATGAAATGTTTGGAGATGGTAAGCAAACAGGAACCATGTATTATTTAACAGGCTCACAAGTTTTTCAAACTATGAAAGAAGCTTCAGAATCACTTGCGGGTAGAATTGGAATTTTAGAGCTAAACACTTTATCTACTAGAGAAATTTACGGAAAAAGCGAAGAATGCTTTATTCCAGATATAAACTTAATAAAGCAAAAAGAAAAATTGCCATATGAAATATTAGAAAAAGTTTTTGATAGAATATTAAAAGGAAGTTATCCGGCATTGTATAATGGGCAAGAAAACGATTTAGAAAACTTTTATTCATCATATATTAAAACATATATAGAAAGAGATATTAGAAAATTAATAAATGTAAAAGATGAAATAAAATTTTTAAAATTTATTTCAGCAGTTGCTGCTAGAACGGCTCAGGAGTATAATGCAAGTGAAATAGCTAATGATGTAGGAATAGATGCAAAAACAGTAGATGAATGGTTATCTATATTAAAAAATACATTTTTAGTATATATTCTTGGGCCATATTCAAATAATACGACGAGCCGAGCTGTAAAAAGACCAAAAATATATTTTATGGATACAGGACTAGCTTGTTATTTAGCTGGATATTTAGACGCAAGAACATTGGAAAGAAGTGCATACGCTGGTGCTATTTTTGAAACATATGTTGTGTCAGAAATAATAAAATCTTATAACAATAATGGTAGAGATACTAGATTGCACTTATATTATTACAGAGATAATAACCAAAAAGAAATTGACTTATTAATAATAGACCAAAATAATATTTACCCTGTTGAAATTAAAAAAAGTGCTAATCCGGGAAAAGACGCAATCAAAAACTTTGATGTAGTAAATAAATTTGAAATGAATTCACCAAATGGTATTGTAATTTCTCTAAGCAAAGATATACATGCTTTAGATGAGAAAAATTACATAGTGCCAATAGAATATTTGTAGAAAATTCGAAGAATAGTCAAAAAGAGCTTTCGATGAAGAAAGCTCTAATTTTTTCTTAAAAGATATCAAATTAGTGCATCGAAGTATTGATTTATCAATATAAAAAGTATATAATTCTTTAGAGCTAACTTAATGATTAGGAGTAAACATGATAACTATAATAATTGCAATACTATTAATACTAGTAATTATATATATATTAAAAAGAATAAAACATTCAAAGAAAAAAGTAATTTTACAAGTAGGCCCTTCACTCAAAGACAAGGGTGGAATGGTGACTGTAATGGAATCTATTATAAATTCACCACTTTCAAAAAAATACAATATAATTCATATACCAACATATGTATATGGAATAAAATTCCTTTTATTTTTTGCTTCAATTTTTAGAATTATTTTTTATAAATTAATTTATAGAGTAGAATTAGTTCATATTCATATGGCTTCTTATGGAAGCTTTTATAGAAAATCTATTATTATTTCATTATGTAAAATGCTACACATAAAAGTAGTACTACATTGTCATGGAGCGTGTTTTGAAAAGTTTTACGATAGTGTAAAAGAAAGTAAAAAAGAATACATAAAAAAGACTTTTGCTAAAACTGAAAAAGTTATAGTTTTATCAGAAAGCTGGAAAGAATTTTTTAAAACGATTGTTGATGAAAATAAAATAGCTGTGTTATACAATTCAGTAAATGTTCCAAATAAAATAGACAGAAACGACTTAAATAAAGTTCCAACAGGGCTATTCTTAGGAAGAATAGGCAAAAGAAAAGGAGCTTATGATTTAATTGAAGCCGTAAAAGCACTGAAAAATGAAGGAATTACGCTAAAAATCCTAATGGCAGGCGATGGAGAAATCCAAAAGGCTAAAGATATAATTAAAAAAGAAAATATTGAAGATAGAATTGAAGTTTTAGGATGGATAGATAATAAACAAAAAGAAGAATATTTAAAATCTTCGGATTTTTACATACTTCCTTCATATGATGAAGGAATGCCGATGTCCGTTTTAGAAGCAATGAGTTATTCATTGCCAGTTATAACAACTGATGTAGGAGGAATACCAGAAATAATACAGAATGAAGAAAATGGGATTTTGATTAAACCAGGGGATAGTAAAGAAATAGCCAAAACAATAAAGCAATTATTAAATGATGAAAAACTAAGACAAAAAATATCGAAAAATGCATATAAAACTATATATAATAAATTTAACCTAGATAATTATATAAATTCATTAGATAAAATTTACAAAAAAATAAAGCGTAAAAATATAAAGGTTTGTCTAACATCTTCATCAGGTGGACACTTTATGCAACTAAAGCAATTATTTAAAGCCACAAATCAATACAATACATTTATATTTACAGAAAAAAATGAAATATCAAAAGGATATAGCAATAAATATAAAATGAATTATTTAATACAACAAGAACGAAAAAATGTAGGTTTTATTTTTGAATTTTTATATAATATTATAAAAGCATTTATTATAATTTTTGCAAAAAATCCTGATGTAGTAATTAGCACAGGTGCTGGAGCAACTACATTTGTGTGCTTATTTGTAAAAATATTTGGTGGAAAAGTAATTTATATAGAATCATTTGCAAAAATAAATAGCAAAACAATAACGGGAAAAATAGTATACAAATTTGCAGATGAATTTTATGTACAATGGGAAGAAATGAAAAAGCTATACCCTAAAGCAAAATATAATGGGGGAATATATTGATGATATTTATAACACTAGGAACACAGAGATTTCAATTTGATAGAGTTTTAAAAGAAATAGACAAACTTATAGAAAATGGAAAAATAAATAAAGAAAATATACAGGTTCAATGTGTGTATAGTGAATATGAACCAAAAAACTTTAAAACTTTTAAATTAAAACCTCAAGACGAAATAGACAAAATAACAGATGAAGCAGATATTATAATTACACATAGTGGTACAGGAAGCATAATAAATTCACTAAAAAAGCAAAAGAAAATAATTATAATACCTAGGCTAAAAGAATATGGTGAACATGTAGATAATCATCAAATGGAACTTGCTAACGTATTTGGTCAAAAATTTGATATTCCAGTTGTAAAAGACATGGACAATCTTTATAATGCAATAGAACATATAGATGAGTATAAACCAAAAAAGTGGAAAGAAAATAATGATGGACTAATTACTGCAATAGAAAACTCTATTGATAAATTATTATAGTTATAAATTAAAATTGATAAATTACTATAGTTAAAAATTGCAAATAAAAGCAAAATATAAATCTAAAAATATTGTGGGAGAAAATTTATGATTACAGAAAAACTTAGAGACATTTACAGAAGTTTAATGGCGGTTATTTCAAATATATCACCAACTTTGACAAGTCAAATTTATTATTTTTCAAAATTTAAGAAAAAAATAAACTTGAAAAATCCACAAACATTTAATGAAAAGCTTATGTATCTTAAACTAAACGAATATGAACATAATGAATTAATAACTAAATGTTCAGATAAATACAAAGTAAGAGAATATGTAAAAGAATGTGGACTAGAAAACACATTAAATGATTTGCTAGGTGTTTATAATAATGCTAATGAAATAGACTTTAGTAAGTTTCCAAATCAATTTGTATTAAAATGCAATCATGCATCAGGATTTAACATAATTTGTGAGGATAAATCTCAACTTAATATAGAAAAAACAAAAAAGAAATTAAATAAATGGTTAAAAACAGATTATTGGAAATATGTTGCAGAAATGCAATACAAAAATGCAGACAAAAAAATAATATGCGAAAAATATTTGAAATCAAAAGATGAAAATAGTATAGAAGACTATAAAATATATTGTTTTAATGGAAAACCAACAATATGCTTAGTTTGCATTGGTAGAAACTTAGGAAAACCAAAAAAATTCTTTTTTGACCAAGACTGGAACTTGTTAAAAATAAATAAAGACAGTAAAGAATTATCAAATGAATATGTAATAGAAAAACCAGCTAATATAAATGAAATGTATGAATATGCAAAAAAATTATCAAAACCATTTAAATTTGTTAGAGTAGATTTTTATAATTACAATGGCAAAGTAATATTTGGAGAATTAACCTTTACTCCAGCTGGATGCACAAGTACAAGCTACATTGATAACTGGGATCAAAAATTGGGTGAAATGTTAAATATATAAAACTTAAATGTTACAATTCACAGCTTAAATAATTTGCTTAAGCTTCAATATATATTCTTTCACATATTAGTAAAATTTTAATAAAAGAGAGGATTTAAAATTGGAAAAGATAAGTGTATTAGTGCCAATTTATAATGCAGAAAAATATATAGAAAAATGCTTAGATAGTATAGTAAATCAAACATATGAAAACATAGAAATAGTATTAATAGAAGATGGTTCAACAGACAATTCTCTAGAAATTATAAAAGAATATTCAAAACAAGATAAAAGAATAAAAATAATTTCAATTAAAAATAATGGAGTAGCGGATGCAAGAAATAAGGCTTTAGAAAATGCTACTGGAGATTATGTAACTTTTGTGGACAGTGATGATTATGTAGAAAAAGATTATGTAGAAACATTGTATACAAATCTAAAGAAATATGAAGCAGATATTGCAGTATGCAATTGTTATAACATAATAGAAAAAACAGGTAGCAAAAATTTTAAAACATTTGGCATAAATAAAGTAAAAGAATTTAATAATATAGAAGCGGTAGAAAATTTATTTTATTATAACTTTTTTAGACACAGCCCATGGGGAAAGCTATATAAAAAAAATTTATGGAATAATATAAAATTTCCAGTAGGAAAAAATTATGAAGACTTAGCAACTATTTATAAACTCTTTTTAAAAAGCAAAAACGTTATTTATATTCCAAAAGAAAAATATAACTATTTAATTAGACAAGGTAGTATAGTTCACAATGAAATGAAAAAAGAAGATGTAGAAGCTATATTAGAATACACTCAAAAAATTCTGCAAGACATAACTCAAAATTATCCTACGCTCATTCCATCAGCGGAATATATGGTTACATACTTAAATTTATCTTTATGGAAAAAAGTACCTGTAGGCAAATATAAAGAATATGACAAAACTATAAAAAATAATATAAAAAAATATAGAATATCAATTATAAAAAATAAAAAAGTCAATAAAAAACCAAAATGCATGATGCTCTTATCTTTTCTTGGAAGAAGAATATATAGACCAATAATCTTAAGAGTAAAAAAATAAGATAAAAAGCAGTATCATGAAAGCATACAATTATAAAAGTAAAAATATTAAATAAAAGGTGAGAAAAATGATACCATATATAATTATAATAGCCATATCGACTGCATTAGTATATGCAAGTATAAAAATAGAAGAAAAAACAGATAATAAGTTAATAATATATATTGCAAGAGCAGTTGCAATATTATTTCCAGCAATTATTGCCGGAATAAGGTATAATGTAGGCACAGATAATGTAGGGACATATAAGAAATTTTTTGATGAAATAGTATCAGGAGAAATAACATATAGATTAAGAGAATTTGAAATAGGATATGTTCTTTTAAATAAACTAATTATATGGCTTGGAGGAAATTATAATGTATTAATGTTTACAGCATCATTAATAACAATTACACCAATATATTTTGGACTATTACATTACAAAGAAAAAATAAGTGTTCCACTTGGATTTTTCATGTTTATGGTAATATTTTATCAAAAATCATTTAATTTAGTAAGACAAATGATGTCAGTAGCAATTATATTCTTTGGATTCACATATTTAGATTTCAAAGAAGAAGGAAAAGAGCATAAAAAATATATTATAATACAATGCATAAAATACATTGCATGTGTGCTGATAGCAGGATTATTCCAAAGAACATCACTAATAATGCTAATAATTCCATTTGTAAAAGAAATGTATGCAAATCCAAAATACAAATTTTTGAGCATAGCTTCATATATAGTTTTAATTGCAATAATATTAAATTTTGAATTTATAGGTCAAATTATGGCAAAAAGTGAAAAACTATATTACTATTCAATGTATTTTGATAAAGAAGGAGATACACAACTTTCTATAGCATATTTTATAAGAATAATCCCTGTTATAATACCATTTTTCTTTGTTATGAAAAAAATAACAAAAGATAAACAAATGAATTTGTTATATAGCATGACTGTAATAGGATGTATATTGCTATTGCTTGGATATTTAACTTCTACATGGGGAGAAAGAATATCATATTATTTTAGCATTTTCCAAATTGTAATGTTCCCATACTTTATAAGATGTTTAAAAGATAATAAATTTTTATATATTGCTTCAACAGTTTTAATAATTGCATTCAATTTGGCAATATGGTATTATGATTATATATACATGGGAAGAGATGAAACTGTGCCTTATAAAACAATATTTGGCATAAATAGAAACGTAGAGCAAGAAGAAAACAATCTTGTTAATAATTATGAAATAAATATGGTGGAAAAAGTCGAATGAAAAAGAAAAGCGTATCAACAAATTATATATACAATTTATTATATCAAATTTTTATCATTATTTTGCCCATAATAACTACACCTTACTTATCTAGAGTATTAGGTGCAGAAGGAATAGGCATATATAGTTATACTACATCAATAATTACATATTTTACATTAGTAGGATCACTAGGAATAACTTATTTACGGACAAAGGGAACTAGCAAAGTATCAAGACAATAAAGAAAAATTAAGTAAAACTTTTTTGTCCCTATTTGTGCTAAGAACCATAACGTTGGGGTTATCATGCTTATTATTCCTAGTAGTATTCTGCATAAATAATAGATATTCTACATTCTATAGAATACTTATACTAGAAATCATATCAGCAATGTTAGACATTTCATGGTTATACCAAGGTATGGAAGATTTTAAAAAAATCACAATAAGGAATTTTATTATCAAAATAACCAGTATTTTATTGATTTTTACTTTGGTAAAAGATGAGAATGGTCTAATTATATATATGATAATTTATGTTTTAACTAATGTTCTAGGAAATGGTTCTTTATGGATAAAAATAAATAAATATATAGATTTTAAATTTATAAAAAACATAAAAATAAAAAAATATATAAGACCAGCAATTACAATGCTTATACCACAAATTGCATCCTCAATTTACACTGTGCTAGATAAAACTATGCTTGGATTCTTATGTAATGATATATCAGAAGTAGGTTATTATGAACAAGCACAAAAAATAGCCAAAATATCACTTACAGTAATAACAGCATTCAATACTGTACTAGTACCCAAAATAGCAAAGAATTTCTATGATGGTCAATATGAAAAAGTGAATGAATATATGGCAAAAACTTTTAACTTTATTTGGTTTTTATCAGTACCAATGATGTTTGGAATGATTGCCATTTCTGACAAATTTGTACCATGGTTCTTTGGACAAGGATTTGAAAAAGTAAGCATTCTGTTAAAATGCACCACGCCTATTATTGTATTTATTGCATTTTCTACAGCAATCGGGTTACAATATTTAATGTCAATAGGAAAGCAAAATATTCATACAAAAAATGTTATTATAGGAGCAATTATAAATACGGTTGTGAATTTTTTACTTATTCCGAGATTTACATCTATTGGAGCAGTAATTGCATCAGTTATAGCTGAAGGATTTATAGCTATATCTGAAACAATATACATTGTAAAAAAAGGTGGAATAAAATTATCAAGTGTATTTAATAAATGTTGGCACTATTTTGTAGCAGGATTAATAATGTTAGTAATTACATATTTTACCGGTACAAATTTTGATGCAACAATAAGTACAACTGCAATTCAAATAATTGTAGGAATTATAACATATACAGTTATATTAATATTATTAAAAGATGAATTCTTAAAAGAAGTAATGAAAACATTAAAAAATAAAATTTCGACAAAATTTTCAAAAAAATGTTGACGAGATAATAAAAAAAGTTTTATAATAGTATTAGTTTAGAAAATGTAATAATTTTCTTGCTATAATTTGTTGAAAAACACAAATAATAAAATTAGAGTCAAAAGAAGAAAGGATGAATACTATGAAAAATTCAATGAAGTATGTTGCAATTTCAATAGTTATGATTTTTGTAGTTTTATTTTTTACAATGCTAAGAGCTAACGCAGCAAGTATTACAATAACAAATCCAAATCAAAATGGAACAAACAACACAAATAGTACAAACAATCTAAATACTAATTTGTTAAATACAAATGCTGCACCAGTAAACAATGCACAAGAAAAAGAAAACCTTGTTAGCGTTAATCAAATTAATGACGCAGAAAAAGATATCCCACAAACTGGTGAGACAGATGTTTACATTATAGCAGGTATAGCAGTTATTACAATAGCTGTAGGTGCTTTCGCATTTATCAAATCAAGAAAATATGATATCTAATTATGTATAAAAATCAAAAAAATAAATAAAAAGTTGCAACTTAAAAGAGTATCGGAATAACTGATGCTCTTTTTTTTGCAAAAAAACAAATTAATGGTTTACAAAATATTTATTTAGTGGTAAAATTAATATTGACTAAAGAAAATAGGAGATAATAAAATGAGTAGTAACAATGGAAGAAGAGCAAGAGCTAACAATAATGTAAAAAATAACATGTCAAATAAAAACTATGGAAAAGAAAAGAAACCAAAGTCTAAAAAGAGAAAGGTACTAAAAGTGCTACTAATAATATTGGTAGTATTAGTAGTAATAATTGCTGCTGTTTTTGCAGCAGGTTATACATACATATATAGTTTATTAGGAGAAATGCAACAAGAAGAAATTGATTTAAATGCAGTTAGCATAGATGAAGCGGTTGCTGATGAATTAAGTGACTATAGAAATATTGCACTATTTGGTATAGATTCTCGTGAAGATGACTATGGCAGAGGAAATAGAAGCGACTGTATTATAATTGCGTCAATCAATAAAAAAACAAACGATGTAAAACTTGTATCAGTGTATAGAGATACTTACTTACTACTTACAGGTAGAAACTTAGACAAAGTAACTCATGCATATTCTTATGGTGGTCCTGAACTTGCTGTAAGTACACTTAATGCAAATCTAGATTTAAATATTGAAGAATACGTTACAGTTAATTTTGATGCTGTAGTTGATGCAGTAGATGCATTGGGTGGTATTAGAATGACAATTACTAGTGATGAAGTTGAATACATCAATAGATATATTGATGGAAACAACAAAATTACAGGACATAATTCTAGTCATATAACAACAGCAGGTACATATAATTTAGATGGTGTTCAAGCATTAGCATATTCAAGAATTCGTTATACAGCAGGCGGAGATTATAAAAGAACAGAAAGAATGAGAGATGTACTTGAAGCTATGCTTAATAAAGCAAAAACACTAAGTATTAGTGAACTTATTAATTTTGTTAACATTATGCTTCCAAAAATATCTACAAATATAAGTAGTGGAAATATAATTGGATTGGCGCCAGCATTAATAAATGTTAATATATCAGAAAGCGATGGATGGCCAAAAAAGACACAAGGTGATACAATTGGTGGCGTTTATTATGGTGTGCCAATAAACTTAGAAAAAAACGTAACTCAATTACATGAAGAATTATTTGGACAAACTGATTATGAATGTTCAGAAACAGTAAAAAATATAAGCAATCAAATAATAAATAAAACAGGTATACAATAAATTACTATTTATTAAATAGTAAATAGCTTATTTAATACTACGCTAACTATAAAACATTATATTCATTATACTATTAAAAGGGGGATAATAGTAATGGCTGATAATGAAGCAATTTTACTTAGAGATGAAGAAAATGAAGACATTAAGCCGATTATCGTTGAAACAAAAAAGCAAAATATAGGTTACCGATTTATAAAAAGAGCTGTTGATATAATAGGAGGTATTGTTGGAGTTATACTTTTAATTCCTATCACTTTAATTGTTGGAGTAATAAGAATAATTAAAAAAGAAAACGATGGACCTTTGTTTTACGAACAATTAAGAATTGGTAAAAATGGAAAACAATTCAGGATGTATAAATATAGGTCAATGTGCTTGAATGCAGATCAAACTTTAAAAGAATATTTAGAAAAAAATGATGAAGCACGAAAAGAATACAAAAAATATAAAAAATTAAAATGCGATCCAAGAATCACTAAAGTAGGTAAAGTGTTAAGAGCAACAAGCTTAGACGAATTTCCACAATTAATAAATGTGCTTAAAGGTGAAATGAGTTTAGTTGGACCTAGACCATATCTTCCAAGAGAAAAAAATGAAATGGGAGAATATTATAATACTATAATAAAAGTAAAACCTGGAATAACAGGACCTTGGCAAATTAGAGGAAGAAGCAATATATCTTTTGAAGACAGAGTAAAAATGGATTTGGACTATGCACAAAATTCTAGCATAAAAAAAGATGTAATTATTCTTTTCAAAACATTTTCAAAAGTTGTAGACAAAGATGGTGCATTATAATTATAAATCTAGTATACATAAAATAACGATAGGAATGAAATATGATGAAAAAAGATAGAAACAATTTAAACGAAGTAGAAAATTCAAATAACGAAAATAGTAAAAATACTAAAAAAGCTAAAAATAAATCAAAACATAAAGCTATAAAAATAATAGGTATAATAGTTCTAATTATTATACTTATTTGTGTAGCTTTATTTTTTGCGGCAAATGGCTTTATAAATTCTAAACTAAATAAAATGCAATATGAACCTATAACAAACAATTTAAATGAACTAGGAATAGATGAGGCATCTAATTCTGATTCTCAAATGAGTAAGTTTAGAAATATTGCAATACTTGGTGTAGACTCAAGATATGATGATTATGACACAGTATATAGAACAGATTGCATAATGATAGCTAGCATAAACACAGAAACAAGTGAATTACAATTATATTCTATTTATAGAGATACATATGTGCAAATGGAATTAGATGGAGAAATAATTTTAGACAAAATAAACCATGCATACTATAATGGTGTGGAAAACACTTTAAAAACAATAAATGAGAATCTAGACCTAAATATAACCGAATATGCAATGGCCGACTTTACAGCAGTAGTTGATTTAGTAGATAGTGTAGGTGGAATAGACATAGACATAGATTCAGAAGAAATACAATTTATAAATGACTACATCAAAGATGTAACAAAAGTTACTGGAAAAGAAGCAGAGAATATTACAAAAACAGGTCTAAATCATTTAAACGGTGTACAAGCCATGTCATATTGTAGAATAAGATATACAACAGGTTTAGATTATAAAAGAACCGAAAGAATGAGAGAAGTTCTTGGAAAAGTTGCAGAAAAAATAAAAGCGATGGATCTGGGACAAATTAATAACTTATTGGATGATTTCTTACCAAAAATAAAAACAAACCTTACAGCAAATGATATAAAAAGCTTAATACCTATGGCATTATCACTTAAGGTAAAAGATTCATTCGGATGGCCATATACAACTACAGGTGTTTGGATGAGAGGCGACTTTTATGGTCCAGCAACAACACTAGAAAGTAATGTAAAAAGGCTACATGAGGAAGTTTATGGACAAACAAATTATGTGGTACCAGAAAGTATAATAGAAATAAGTAATAAAATAATTGAAGATACAGGAGTGCAATAAGCACTACATAAGTAAACAATCAATGAATAGTAGACAGAGAAAGGAAGAAAGTTAAAATGAAAATAGCAGTAGCAGGAACAGGATATGTAGGATTGTCTTTAGCAACTTTATTAAGTCAAAATAACGAAGTTTGGGCATTGGATATTATTCCTGAAAAAGTAGAAAAAATAAATAAAAGAATATCACCAATACAAGATGAGTATATAGAAAAGTTTTTTAAAGAAAAAAGCTTGAATCTAAAAGCAACATTAGACTATAAAGAGGCATTTAAAGATGCAAAATATGTAATAATTAGTACACCAACTAATTATGATGAAGAAAAGAATTTTTTTGATACATCTAGTGTAGAAGACATTATAGAAAAGGTAAAATCAATTAATGATAAAAACATTACTATGGTTGTAAAATCTACAATACCAGTAGGATATATAGAAAAAGTTAAAGAAAAATATCAAATTGATAATATATTTTTCTCACCTGAATTTTTAAGAGAAGGAAAAGCTTTATATGATAATCTTTATCCTTCAAGAATTATAGTTGGGGAAAAAAGCCAAAGAGCAAAAACTTTCGCAAATTTATTGGTGGAATCAGCAGAAAAAGAAAATATAGATGTTTTATATATGAATAATACAGAGGCAGAAGCTGTAAAATTGTTTGCAAATACATATTTGGCTTTAAGGGTGGCATATTTTAACGAACTTGATACATATGCGGAGAAAAAAGGATTAGATGCAAGTGAAATTATTCAAGGGGTATGTTTAGATCCTAGAATAGGAACTCATTACAACAATCCATCATTTGGATATGGAGGATATTGCTTACCAAAAGACACAAAACAGTTACTTGCAAATTATAAGGACGTACCACAAAATTTAATAGAAGCAATAGTAAAATCTAATGCAACTAGAAAACAATTTATAGCAGATGATGTTTTGAAAACAAATCCTAAAGTTATTGGAATATATAGGCTAACAATGAAATCGGGTTCAGATAATTTTAGATCAAGTGCTATACAGGATATTATAAATATATTAAAAGAGTATAAAAAAGAAATTTTAATTTATGAGCCAACATTGAATGAAGAAGAATTTAATGGTTGCAAAGTAACTAATGACTTAGACTCTTTTAAAGAAAACTCTGATATTATAATGGCAAATAGAGTAGCAGAAGAATTAAAAGATGTTAAGAAAAAGGTTTACACAAGAGATATATTTAATAAGGATTAGAAATAAGCATTATAAAATGAACTAAAAAGGGGAGTAAAAAATGGAGTTTTCATCTACAGTATTTTTATTTATATTTTTACCATTACTATTATTAATTTATTATTGTAAATTAATAAAAAGTATTAAAGTAAAAAATATAATTTTATTGATAGCAAGTTTGCTATTTTATGCATATGGAGAACCAATATATGTAGTTGTAATGATAGGTTCAATAATAGTAAACTACTTTATAGGAATTTTTATTGATAAATATAAAGATAAGAAAAAAACAAAGAAAACATTTTTAGTACTAGGAATAATTTTTAATGTATTGTTGTTAGTATGTTTTAAGTATCTAAACTTTATATTTGATAACTTATCATTATTATTTAATAAAGACTTGCTAGCTTATGACATAGCATTACCTATTGGAATATCTTTTTATACTTTTTCTATATTGTCATATTTAATAGATGTATATAGAGGAGACGCAAAAGTACAAAACAATATATTAAATGTAGCATTATATGTAACTTTGTTTGCAAAATTAACACAAGGACCTATAGTTAGATACAATGATATTTCAGATGAGCTAACTAATAGAAAATATAGCTCAAAGGATTTTACTCAGGGTGTTGTAAGATTTATAGTAGGTTTAGCAAAGAAAGTTATGCTAAGTAACTATGTTGCAATAATTGCAAACAACTGCTTTATGACAGAAGATTTATCTGTTGGCTTAGCATGGTTAGGTGCAATTGCTTATACTTTCCAAATATATTTTGATTTTTCAGGATATTCAGACATGGCAATTGGCTTAGGCAAAATGTTTGGATTCCACTTTGCAGAAAACTTTGATTATCCATATATGTCAGGTTCTATAACTGAATTTTGGAGGAGATGGCATATATCACTAGGAATGTGGTTTAGAAATTATGTATATATTCCACTTGGAGGAAATAGAGCAAAAAAGCCTAGATTAATATTGAACTTACTTGTTGTATGGTTACTTACAGGAATATGGCATGGAGCTAATTGGACATTTATAATTTGGGGATTATTATATTTTGTATTATTAGTAATAGAAAAATTTACAAACCTACATAAAAATGAAAAGTTTACAAAAACAATAGGACATGTATATACGTTATTATTTGTAATAATAGGATGGGTATTCTTTAGGTCAAATGATATACAATCCGCTATTTCATATTTAGGAACAATGTTTGGAGTGGGGGCAAATGGAGTTGTAGGAGCAGCCTTAATTGAATATTTGAAAGAAAGCTGGTTTGTATTAATAGCTTGCATAATAGCATCATTCCCAATAATAAAGAGTATACAAAAGTTATTTGAAAAACGTAAGGTAAATAAAACTGTTGTAAGTATAATTCAAGCTATATGTTTATGTATATTATTTGTTCTAGCAATATCAATATGTGTAAGTAATACATATAGCCCATCTGTATATTTTAATTTCTAATAAGTTAATTATTTATTATAGGAAATTAAATACATTTTAGAAAGGATAATATGTTATGCAAGAAGATGATAAAATATTAAAAGTTGTAACTAGGATTTTTATAGCAATATTTATTGTTATATTTATTACTATAATGATAAGATTTTTAGCTAAAAATGTACTAGTTGATATGATGAATATAGATAATACAATTGTACATACAATAGCTGGAGATGATGAAAAAAATGATTTAGTACAGATTGGATGGGACAAGGAATATCCTATTGAGAGTTTTAAAACGAATGACATAGAGAGTAAAACATTAAATAATAATTTAATAGAAAAATACAATGGAGTAATTAACAAGATAGAGAAACAATTAGAAAAATATTCGAGTGATTTTCTTTTTAAATATGAAAAGATAGTTGAAATTGCAAAAAAATATGAAAAAATAATAAATTGGAATTTGATTACACTAAACGATGTAAATACTCCTATATATATACAAGATGGCTATTGGAGTATAGTTAATACTAAAGAAGATTATGGAAATGAAGCAAAAAATATAATAGAATTTTATAACTATTTGAATGAAAGAGATATTGATTTAATATATATACAAGCTCCTAAGAAGACACAAGATTATAAAGACGGAATGTTTAATATATATACAGATTATTCAGATGAAAACATTGATAATTTAATAAATGAATTAAAAGAAAATAAAATTAATGTATTAGACCTAAGAGAAAAAATTAGAGAAGATAAAATAGAACCAAGAACGTTATTTTTTAAAACAGATCATCATTGGACTCCACAAGCTACAATCTGGGCTATTAATCATATAGTAGATAAATTAAATAATGACTGGAATATGAATATCAATAAGAAATTGTATAAAATTGAAAATTATTATATAATTAATTATAATAATTCTTGTTTAGGATCAGAAGGTAGGAAAGTTACATTGGCAAAAGCAGATACGGAAGATTTTGATATAGTTTTACCGAATTTTAAAACTAATATAGAAGTAACAATTCCTGAAAAAAATATTCATAATAAAGTAGGAGATGTTTGGAATACACTTTTTGACAAAGAAAAATTAAAAAAAAGAAGTTATTATGATTCTTCAGAATATGAAGCGTATGGATATGGAAGTGTGTCGTTATTGCATGCGAAGAATAATGATGCAAAAGATAGTGAAAGGATATTATTATTAGCCGACTCGTTTTCTGGAACTTTAACTCCATATTTATCTTTAGGAGTTAATGATATATACAGATTGGACTTAAGAAAATTTGATGGAAGTGTAAAATCTTTTATTGAAAAAAATAATATAACAAAAGTTATCATGTTATACTATCCAGGAATTTTTCAAGATAATACAGGAAAACAATTGTTGGAATATAAATAATAATAAGGGAAGAAATTATTGTGAAAATACTAATTGTAAATAAGTTTTTATATCCTAAAGGTGGTGCAGAGACATATACCTTAAAAATAGGAGAAGAATTAAAAAAAAGAGGAAATGAAGTACAATATTTTGGAATGTACGATAAAAAAAATACTGTTGGAAATAAGCTAAATTTATACACAAGAAATATGAACTTCCATAGTAAAAGAATCTCTAGAGTGTTATATCCTTTTAAAATTATATATTCATTTGAAGCAAAAAGAAAAATGAAGAGGATAATAAAGGATTTAGAGCCAGATATAATTCATTTAAATAATATTAATTTTCAACTGACTCCTTCTATAATAGATATAGCATATAAGATGAAAATACCGATAGTTCAAACAGTACATGATTATCAAATGATATGTCCTAATCATTTTTTATATAATTGGAAAGAAAAATGTATTTGTGAGAAATGTATAAAAGGGAGTAAGTGGAATTGTGCAAAATACAATTGTATACATAATAGTAAATTAAAAAGTATTATTGGAAGTTTGGAAGGTATACTATATTCAAAAATACTAAAAACATATTCGAAAGTAAGTTTATACATTTGTCCGAGCAAATTTTTGGAGGAAAAATTATTAGAAAGTGATATTTACAAAGGTAAAACAGCTACATTATGTAATTTTATTGAGTTAAATAAGAATTATAAAGTTAGCCAAAAAGATGATTATATATTATATTTTGGCAGATTATCAGAAGAAAAAGGGTTATTGGAATTATTAGAAACAATGCAAAAATTACCTAACATTAAATTGAAAATTGCTGGAACTGGACCATTAGAAAATATTATAAAAACAGAAGGTAATATAGAATATGTAGGATTTAAAACAGGAGAAGAATTAAAAGATCTTATTTCAAAAGCTAAGTTTGCTATTTATCCATCAGTATGGTATGAAAATTGCCCATTATCTATTTTAGAAGCCGAAAGTTATGGAACACCGGTAATTACCGGAAACTATGGTGGAATGAAAGAATTGGTCGAAAATGGAAAAACGGGAATTTTAGTTAATGAAATAAATTCTAATACTTTAAAAAATATTATGGAAAAATTATATAACAACAATAAAAAAATTGAAGAAATGTCCCAAAATTGCATCGCTAAAAGGAATAAAATGTTGACCATGGAACAATATGTAGAAGAATTGATGAAATTATATGAAAAAATAAATAAAAAGTAAAATATTGAATATAGTATTTGTTCTATGTATATATTTGGAGGTGCAATAAAATGCAAAAGGCTAAGTAAAGGTGAAAGAAGAGAATGCAAAAATTAAAAAGATTATTATTAATTATAAGATTATTATTTACCAATAATGGTTGGAAGAAGGCAAAATTACTAAAGAAACATAATGTGTTTTATAATATGGGTGAAAATTGTTATTATCATCCATATATAATACCATCAGAGCCTAAATTAATATATTTACATGATAATGTTTTTATATCTTCAGGGGTTAGATTGATTACTCATTCAGCAGTTTCGTGTGTATTTAATAGAGAGGATAAAAACCATCATTTTATATTTAAAAAAGGTAAAATAGAAATAGGTTCAAATGTCTATATAGGTGCAGATGCAATAATAAATTTTGGAGTTACTATAGGTAATAATTCTATAATTGCTGCAGGTGCAGTTGTCACAAAAGATGTTCCAGAAAATTCAATTGTTGGTGGTGTACCAGCTAAGGTTATTGGTAGCTATGAAGAATCTAAAAAGAAACATTTAGAATGGCAAAAAAGGTTCAAAAATGATAGTGATGTAGAAGAAATAGTTAAGAAAGAATTTGAAAAAAAATAAAAATGATATTTTAGGAGAAGAGCATGAAGATAGCAATGATTGGTCACAAACGTATTCCTTCGAGAGAAGGAGGAGTAGAAATAGTTGTTGAAGAGTTATCTACAAGACTTGTGAAAGATGGATATCAAGTGGATGTATATAATAGAAAAGGAAAGAATGTCCAAGATAAAAGTGCTGACAAAGAAAACAGAAAAATAAAAAATTATAAAGGTGTAAAAATAATAACAGTACCAACTATTAATAAAAAAGGAATTGATGCTCTATTATATAGTATCTTAGCTACACTCAGAGCATTGTTTGGGCATTATGATGTAATACATTACCATGCAGAAGGTTCTTGTGCAATGCTATGGCTACCTCATTTGTTTGGAATACGAACAGTTGCAACAATCCATGGACTTGATTGGCAAAGGTCTAAATGGGGGGGAATAGCAGCAAAATATATAAAATTTGGAGAAAAAGTTGCAGCGAAATATGCAGATGAAATTATTGTATTATCAAAAAATATTGAAAAATATTTTTTAAATACATATAATAGGAATACAGTTTTTATCCCTAATGGAGTTAATAAGCCAACATTAAGAAAAGCCAAAATTATAAAAGAAAAATATGGTTTAGGTAAAGATGAATATATATTATTTTTGGCAAGAATAGTACCTGAAAAGGGATTGCACTATTTAATAGAAGCATATAAACAAATTAATACAGACAAAAAGCTTGTAATTGCTGGTGGAGCTAGTCATACTAATGATTATTTAAATAAAATTAAAGAAATGGTTAAAGGTAATCCTAATATTATTATGACAGGATTTGTACAAGGTTTAGAACTTGAAGAACTTTATAGCAATTGTTATTTGTATTGTTTACCAAGTGATATAGAAGGAATGCCACTTTCTCTTTTAGAAGCAATGAGTTATGGTTGTAGATGCTTGGTAAGTGATATAAATGAAAATACTCAACTAATTCATGATGATTTTATGAAATTTAAAAAATCAGATATAAATGATTTAAAGAGAGCATTGTCAAGGAATTTAATAGAAAATAAAAAGAAAAATTATCATTATGATGAAATATTAGATAAATACTATAATTGGAATATAATTACAAATAAATATGAAAAAATATATACTCATAAGTGAAAGGAACATAAATAAAGTATGAAAAGCTCAAAATATGCAAGGATTTATATAATTTTATTATATTTATTAGTATTGCAAAATCCTTTACAAAATTACATAAAAATTTTTCAATATTTTGATGAAGTTTTAGCACTAATGTTCTTTCCAATAGCTATTATATACTTAATAAGAAATAACGGAAAAATAAAAATTGAAAGAAAAGATATTATAATAGTAATCTGTTTAATAACTATTATTACAATTGGATTATTGGCTAACATAATTTATGAATATCAAAGTTTAACTTATATACTAAGTGATCTGTTAGTTTTTTTAAAGTTTTTTTTAATGTATTTTAGTGTACAGATTATATTAAAAGGAAAGTTAAATGGATATAACAAACTAATCAGTTTACATGTAAAAATAATAACTTTTACTTTATTTGCTTTATCTATAATTAATTATATTTTTAATTTTTGGCCACCTCAATCATATCGATATGGTATAGGGGTAAACCAAATATGTTTTACACACCCTACAATGCTAGTTGCAGTGACTGTTGCTCTTATGTGCAATTTGGTGTATTTTAAATATGAAAAAGAAAGATTTTATATTTTTACACTAATTATGCAAATTTTATTGATAATTAGTACTTTGAGAATGAAAGCAATAGCATTTGTAGTTGTTAGTATTTTATTAATGATATATGTTTTGAAAGTTAACAAAAAAATAAAAGTATTAAATGTTTTATTAGTAGCAGGTATATGTATATTAATAAGTTATAATCAAATTATATATTATTTTACTGACGATAGTTTTGCTAGGACTGCATTATTGGAAACTTCCTTTAAAATTGCAAATGACAAGTTTCCACTAGGAACAGGATTTGCCACTTTTGGCTCATTTTTTTCAGGGGTTAATTACTCACCAGTTTATGAACTTTATGGAATAAATAATATATGGGGGCTTAGAGAAGATAATCCAGCATTTATAAGTGATACTTTTTGGCCAATGATTATAGGTCAATTTGGATACATAGGTACAATTTTATATATGATATGTATAATGCTAATATTTTTGAAAATACAAAAAAAATATGACAAAAGAAATAAAAACACTTATGTAGCTAAAATTTTGTGTTTAGTATATTTAGGTATTTCAAGTACTTCAGAATCTGCTTTTGTAAATTCATTAGCAATTCTTTTGGCAGTATTATTAGCATTGTAAAAACAAGTTTATTTAGATAAGATAGATAGAAAAGAGGAAAAAATGGTATCGGTAATTATAACAACATATAAAAGAGCAGACTTTTTAGAAAGAGCAATAGAAAGTGTATTAAATCAAAGTTATAAAGATTTTGAATTGATAGTAGTAGATGATAATGATAAAGAAACAGAATTTAGACATAAAGTAGAAGAATTAATGCAAAAATATGAAACTAATCCAAAAGTAATTTATATAAAACATGAAAAAAACAAAAATGGGGCTGCAGCTAGAAATACAGGAATAAAAGTAGCCAAAGGTGAATTTATTTCATTTTTGGATGATGATGACTATTATTTTAAGGATAGATTAAAGATTTTAGTATCCACTTTAGAAAAATATAATGAATATAATGCAGCATATACATCAGTAATAAAAATCAGAAATAATAGAATTTACGAATATATTAATGCAAAAGATGATGGAAATCTTGAATTCGAATTTTTGCAATTAAAGTCTTGCATTGGCACAGGAAGCAATATGTTCTTTAGAACTAAAGTATTAAAGCAATTAGGTGGATTTGATGAAAGCTTTATGAGACATCAAGATTTAGAAGTAATGGTAAGATTTTTTGAAAAAGGAAATATAATTAAAGCAATTGATAAAGTTCTAGTATTAAAAGATGAAGCAAGCAGAATAAATGCTCCTAATATAGAAAAGCAAATACAAAATGGCGAAAAATATTTAAATAGATTTGAAAGTAATATAAAAAATTATAAAGATAAAAGTAGTATAATATATGAGGAATGTTATTATCAAATGCTGAAATTTTGTGTAAGAAGTGGTGATAAGAAGAAAATAAAATTGATGAAAGAAAAATGTGAAAAATATCACAAGTTATCATTTAGAAAAAAAATCAAATTACTAATATTGAACGCAAACAGATATGTAAACATTGAAGGTCTAAAAGATATAATAAATAATCATAATATTATTAAAAAATTAGATAATGACGTAATTAATGAGATGAAGCAAAATCATTTTATATAGAAGAAAGAAATAAATTAAAATCAAACTAAGTTTTCGGATGGGGTGAATTATGAAGGTAGATGTAGTAGTAGTAACATATAATAGAAAACAATTATTAGTAGAATGTATTAATGCAATACTAGATCAAACATTTAATGTAAATAAATTGTTTATTATCGATAATGCTAGTACTGACGGAACAAAAGAAGAATTAGAAAATAAGAAAATATTAGATAGAAAAGTTGTTCAATATATTAAACTTGAAAAAAATATAGGTGGGGCAGGTGGCTTTCACGAAGGAATAAAAGCTGCAAGAGAAGATGGAGCAGATTGGATTTGGATTATGGATGATGATACAATTCCAAATAGAGATTGTTTGGAACAATTAGTAGCAGCACTGGACAAAATAAAAGGAAAAGTAAGCTTCTTAGCAAGTGCTGTATATGGATTGAAAAATGATTGCATGAATGTTCCCACAATAAGTGAATATAAAGGAGAAAATGGAATGCTTCAATGGCATCAATATGCAAAATATGGAATAATAGGTATTGATATTGCAACATTTGTCTCTTTACTTATAAACGGGCAAGCGACTAGAGAAGTTGGATTGCCAATTAAAGATTATTTTATATGGGGAGATGATACAGAATATACTTTAAGATTAACAAGAAAATTTGGGAGAGCTTATTTAGTTGGAAAAAGTATAGTTATACATAAAAGAAGTGGCTCCAAATCCCTTTCTATATATGAAGAGGAAAACATTAACAGAATAAAATTTTATTATTATATGGTAAGAAATAATTATATTAACGCAAAAGAGTATTACTCTAAGTTAAAGAAAATACGATTTTATTTAAGTTGGAAAAAAACAACTATAAAATTATTATTTTCTAAGTCAAAAAATAAATTTCTAAAAATTAAAATGATAAATAAAGGATTAAGAGATGCAATATTTAAGAAATATGATTATAAATCTTTTGAAAATAGAGAAAATTCTTAGTAATTCATAATAAATAAGGAGACATAACATGAAAAGTAGTGTAAAGAAAAATTATATATATAATTTAATTTATCAGATACTAGTAATACTGCTACCTTTAATTACTGCACCATATGTTTCAAGAGTTTTAGGAGCAGAAAATATAGGAATATATAGTTATACAACTTCAATAGCTTCATATTTTATATTATTAGGATCATTAGGAATTGCTTTATATGGACAAAGAGAAATAGCTTATTATCAAAATGAAAATAAAAAGTTTACACAAAAATTCTGGGAAATTTTTATTTTAAAAGCTATAACATTATCTATCTCAACTATAATATTTTATTTCTCTTTTGTATATAGAACTAATGAATATAATATTTATTATATGGTCCTTTTAATCGAGATAATTGGAAATATATTTGATATAAGTTGGTTTTTTCAGGGGTTGGAAGAGTTTAAAAAAACCGTTTTAAGAAATATTTTTATAAAGATTTTATGTCTCATATTAATTTTTACCTTTGTAAAAACTGAGCAAGATCTTATTAAATATTTTTTTATAAATGTAATTTCTTTATTTTTAGGTAATTTATCACTTTGGTTGTATTTGCCAAAATATTTAGTAAGAGTAAGAACAAAAGACTTAAATATAATAAAACATCTAAAACCCATATTGATATTGTTTATTCCTGAAATTGCAATACAAATATATACACTATTAGATAAAACAATGATAGGTGCAATATATGCTGACAAATCAGAAGTAGGTTTTTATGAACAGAGTCAAAAAATAATTAAATTATTATTAACTGTTGTAACATCACTAGGAACTGTTTTATTACCAAGGATTGCAAATTTTTTTGCAAACAATAAAAAAGAAGAAGTGTATACATATATAAGAAAATCTTTTAATTATGTTTACATATTGGCTTTTCCAATGATATTTGGTATTATAGCAGTTGCTAAAGAATTTGTACCGTTATTTTTTGGCCCAGGATATGATAAAGTAGTAATATTAATGGGAACTATTTCACCAATATTGTTATTTATTGGAATGAGTAATGTTATTGGAAGACAGTATTTATTGCCAACAAAAAGACAAAAAGAATATACTATATCTGTGGTAGTAGGAGCTGTAATAAATTTTATAGCAAATAGTTGTTTAATATGGAGATTAGGAGCATTAGGAGCATCAATAGGAACGATTATTGCTGAATTTACTGTAACATTAGTTCAGTTAATTTTTGTAAGAAATGAATTCAATATAAAAGAAATAATATTCTTGTCACGCAATTATTTGATTGCATCTATAATAATGTATGGAGTATGTAAACTAGTAGGAATAATACCAGTAGCTACAATAGTTTCTCTAATACTTCAAGTAGTAATTGGAGCTATGGCATATATATTAATATTGTTAGTAATAAAAGATCAGTTTACTTATGATATACTAAATCAAATAAAAGGCAAAGTGCTTGGAAAATTAAAGAACAAGGAGTAGTTTATGAAACAACAAATAAAAAAAATAATGAAAAAAGTAGGTATGTATGATTTGATAGTGAAAGTAAAAAATAAGAGATATTTAAGAAAATGCACCAGTAAAAAAATAAAATTTGAGAATAGGATGAAAGATAGAGAAAAACTATGTATAATATTAGCAGGCTATAAACCATATTTGTATGATGTTATATTCGAAAGAATAAAAGAATGTATAGAGGAAGATATAGATGTATGCATATTATCGAGTGGAATTTATAGTCAAGAGTTATCAAATATAGCAAAATCAAATGATTGGTCATATTTAAGTCAAAAGGAAAATAGTGTAGCTAAAGTACAGAATACAGCAATAAACTTGTTTAAAAATGCAAAATATATATACAAACTTGATGAAGATGTTTTTGTTACAAAAAATTATTTTAGTACATTAATGAAAACTTTAAAGGAATGTGAAAAATGCGGAGAATATCAAGTAGGATTTGTAGGTCCACTTATTCCTATAAATGGGTTTGGAAATTTAGAAATATTAAAAAGATTTAACCTTGTAGAAACCTATACAAAAAAATTTGAGAAACCTCTTTATGCAGCTGGAAGAAATAGAATGGTGGAAAATAATCCAGAGGTCGCAAAGTTCTTTTGGGGATATGAGAATTATTTACCGAATATAGATGAGATGAATGAAATGCTTCAAAATGATAGTTTTTCATATACATCTTGCCCAATAAGATTTAGTATTGGAGCGATTCTTTTTAAAAGACAACTATGGGATGACATGAAGATGTTTGAGGTAAAAAGAGGAGTTGGTTTAGGAAGTGATGAAATACAAATTTGTAATTATTGTATGGAAAATTCTCAAGCAATAATAGTATCTAAAAATACTGTTGTAGGGCATTTATCTTTCAAAAATCAAAATAGTACGATGAAACAATACTTTGAAGATAATAAACAAGTTTTTAAAATAAAAGATGTAATAGTTAAAGGGGACAAATAAAATGGAAAAAACAAAAAAACGAGACATGAATTTTGAGTTACTTAGAATAATATCAATGATTCTAATTATTTCATCGCATTATATTATTCATAGTGACATTTTAGATACAATTGATAAATTTTCAGTAAATTACTTTTTTATCGATTATATAAGGGCTTTATCTAGAATATCTGTTGGATTATATATATTAATAACTGGATATTATATGGTAAAATCTAAAATAAAAATCAAAAAATTGTTTAATACATGGGCAATTGTTGTTTTTTATTCTATATTTATGTGTATAGTATCTTTATTATTAAAACAAGATGTTGGGATGAAGGGAATATTAAAATCTTTATTACCTGTTAGTAGTGGATTATATTGGTTTGCAACAGTATATATTGCATTATATACTTTAGCTCCATTCTTTAATATTTTAGTTAATAAAATAAGCAAAAAACAGTATATAATATTATTATTTATTCTATTTATATATTTGGTAATAGATAAAACAGTATTTGCAAATAACAAATATATTGATGCAAGGAATGGAGAAAGTTTTATATGGGTTGCATTTTTATACTTGGTAGCTGGATATATAAGATTATATTTTGATAAACATATAAACAAAAAAATTGGTATAAGCATTACTTTGTTAGTTCCAGTTGTAATAGTTATATTAAGATTTTTATCAATGAAATTAATTAATAAAAATCTAGAAAGATTATTTGATTTTTGCAATATATTTAATTTCATATCATTAATTAGTTTATTCTTATGCTTTAAAGACATAAAAGTAAAGAATGAAAAAGTAAATAATATAATTGGAAAAATAGCACCATTAACTTTTGGAATATATTTAATTCATGATAATGCATATTTTAAACCATTTTTATGGGTAGATTTATTAAAAGTTAGTAATTTCGCAAATTCAAAATTTTTAATATTACATTTTATAATATCAGTTATTTTAGTATTTATAGTATGCTCATTGATTGAGACAATAAGAGCAAAAATATGGAAATTATGTAGTAAATCTAAAATATCTAAAAAAGTGGATAAATTATTAGATGATTTGAATGATAAATTTTGGAATATAATGGAGGAAAAAAATGGAAATTAAAACAGTAACTATAATTGGATCAAATGGAGCATTTGGAACAGGTGTAGGAGCAATATTTGCATCTTTTGGAAATGCAAAAGTATATATGATTGCAAGAACCAAAGAAAAAGCAGAATATGCAATAAAAAAGGCAGGTTTATCAGTTAGAGCAAATTCAATATGTAAAAATATGATACCAAAAACATATGAAAAATTAGAAAATTGTGTAAAAGATTCTGACTTTATTATAGAAACTGTTGTGGAAGATTATAAGATTAAAAAAACTATACATGAAGAAATAAATAGATATATGAAAAATAATTCAATATCTTCTAGTATTACTTCTGGGATATCAATAAATAAGTTGTCAGAGAGTTATAATGATAATAATAGAAGAAAGTTTTTTGGAGTACATTTCTTTAATCCTCCATATAACTTGCAACTATGTGAACTTATTACATCAAAGTATTCTGATTCTAAGACAGAAAGGGATTTAGAAGGATATCTGAAGAATGTATTACATAGAAAAGTAGTAAGAGTAAAAGATAAAGCAGGATTTTTAGCCAATAGAATAGGTTTTCAGTTTATTAATAGAGCAATGCAATATGCTCAAGAATGCAGCGGACTTGGTGGAATTGATTATATAGATGAAATTTTGGGAGAGTTTACTGGTAGAAATATGCCACCGTTGTATACTGCAGATTTTGTTGGATTAGATGTTCATAAGGCAATTGTTGACAATATATTCGAAAATACAGACGATTGTTTCAATACTTCATTTAAAATGCCAGAGTATGCTAATGAACTAATAAAACAAGGTAATTTAGGAATGAAAGATAATAAAGGATTATATTCTAATAATGGGAAATTAGTATATGATATTGAAAAAAATGAATATAGAGAAAAAAGAGAATATACACTTAAATTTACAAATAGTATAATAGAACATTTGAAAATAGGGAATTATAAAGAAGCTATAAAAGTTCTTCTAGAAGAAGAATCAAAAGAAGCTGAAATATGTAGAAAAATGTTAATAAATTACATTATTTATTCATATATTACAACTAAAGAAGTGGGATATAATTTATTAGACTGTGATTTGGCGATGGCAGAAGGATTTAATTGGGTACCACCATTTGCGTTGCTTAATCTAATAGGAAAGGAAGAATTTTTAGAAAAGGCAGTAGAATATTTTCCAAATTGTAAAAAAGACATATGTGAACTGGTTCAAAAGGATATTAAATCAAAGTATGGTTATGAAAAATTTATGAAAGCAAAGAGGTAAGAGTATGGAAAAGGTATATGTTATAGGCGGAGCGCAAACAGATTTCGAAAGAAATTGGACAAAGGAAGGAAAAAATGTAATTGCTCTATTAAAAGAAGTGATAAATAATGCATTAAAAGAAACAAATATATGTTTTGAGGACATAAAAAAATTAAATTCTGAAAATAAAGTGGCGATTTTTATAGGCAATTTTTGCGCAGAATATTATATTAAACAAGGACATTTAGGGCCTTTATTAACAGAAATCGATGAAGCATTTTATGGAGTTCCATCAGCTAGATATGAAGCTGCCTGTGCTTCTGGCTCAGTGGCGTTAGATGCAGCTATTACAAAAATAAAATCAGGAGACTATGACTTAGCTATTTGTGTGGGATTTGAACTTATGAAAACAGTAAATTCAAAAATATGTGGGGATTATTTAGGATTTGCTTCATTATATGAAAAAGAAGCAAAAAGAATTGAATATCCATTTCCAAAATTATTCGGAAGACTTGCAGATGAAATATATAAAAAATATAGTTTAGACTTGGATAAATTTAAATATAATTTAGCTCAAATTTCTTGTATTAATTATAGCAATGCGAAACGTAATCCAAATGCACAAACAAGAAAATGGTTTATGGATATAAGACAAGCCAATTATAGAGGTGAGGAAACTAATGATAATATTGGAAATATGCTAGCACTTTCGGATTGTTCACAAGTTACAGACGGTGCTGCTGTGGTTATGCTTTGCAATGAAAAGTTTATGAAAGAAAAAAATGTAAACGAAGCTCCAATAGTTAAGGGATATGGTCATAGAGTTGCTCCTTTTCTATTATCTAAGAAGTTTGAAGAAAGCCGAGATAATGAGTATATCTTACCATGGACAAGAAGAACAATCCTTGATGCGTATAAAAGAGCTAATTTAACAGTAGAGGATATAGATGTATTTGAGACACATGATTGCTTTACATCAAGCGAATATATGGCAATATCCGCATTTGGAATTACCAAGCCGGGAAAAGAGTATGAAGCAATTGAAAATGGAACAATAACTATGGATGGTGATAAACCAATAAATCCTAGTGGTGGATTAATTGGATGTGGACATCCTGTTGGTGCAACAGGAGTTAGAATGATGCTAGACTTATACAAACAAATAGAAAACAAAGCAGGAGATTATCAAATAAAAAATGCTAAGAATGCAATGATGTTAAATATTGGAGGGTCTGCAACTACTAATTATGCGTTCATAATAGGAAAAGAAAATGTCTAAAAAAGATTGGAGGAAAAAATATGAAATATGATTATTTAATAGTTGGCTCAGGTCTATTTGGATCAATATTTGCTTATGAGGCAAATAAAAGAGAAAAAAAATGTTTAGTAGTAGAAAAGCGTTCACATTTAGGAGGTAATATTTACACGGAAAATGTAGATGATATAAATGTTCATAAATATGGAGCGCATATATTTCACACAAGTAATAAAGAAGTATGGGAATATATAAATCAATTTGCAGAATTTAATAGATATACTAATTCACCAGTTGCTAGATATAAAGATGAATTATACAATATGCCTTTTAATATGAATACTTTTAATAAATTATGGGGAGTTATAACTCCAGATGAGGCAAAAGCTAAAATTGAAGAAGAAAAAGAAGAGGCAGGAATAACAGAGCCTAAAAATTTAGAAGAACAAGCAATTAGCTTAGTTGGAAAGACAATTTATGAAAAGCTTGTAAAAGGTTATACTGAAAAACAATGGGGACAAAGGGCAACAGAGCTACCATCTTTTATAATAAAGAGATTACCGGTAAGATTTATTTACGATAACAATTATTTTAATGATGATTATCAAGGGATTCCAATAGGTGGATATACACAAATAATAGAAAAAATGTTAGATGGTATTGAAGTTAGACTAAATACAGATTATTTAGAGCATAAAGATGAATTAGAAAATATAGCAGATAAAATACTTTATACAGGTCAAATAGATAAATATTATGACTATTGTTTTGGAGAACTTGAATATAGAAGTTTAAAATTTGAAACAGAAGAGTTAAATAAAGATAACTATCAAGGAAATGCAGTAGTAAACTATACAGAGTATGAAGTTCCATATACTAGGATAATTGAACATAAACATTTTGAAAAAATTAAAAATCATGAAAAAACAATTATTACTAGAGAGTATCCAGATAAGTGGGATAAAACAAAAGAACCATATTACCCTATAAATAATGATAGGAATAACCAATTATATGCAAAATATAAAGAATTGGCAGATAAAGATAATAAAGTCATTTTTGGTGGAAGATTGGGACAATATAAATATTATGATATGGACAAGGTTATAGGATCTGCTTTAGAACTTGTAAAAAAAGAATTAGAATAAAATTGTTATAAAAAAAATATAATATTGTAACAAAAATGCAATAAACTAATGGTAAAATTATTCTAAATTAGGAGAATAATGCAATGTTACCACGAAAAAGAAAAAAAATAGTAATAATTTTTGTTACAATATTTATTATTTTATTATTTATTGTAAAAGCATTAAATAAGAATACATATATATCAAAAGATACAAAGGAATTAGAATGGTTATATAACATTAGAGAACAGGAGTATACAGGAAAGACTTATTATGTTTCAAGTGATGGAACATCTGAAGATGGAACAGATATTAATTATCCAATGTCTTTTGAGAATGCTAAAAGTAAATATTATTTTGGTGGCGATAAAATATTGTTAAAGAGAGGTGACACTTTTTATGGGCAATTTGCTATTAGTGGCTCTGCTTCTACGGATAAACCAATATTAATTAGTGCATATGGGCAAGGTGAAAGACCTATAATTAGTGTAGCAAAAATTATTAGCAATAGAAGTGTATGGGAAAATGTAAACTCAAATGTTTATAGAGTTGATATAACGAATGTTGAAAACTTTTCAGGCTGTATGATGACTGATGCAGATTCATGTAATATTGGATTTTTTACTGATGGAAAATCTAATATATATGGAGATAAAAAAGATGGTTTGGAGAAACTGTTAAAATTAGGTGACTTTTTCTCGAATGAGAAGTATTTTTATGTTTATTCAAATGGTAATCCTACTGATTTTTTTGGTACAATAAAAATGGCAATAAATAAGCATATTTTTGGAATAGGAAATTATATGGAAATATGTGATTTGACATTAGAATATTCAAGCGGTCATGCTATGATGAAAGCTAGTTGGCCATTATATAATAGTTATATACATGATTGTTTGATTAATTATATAGGTGGTGCACAACAAGATGAGGTTACTAGATATGGTAACGGAATTGAATTATATGATGGAGCATATAATGTGATTATTGAAAATAATATTATAAAAAACGTATATGATGCGGGGATTACACTACAAGGAAATAATCTTGATTGGGATAATATTTTGATTCAAGGTAATATAATAATAAACACTTGTTATCCTTTTGAATTGTGGGCAAAAAAGACATCTACAGGATTGAAAAATGTAAAAATTACTGATAATATAGTAATAAATCAAGGACGTGGATGGGCTCAACAAGTTAGAACAAGTCCTGGAGTAAGTGCTAACCATGTATTTTATACTTATGGTGAAAATGCAAGAATGGATGTATATATTCAAAATAATAGATATTATAATTCATATAGGCTTTTCTATATTACTGAAGGAGATAAAGAGAGATTTAAAGTAGAAGTTAAAAATGACAATAATAAATATTATATAAAAGATGATGTATATGTGGTTAACAATGTAAAAAACGAAAATATAAAAGGATATTTGAATAGTGAATATAATACAGAGCATAATTCTGTTTTTAATTATATCTCCGACCCAGAAATAGAAGAAATCTCAAACCCAGACATACTTAACTCAAACGACTATGATGAAATAAAAACATACTATGATAAATTTGATGTAAAGTATAGAAATTCACATGCAACAGAGAATATAATACCTACAATAGGATCAATAATAAACGATGAAAAATATACTGGCATATTACAGAATAATGAAATTAGTTTAGCATATGAAGAGTTAAAAAAAGCTGTTAGCAATTTGAGTCAAAATATTGACATAATAAATGTAGATAGTGTATCATATAGTTATGAGTGTTTATACAACTTTATTAATACAATTAAAGATAAATTCTTAAATAATGAAATAAACATGCAAAAAGATAATTTTATTGAATTAGTAAGCCAATTAGATTCTGTTTCAAATGAGTATAAAGATATATACTCTTACTATATAACAGAAGACAATACTAGCTTAGACACAATAAAGAATACGTTAAACAATATCATAGATAAGTACAACAACAATTTAGACTTAGACATAGGATACTTAGAAAATATAATTACTACTGCAAAAGACCTATACAATAACAGTATTACAACAGACAATCTATCTTTGAATGTATTAAATAAGCAAAGAATTATTAACATAACTAATCTTGCAAATAGTATTATTGATTTGAAGATTAATGAATTTGTTGAATTAGAAAAGCAAAAAATAAAAGTCGAATTTGACAAAGATACAACTACTCCTACTAATGAAAATATCACAGCCACACTAATTGTTGGCGATAATACTATCATTAAGAACAACGGTGGAAGTAATAAACATATTTTTGAAAAAAACGAAACTTTTACATATGAATTAGAAATAAAGGGAGTTATCTTTAATGTTCAAGTTACCATATCTAATATTAATAAAGATTATACAATAGAAGAAGAGTATATTACTAATATAGGCGGCAAAACACAAATATTAGATTTTAAAGATAATCTTGGAATTTCGAATTTCACCTTTAAACGTGATGATGAATTAGTAAATATAAATGAAGATATTGTAAAAACAGGAGACATCATTACTTTTAACAACAAATCATATACTTTAATAGTTTCAGGAGACATAAATAGTGATGGCGGTTGTACTATTAAAGATATAGTTAGCTATAGAAAATATTTATTAAAGTATTCTGAATATAGTAATATACAATTTAAAGCAGCAGATATAAATCAAGACAATGAATTAACAATCAAAGACTTAGTTGGCATAAGGGAACTATTATTAAACTAAAGGAGAAAAGCAAATGAAAGAGTTAAAATTAAAATTAATCACAGTTTTATTAATTATGGTATTAATGTTAATTACATCAGTAGCAGTATTCGGAGCAACAGGTTCTTTAACAGTAAGATGGGTACCAGATGTATCAAATGCAATAGAGGGCAAAGAAGTAAAAGTTACACTTAGTATTACAGATTTCAGCAATGTTGATACTAGCCTTCCACTAATAGGTAGTGCAACTTTACAATATGATACTTCTATATTTTCTTCTATAAAAGTAGAAGGTAAAAATAGTTGGGCAGCTACACAAGGAGGAGAAAATACACTTCTTCTTGAATCTCCAATGAGTGGAACTATAAATGAAGGCGAAATAGCTACTATTACTTTAACTATAAATTCAAATGTTACAACTTTTGATACCGAAATTAAACTTAATTCATTTGAACTAACAAATGATGATGGTATGGAAGAAGAAGAAGCTAACATTGATATAAGCAATATGAATTTAACAGCTACAGCTAGAGTAAATTCTGGAAGTGATAATGAGGCTGATAATCCTCAAAACCCAAGCGATGACAATAATAACCAAGGTTCAACAGAAACACCAGATGCAGAAGATCCATCAGATGACAATCAAAATAATGATCAAAACAACAACCAAGATGAAGAAAATCCAAATGATAATAATTCAGAGGCAGATGATGACCAAAGTGCAGGAGCAAATGAAATAGAAAAGGTTGAAGACCTTACAGTTGCTAAAGATTCTATACCACAAACTGGTACAAACTATATAGCAATTGCAATAATTGCATTAGTAGTTTTAATAGGAATTATAGCATTTATAAGATATAAAAAATATGTACAATTAATGAATAAAGGGGTTTAATTACATAATGGAAGAGGAAATCGATTTAAAAAATGTATTGAAATCATTTTGGGATAGAAAAATTGCTATTTTAATAATTCTACTTATATGTATTGTAATTGGATTTGTATATACAACATATTTTGTAAATCCTATGTATCAAGCTACTGCAACAGCAATACTTACAAGTAATACTGAATCAGGAGAGGGAGCTGTTACTCAAGGTGAAATAACTCTAAATAATTCACTTCTTTCTACATACAGAGGTATTGCAACAAGTGATTCTGTTTTAAGCACAGTAATAAGTAATTTAGGTTTACAAACTACAGCAGGAGCTTTAAAAGGTCAAATCACTGTTACATCAGCTACAAATACTCAAATCATTCAAATTACAGTTGAAAATGCAGATCCTTCTTTATCTGCAAAAATAGCTAATGAAATAAGAGAAGTATTTACTCAAAGAGTTGCTGAACTTTATGATATGCAAAATATCAAGCCTTTAGATGATGCTAAAGTGCCAACTTCACCAAGCAATATTAATCATGTAAAAGATATATTAATATTTATTGCAGCAGGCATTGTACTTTCAGTAATATATGTGGTTTTAGCAAACTTATTGGATAATACAGTAAAAAGTAGCACTGATATAGAAAAAGCGACAGGACTAAATGTTATAGCAGAAATACCAGTTTATGAATTTAGTAGAGGGAGGAAAAGATAAATGAAAAAGGAAATTATAACACAGTCAGATCCAAAATCACCAATTTCAGAAGTCTTTAGAGCCCTAAGAACAAATTTGCAATTTATAAAAAAATCTGATAATTGTCAAACAATATTATTAACTAGTACAGTTCAGTCAGAAGGGAAAAGTTGGATTTCTGCAAATTTAGCAACTACTTTTGCTCAGACTGGAAGTAGAACATTGATTATCGATGCCGATATGAGAAGACCTAGACAATATAAGATCTTTCAAATTAATCCAACTCCTGGTTTGTCAAACTTTTTATCAGAAATAAATGAAACTGGAAGAAGACAAAAAATTGATGCATTAGATTGCATTAAAAAAACAGAAGTAGAAAATTTATATTTACTACCTTCTGGAAATATACCACCAAACCCATCAGAGCTTTTAATGTCAGAAAAAACACTTGAACTTATTGATGCAGTTACAAATAATTTTGATGTTGTTATTTTTGATGGAGCACCTTGCTTACTTGTTACAGATTCAACTATTATTTCTAGACTAGTAGATAATACAGTTCTTGTTACAAGCTATAAATATACAAAAATAGATGATTTGAAAGAGGCAAAAAAGCGTATAAAAAGAGTTGGTGGAAATATTGCCGGTGTAATTTTAAATAGAATAGAAATTTCTAAGAAAAAATATGAAAATAAATATTATTATGCTAGTAGCACTAATACTCCAACTTTAAGAAATGATAGAAAAAGAATGTCTACAAATACTAGCGAAAGAACAAAATCTAAAGATTTAGATAATGAGTTGGATTTAATAAGAAAAATAAGAATAGATTCAAAGGAAGAAAATAATACGGAAAAAACTACAAGTAAAAAGATAGATGATTACATTAATGACAAATTAGAAGATACTCAAAAACAAATACAAAAAGAAATACAAAGTACAAAAAAGTTTAAATCAAAAGTAGAAGTACCATCAGATAAAGCAAAAGAAATATTAGATAGTATAAAAAAATATAAATAAATTTGTTTATGCTAAAATCATTTTATAGAAGAATGTTAGTTGAAAGGATTATAAATAAATGATAGATGTTCATACACATATATTACCTAGCATTGATGATGGTTCAAAAGATATAGAAGAAACATTTAAAATTATTAGTGAAGCTTGCTCAGCGGGTTTCACTGATGTTTTTGCTACATCACATTATATTGAAGGTGAATATGAGTTTAATAAGACAGATAGAGAATTTATAATAGAAGCGATAATGCAAAAAGTTGAGGAAGAGAACATTGATATCAAAATACATGTAGGAGCAGAAGGGTATATATCTAATGAATTGCCAAACTTAATTAAAGAGGGTGTTGTACCCACTTTAGGGGATAGTAGATATGTACTTTTTGAATTACCATTAAGAGCTAAAGTTATGTATACGGAAGAGGTTATAAATAAACTTATTCAAATGAAACTTGTACCGGTTATAGCACATCCTGAAAGATACGAACTTATTCAAGATGAACCCAATATTGCTATAGACTGGATTGAGCAAGGTGCACTTCTTCAATGCAATTATGCAAGCATTATTGGAAGATATGGAATGAAGGCAAAGGAAACCTTATATAAGTTACTAGATGCAAATGCAGTTCATTTTTTAGGAACAGATAATCATAGAGCAGGAAGCATATATACTAGGATGGATGATATATTGAGTGAATATAAGAGAAAAATCGGAAAAGAAAAATTATATGAATTGAGCGAAATCAATCCTAGAAGTATTATAAATGACGAAGAAATTGATGTAGATATGCCAAGAAAAATAAAAAAAGGAAGATTGTTTTAGAAAATATAAATTTTATTTATTTTCTGTCTTCCTTCTTTTTGCTTTTTAGTATATAATAAATTTAATATAGAATAAAGATGGAGAAAATATGAAAATTTTTAAAAGAATTATAATTACTTTATTTGTTCTAATAGTAGTAGCAGGCTTAGGCGTAGGCATGTATGGCTATACATTATATGAAGATAAATTAGATGAACAACCTTTGGCAGATAAAGTTAATGATGTAAAAATCGATGTTAATTTTGTGAGTATAAATGAAGTCTCAGATGATTATATTAATGCAATAATTGCAGTAGAAGACCATAGATACTATGACCATGGGGCTATAGATATTATAGGATTAGGAAGAGCACTCTTTACAAATATTAAAAATGGTGAAATGCAAGAAGGTGGAAGTACAATTACTCAGCAGGTTGCTAAAAATTTATATTTTATCGAAGAGGATAATGTATTTAGAAGAAAAATTGCTGAAATGTTTATGGCAATTGATATAGAAAATAATTATGATAAAGAAGATATATTAGAATTGTATATTAATACAATTTACTTCGGAGATGGATATTATGGCATTAAAGAGGCTTGTGCCGGATACCTAAATAAAGAACCTAAAGACATGACTTTAGCGGAATCAACAATGATGGCAGGCGTACCCAATGCACCATCTGTATATGCACCAACTGCAAATAAAGAACTTTGCAAGCAAAGACAAAATAAAGTAATTTCCTCAATGGTTGAGTATGGTTACATAAGTCAGGAAGAGGCAGATAGCATAGATAATAGTTTTATAGATGCAATTAGTGCTACTAATTAAAAGAATTTTATACTCCTACGAAATTCTACAATTACTTATTTAAAGTTTTTTAGAATTTTGTGGGATTTTTTTTGGAGCAGGTAGCGAGAATCGAACTCGCGCGACCAGGTCGGAAGCATGGCATTCTACCACTAAATTATACCTGCAAATTTTGTTGGATAAAAAGTTTGTATTATATTAAAAGAAATGGCAAATGTGTTTTTATAACTTAACAATAAAAGTATACCATATTTGACCCATTTATTGCAAATAAATTTCATAAACTAGTACACTTTTTCAGAAAACTATGTTATACTTATTATGTGAAAAAATTAGAAATATGCATAAACAAAGCATTTTAGTAAAAAGGTTATAGGTAACCTAAAAACCTAAATACATAAAAAAGGAGATTCGCATTAATATAACTTATGCGAAAGTAGAAAAATGGGTTTTTTTGATAAGTTAAAACAAGGACTAGCAAAGACAAAGCAAGTATTTAGTTTTACAAAAGTAGATGAAAATTTACTAGATGAATTAGAAGAAAAGTTAATAATTGCAGATGTTGGAATGGAAACAACAGAAAAAATAATAGATAATTTAAGAACTAGAATTAAGAAAGAAAATTTAAAAGAAGCAGAACAAGTAAAACAAGCTTTAAGAGAAGAAATAGAAGAAATATTTAAAGATAATAATCCAGAGCTAGATTTAACTAACAAACCAGCAGTAATATTAATGGTTGGTGTGAATGGAGCAGGAAAAACAACATCAATCGGAAAAATAGCTAATAATTTAATAAAGCAAGGAAAGAAAGTTATAATTGCTTCAGGAGACACTTTTAGAGCAGCGGCAACAGAGCAACTTGAAGTATGGGCTAATAGAGCAGGTGCAGAATTAGTTAAAGGACCTGAAGGCATAGACCCAGCTTCAGTTATATTTGATTCAATAAAAGTTGCAAAAGAAAAAAATGCGGATGTACTTATTTGTGATACAGCAGGAAGATTGCAAAATAAGAAATACTTAATGGATGAATTAGAAAAGATTAAAAGAGTTATAGACAGAGAACTACCAAATAGTTCAAAGGAAGTTTTATTAGTATTAGATGCATCAACAGGTCAAAATGCAATATCTCAAGTAAAGGCATTCAAAGAAACTACTGGAGTAACAGGATTAGTTCTTACAAAACTAGATGGAACAGCAAAAGGTGGAGTAGTTATAGGAATTGTAGATGAAAATAAAATACCAATAAAATACATAGGTATAGGGGAACAAATTGATGATATGGAAGTATTTAATAGCAAGGATTTCATTGATGCTATTATATAGCCAAAGATTTTTAAATTATATAGGAAAAATCAGGTTTTCCTATATAATTAAAGCTACGATAAAATCATGCTTAAAATTTAAGGAGGAGATTCTGTTTGAAAAAAGAAAATGAAAATAACAATTCAGTAAAAGTTAAAAAAAGAACTAGAAAAAGAACAATAATAGTTTTGGCAATCTTAGTAATTGCACTTATTGCTTTATATGTATATGTAAGAGGTAGTTACCTTGAATTCAAAGCTATTGGCGAAAATTATATACCAGTATTTTGGAGAAACTTAACATATTCACTACTTACTTTTGCGGTTAACTTTATATTTTTATATTGTGCTTTCTATTTTACAAATAGAACACTAAAAAAAGGACTTAAGGTATTTTTTGATGATGAAAAGAAAGAAATGCCAAAGTTTCCAAATAAATCAGTTTCATTTATAATAGCACTTATAGGAAGTATTGCTACAACTCAATTTTTTCTAAACAACATCTTACTATGTTTTAGCAATTCACAATTTGGTAGCACAGATTTAGTATTTGGAATGGATATTTCATATTTCATGTTCCAAAGACCTTTTATAACATTCTTATTATCATATTTGCTTATAGTAGTTGTTGCTACAATTATTTATGCGGTTGTATATGCGCTAATTGTTTTAAACATTAGCTTTGAGGGAGTTGCGCGTGAGTCAATCAAAAAGGTTGATTTAGTTTCTAAACTTGGCTCAAGAGTTAAGCTAATTGCTATATTATTAGGACTATTTGTATTCTTCTCTATGGTGCAAAATATAGGCAATGAGAGATTCTTAACAATAGAATTAAGTGATGCTACTCAATATTCATTATTCGGCGCAGGAGATTCTGATGTTACTATTAAGCTATGGGGATATATAATATTTGCTGTATTAGCAGTAATTTCAGTATTCAGAGCATACAAAGCATTAAAAGATAAAAGTACAAGAAGAGTTTTAGGAAACTTACTTATTGTGCCAGTTTATTTAATAATATTAGCTGTAGTTTTAGCAGGATATCAATTAATATTTATTGGCTCTAATGAAGTTGATAAAAACCAAGAATACATAGCTGAAAATATTAGGCAAACTAAAAATGCTTTTGGAATAAATATTGAAGAACAAAATATAAATTATAGTGGAACAATTACAAAAGAAGAATTGAATCAAAATGAAAATGTTATAGATAATATTGCAATAGTAAGCAGTAGCAATGTTTTACAAGATTTACAAAGCTCACAAACCGAAAAAGGATATTACACATATAGAAATACTCAAATTGAACTATATAACATAAACAACAAGCCTACTACTGTGTATGTTAGCCCTAGAGAAATAGATAGTAGTAATACTACATATTCAAATAAAACTTATGAATATACACATGGTTATGGCACTGTAATTACTATGGCAGGTAATACAGATGAAGAAGGAAACTTAAATAATATTCAAAAAGAGTTTGGAGATTTATCAGATAGTAGTATATCAACTTCTGAACCAAGAATATACTTTGGATTAGAGACAAATGATGCAGTTGTTGTAAATCCAGATGAAAATACAGAATTCGATTACTTGAATGATGATGGAACTGAGAAAAACTATTCATACACAGGTGATGCGGGATTAACTCTAAATTTCTTAGATAGAATTATTCTTGGAATAAAAGAAGGAGATTTACAATTAGCATTTTCAGGAAATGTAGATAGCGATAGCAAAATAATTATTAACAGAAACATAATAGAGAGAGCAAAAATAATTATGCCATATCTAACATATGATGAAAATCCATATATGGTAATAGATGACTCTGGAAATCAATATTGGGTAATAGATGCATATACAACATCAAATAGCTATCCATTCTCTGAGCAAATAGAGTTAGAAGATGGTCAAACAATAAATTACATACGTAATTCAGTAAAAGTTATAGTAAATGCATTTGATGGAACAATGAAATTCTACATTACAGATAGAACAGACCCAATTGTTATGGCATATAACAACATGTATCCTGGTCTATTTGTAGACAGAGATGAAGAAATTCCAGAAGATATAAGTAAACACTTTGTATATCCACAATATTTGTATGATATACAAGCAGAAGTAATACAAAAATATCATAATATTCAACCAGAAGTATTATATAGAGCAAACGATATATGGCAAATTGCAGAAACTAATAATAGTGGAAGAACAACACAAATGGAAAGCTACTATACAATGGTAAAACCAGCTGGAACTGATGAAGAAACTTTAGGATTAGTAATACCATTTACTCCATATGGAAAACAAAATATGATTTCATATATGGTAGGAACATATGAAAATGGAGAGGCAAAACTTACATTATATGAATTCCCATCTGATAGCAATGTACTAGGACCAATGCAGGTTGAAACACAAATAAATCAAGATGGAACAATTTCAACTGATATAGCTAGTCTTTCTGTAAGTGGAACAAGAATTACAAGAAATTTAATAGCAGTTCCAATAAACAATACTATTTTATATGTAGAACCAGTTTATCAACAATTATTAAATGAAACAACAGAGCAAAAGCCTACTTTAAGAAGAGTTGTAGTTGCTTCAGGTAACAAAATAGCTATTGGAAATACATTAGATGAAGCATTAACAAACTTGTTATCACAATCAGCAGGTAATATAGAAATTACAAATCCAGATAATATTGATGACTTAATAAACGAGATAATCAAAGCAAATGGAAATGTTAAAAACTCTAGTAGCAATAATGATTGGAGATTATTCGGTGAAGATATGCAAACATTAACAGGATTAATTGATCAATTAGAAAATGCTGTAAGTGCACAAGAAACTAATGCAGTTGCAAATGAAACAGAAATGCAAAATGAAGTAGTAAATGAAACTGTTAATAATACAGCAGAATAATTTAAAATTGATGTATAATTAGGAAAGCTATATAAATGTTTATATAGCTTCCTAAAAAGCAGGTTTATAGGTATCCTCTTAAAGACCTAAATACATATGCAAGGAATGTAGCTTAATGAATACACCTAATAAATTAACTATATTTAGAGTAATATTAGTACCAATAATGGTTATATTTTCACTAATAAATATACCAGTGGATGTTCTAGGAGTGCCTTTGAATTTTATAATAATGGATATTATATTTATAATAGCATCTCTTACTGATAAATTAGATGGTTACTTAGCAAGAAAAAATAATGAAATCACAAACTTTGGAAAATTCTTAGACCCAATAGCAGATAAAATTTTAGTGGTTTCTGCAATGCTTATATTAGTAGGGGCAGGAAAATTACCTGCTTGGATTCCTATTATAATTATAACAAGAGAGTTTGCTGTTTCAGGATATAGACTTATAGCAGTAGAACAAAATGGTAAAGTAATAGCAGCAAGTGTATGGGGAAAATTGAAGACAGTTACTCAAATGCTAGCAATAATATTGGCATTTGTAGATGTAAATGGCTTTGGGGCTATATTTACTGGAAATTTGAGTGGAGGAGCATTTGCATTAAATTTAGCTTCTACTATTTTGATGATTATTTGCCTAGTCGCAACAATTTTCTCAGGATATGATTATTTAAAAGGCTCAAAAGAATTGTTTAAAGATATGAAAAAGAAGTGAGGTTTCAAATGGAAGCAAAAGAAAGAATTGAAGAATTACGTAAAACGATAAATTATCATTCAAAAAAATACTATGATGAAGATAAACCGGAAATATCTGATTATGAATATGATATGTTAATGAATGAATTAAAGGAGTTAGAAAAGGAGCATCCAGAACTTATAACTCCTGATTCACCAACGCAAAAGGTTGGGGGCCATGTAAAAGAAGATTTTGCAAAAGTAACACATGAGGTTCCTCTTCAAAGTTTGCAAGATATATTTTCTTTTGAAGAATTATATGATTTTGATAAAAGAATAAAAGAAAAAGCAGAAGAATATGGTGAGGAAACCAACTATTGTGTTGAAACAAAAATAGATGGTTTATCTTGTGCACTTAAATATGAAAAAGGTGTTTTAGTGCAAGGTGCTACAAGAGGAGATGGACTAGTTGGGGAAGATGTAACACCAAATGTTAAAACAATAAAATCAATACCTCATAAATTAAAAGAGCCATTAGATATTACTGTTAGAGGAGAAATCTTTATTGGTAAAAAAGAATTCGAAGCTCTAAATGAAGAAAGAGAAGTATTAGGACAAACTCTTTTCGCAAATGCTAGAAATGCAGCTGCTGGTTCTTTAAGACAATTGAATAGCAAAATAACAGCAGAAAGACCATTAGATATATACATATTTAATGTACAAAAATTTGATGGAACTACTTTTAATTCACATTGGGAAGAACTAAATTTTTTGGCTGATTTAGGATTCAATGTAGTACCTTTTAGAAAGCTTTGTCATAACATAGATGAAGCAGCCCAAGCAATAAAAGAAATTGGAGATAGAAGAGAAGACCTTACATTTGGAATAGATGGAGCAGTTGTAAAAGTAGATAACTTAAAGTTTAGAGAAGAATTAGGAACAACATTTAAAGTGCCAAAATGGGCAATAGCATATAAATATCCACCAGAGAAAAAAGAAACAATTTTAAAGGATATAATTTGCCAAGTTGGAAGAACAGGTGTAATTACTCCAATGGCAGTATTAGAACCTGTAAAAGTTGCTGGTTCAACAATATCTAAAACAACTCTTCACAATGAAGACTTTATAAAAGAAAAAGGACTTATGATAGGCGACCATGTTGTTATACAAAAACAGGGAGATGTAATACCAGAAGTAGTAGATGTACTAAAAGATAAAAGAACAGGTGAAGAAAAAGAGTTTGAGATGCCAAAAGTATGTCCAGTCTGTGGTGCGCCAGCAGTAAGAGAGCAGGGAGAAGCGGCAATTAGATGTACAGGAATAGAATGTAGTGCAAAGGCATTAAGGAATATTGTACATTTCGCTTCAAATGATGGGATGGATATAGCAGGCCTTGGATATAAAATAGTTGAGCAATTATTGGATAATAAACTTATAAAAGATATAGCCGATATATATAGTCTAACAGTAGAAGATGTAGCATCTTTAAAGAAAAATGGCAAAAAATTTGCCGAGAACTTAATAAATGCAATAAATGAAAGTAAAAATAGAGATTTAGAAAATTTGATTTCTGCATTTGGAATTAGACATGTAGGAAAGAAATTAGCAAAAGTTTTAGCAAAAAAATATGGAACACTAGAAAATTTGATGAATGCAACCGCTTTTGACTTGACTACAAAGGACGATATAGGAGAAGTAATTGCGGAAAGCATATGTAGTTTCTTTAAAGAAAAGCAGACAATCGACTTGATAAAAAGATTAGTAAAAGCAGGAGTTAATACAAAACATTTAGAAGAGCAAATAGACAATAGATTTGATGGAAAAACTTTTGTGCTTACAGGCTCGCTTTCAAAATATTCGAGGGTAGAAGCTAGTGATATAATAGAAAAAATGGGTGGAAAAACTTCATCAAGTGTATCAAAGAAAACAGATTATGTACTAGCAGGAGAAGATGCAGGAAGCAAATTAGATAAGGCTCAAAAACTTGGAGTTACAGTAATTAGTGAGGAAGAATTTGAGCAAATGATTAAATAAAGGAAAGTAATTGTCAATAGGGATGCCACATCATTGTCACTAAGTAGTAAATAAGAAGCGTCCCTATTGGCACAAATTTATTAAAAAGGAGAGATTATTACTAAATGGATGGCAAGTACACTTTCAAACGCTTTTCAGAAGATTTAGACGATGGATATAAAATATTATTTAATTATGTAAGAAATAGATATATGGTTTATAAAGTTAGAGAAAATTGCTATATGCAAGAACTAGTTGAACAAATGAGTAGAAACCCAGTACCAGTAAAAGCAATGATTACAACAAAAGCAATTAAGCAAATGTTCCCGTATATGGAAGAAATAGAATATAAACAGGATAATGGGTAATGATTATTGAAATTTATATGAATAAATTATATAATAAATACTATTACGAGTAGGAAAGGAAAAAGAATGGCAAATAAAGAAGATTATGTAAAAGAAATAACAAATATTGATGAAAATTTTGCACAATGGTATACAGATATTGTTAGAAAGGCAGAATTAGCAGATTATACAGAAACGAAAGGTTGCATTGCAATAAGACCTTATGGATATGCAATATGGGAGAATATTCAAAATTATACTGATAAATTGTTCAAAGATTCAGGTGTAAAAAATGCATACTTTCCAGTACTAATTCCAGAAAGCTTATTACAAAAGGAAAAGGATCATGTAGAAGGCTTTGCACCAGAAGTAGCATGGGTTACTGAAGCAGGTGGAGAAAAGTTAGATGAAAGGCTTTGTATAAGACCTACTTCAGAAACAATTTTTACTACAATGTATTCAAAATGGTTAAAATCTTGGAGAGACTTACCAATGGTATATAATCAATGGTGTAGTGTATTAAGATGGGAAAAAGAAACAAGACCATTTTTACGTTCAAGAGAATTCTTATGGCAAGAGGGACATACAATTCACGAGACAGAAAAAGAAGCAAAAGAAAGAACTTTAACAATGCTTGAAATTTATGCAGATGTTCTAGAAAACTTCTTAGCAATTCCAGTAATAAAAGGAATAAAAACAGAAACAGAACGTTTTGCAGGTGCAGTTGAAACATATACAGTTGAGGCAATGACTTATGATGGAAAAGCATTACAAGCAGGAACTTCACATTATTTTGGACAAAACTTTACAAAACCATTTGATGTAAAATTTCAAAACAGAGAAGGAAACCAAGAATATGCTTATCAAACATCATGGGGAATATCAACAAGATTAATAGGGGCAATAATAATGGCTCATGGCGATAATAGAGGATTAAAATTACCACCAAAGGTAGCACCTATACAAGCAGTAATTGTGCCTATTGCAATGCATAAAGATGGTGTCAAAGAAAAAGCAGAAGAGCTATACAATTCATTAAAGGATAAATTTAGAATGGAAATAGACCTTAGAGATCAAGTATCACCAGGTTTTAAGTTTAATGACTGGGAAATGAAAGGAGTTCCATTAAGAATTGAATTAGGACCAAGAGATATAGAAAATGAGGTATGTGTATTAGTTAGAAGAGATAATTCAGAAAAAATTACAGTAAATTTAAATGAAGTAGAAGAAAAAATTGAAAAAGTACTAAAAGACATACATAAAAATATGTTTGAAGCTTGTAAAAAAAGAATGGAAGCAAAAACAACAGTAGCACATAACTTAGAGGAATTTCAAGCAAATATGAATAAAGAACAAGGTTTTATAAAAGCCATGTGGTGTGGTAGCAGTGAGTGTGAGGCAAAAATAAAAGAACTTACAGCGGCAAAATCAAGATGTATACCATTTGAGCAAGAAAAAGTTGGGGACACATGTGTATGCTGTGGTAAAAAAGCAGATAAAATGGTAATTTGGGGTAGACAGTACTAGGGTTTTAAAATCTAAATTATAATAACGCTCTTTAAAGTTTAATACTAAAGGGCGTTTCTAAAGTTTATTTTTAAGTTTCAAAAATTTTAAGAAAGAAAGAAGAAAAAATAATGGATGAAGAAGAAAAAGAGTATCAAATAGAAGATGCAGAAGCAAATGCTGACAATAAAGAATTTATGCTTCAAGCTTTAAAAGACAAAGCAAGTTGGGTATTAGCATATGCATCAAGTAAGTTATTTGAAGATAAAGATTTAGTTCTAAAAGCAGCTTCTCAAGATGGACAACTTTTGTATTATGCAAGTAAAGAACTTAGAGATGACAAAGATGTTGTTTTAGCAGCTGTAACTAATAAAGGCTTAATACTAAAATATGCAAGCAAAAGACTTAGAGGAGATAAAGACATTGGGATGGCTGCAATAAAACAAGATAAAAGAGCAGAAATGTTTTTGACTGATGAACTTAGAAAAGATGAAGACATAAATAATTTCTTGCATCCACCAGAAGGATAAATTTTTTAGTTGGGGGGCCGTTCCCAACTAAAAAAATTTAAAAGTCGATTCCTGATGTTGGTTCCACATTAACAGTTTTTTGATTTGTATAAATAACGTACCCTGGAACTGCACCATTTGGCTTTTTTACATATTTAACTAAAGTATAGTCAACTGGTACGTTAGATGAAAACTTGGCTTTACTATAATAAGCAGCGATTTTGGCACATTTTATTATTGTTTCCATTTTTGGCATATCACCACCACAGCGTAGTATTACGTGGCTTCCATGAATATCTTTAGTGTGAAACCAGTAATCATTATCATTTGCAACTTTCATAGTTAAATAATCATTTTGCCTGTTATTTTTACCAATTAAAACTGTGTAACCATCAATATTCATCCTCATATAATTATCTATACTAGAAGTTTCTTTTTTTACTTCTTTATTTTGCATTTTACCATTTGATTTTAAATTAGTGTTATCATTAAATAATATATTTTCAGAAATTTCATTATATATTTCATTCACAGAATCTAAATCATTAGCATTGTCTAATTCATAGATTAGGCTTTCTAAATAATCTAATTCTTTCTCAGAATCCTTTTTTTGAGCATTTACTATTTCTAATGTATTCTTTTGCTTATTGTACTTTTTAAAGTAATTTTCAGCATTTTGAGAAGTAGAAAGTTCATTATTTATAGGAATTTTAACTAAATTATTATTATCATAGTAGTTTTCTAATTCCACAAAGTCATCTGATGTTTTTAATGTATCAATTCTATAAATATTTGCAATAAGCAATTCTCCATAAACCTTGTATTTCTCCATATTTTGACATGCTTCTATTTTGGAATTGATATTATCTAGTTTTCTTGTAAGCTTATCTAGAGTTCCGTTAATTATTTTAAGAAGATTATTTCTATAATTTTTAAAAATATCCTCTTGAGCTTTATTAAAATAAAAATCATCTAAAAAAAAGTTTATTTGTAGGTTAGTATTTGCATCATTATGTATATTAATATTATTATCGCTTGAATCACTTAAACTCATTTCAACTTTTGAATTTATATGAGTATTATTTTCTGCATTGTCTTTAAAAATAGTATAATTATTTTTATAATTTTTGCAAATGCTATTTCCATCTAAAATATCTTTTATATATTTGTAAATTTCTTTTAAACTATTTTCAGAAACGGTATTAGATATTTTTAACTCTTCTAAACAGCTTTGAATAAATAGTTTGCTTATTCCAGTAAATGAAGAGGGTAGTAAAGCGTCTAAAGTATGATAATCTGATTTCATACAATAATCCACAAAATCTTTTTCAGTAAAACTTAAGAAGTCTTGCTTATCTGAATTAGGAAAAACATATTTACGACCAGGCATAATGTCTCTTCTAATATTCGATGAATTAGTATTGGTTATATTCTTTTCATTTGAGATTTGAGTATTAGAGTCCTGTATGTTTAAAACTTTAGAATTGCTATTTGATGCAGTTATTATTTCAGATTCACTGTCAAACCTTTTTAAAGCATCAATTATAGTATTTTCAGAATTAACAAGAATGACATTACTGTATTTTCCCATAAGCTCAATAGCTAAAGTTCTATAAATTTTATCATTCATTTCATTAAAGCATTCAAATTCAATAAAGCAAATTCTTTCTAAGCCATTTGTATAAATTTTGTTAATTTTTGAGTTTATTAAATATTTTCTTAGAAGCATACAAAAATTAGGCGCAACAAAAGGATTAGGCTTTTCGTTTGTTGTTAAATTTAACCTGTAATTGTTTGCACTTATATCTATATTTAGAGCGTAAGTATTGCCATTTGCATAGATACTTATTAAAAGCTCATTTTTATTTGGCTCATATATTCTATTAACTTTACCATTTTTTAAAATTTGCAATTCATCTACAACTCTTTTTAAAACTATTCCGTCAAATGCCATGTAATCAGTCCTTTCATTAAAATATTAACTTTTATTTACAAATGCTACAACCTTTAATTGTATCAATTTTGGTTTTAAAGTAATCCAGTCATATATACAGGTAAGTATAAAATATTATCTTGAATTTTTAAATCTTTTGTATGGATAATTATCGGATTACCCAAATAATCATTGTATTTTGTTACAAATTTTGAAATAGAAGAAAATGTGTATCTATCTCCAGACTTTACTTCTATTGGAATAATATTATGTTTTGAGGTTATTTTATTATTTAGTATTAGAAAATCTATTTCCATTGTTTCAGTAGAGTCTTCTCTACTATTTCTAGAGAAGAAGTACAATTTTCTTCCTCTGCTAACAAGCATTTGAGCTACCATATTTTCTAAAATCATACCTTCATTAAAAGATAATTTATCAAATAATATTTTTTTATAAACTTCTTCACTTATAATATTTTTTTCATTAAAAGTCATAGAAAGAAGTAAACCAGTATCAAACATATAACATTTTAAACTGTTGTTATCAATTCTTTGTCCAAGGCCTATATTTGGCTCTGTTGTATTGTAGGCAATATTTATTAGGCCCGCATCTGTTAACCAATAAAACGCACCTTCATAATTTCTGTATCTAGCATTTGCATCTAAAGTAGATATATTGAACTTTTTCTCATGTTTTTGCAACTGAGATGGGATAGTGTCAAAAATTTGTTCTACCTTTAAATTTAATTCATCTGCATGTTTTCTAATATCTTCGCGATATAAATTTAAAATATTTCTTTTTATTTTGTCTGCTTTCTCAAAATCTCTTGTTTCTCTATATTCTAAAACAGCCTGAGGCATTCCACCAATTATTAAATATTCTTTAAAATAGTCCATTGCCTTACGGTGAAGAGGCTGACCTAGTTCTTTTTGTGTAGAATAGCAATCTTTTATAAAGTTCATTAAAGTATCATTTCCCATAGCCCATAAAAATTCCTCGAAATCCATTGGATTCATTTTCAATATTTCCTCTTCAGATGGAATTAAAATATCTTTAACATTTTTCTTAATGGATATTAAAGAACCGGTTTCTATATAATCATATCTGCCATCAGCAACGAGATGTTTTATTGCACCTCTAGCTCTTGGACAAAATTGTATCTCATCAAAAATAAATAAAGAGTTTCTTTCATACAATTTTACTCCATAATATTCTGCTAAGTAAGTAAATAAATAATTCAAATTATCTAAATAGTTATCAAATAATTCTGATATTTCCTTAGGAACCTTTGAAAAATCAATTAATATATATGATTTGTAATTTTCTTTAGCAAATTTTTCAACAATGTAACTTTTGCCTACACGTCTAGCACCTTCGATTAGTAAAGCAGTTTTGCCATTGCTTTGATTTTTCCAGTTTAAAATGTCGTTATAAATTTTTCTTTTCATACACTTAAACTCCTCTCTAAAAATAATTTTATCATAAAGTAATGCTGAATGCAACATTTATTTACACAAAATCAAAAATAACAAAAGCTGAAATACACACAAAATCAAGAATAATGAACACACTATTTTGCACAAAATCAAAAATAATAGAATATAAATTGTAACTACGAATACAAGAAATTTTTGTGAATTTTTTTAAAATTATTGACATTGAGCCATTTTATCAATATAATACAAAGGTAAAACATTGGA
>CAKNIU010000003.1 GCA_930980675.1 uncultured Clostridium sp.
TTTGGTTACACTAATATTACATACTTTTTGAGCTGGTAGCTGTGAATAGTAACATAAAATAATTTAGTCGCCAGAAAAGGCTTGAAAGCAAGCTGGATTTATAGTATAATAATAAAAGTGTAAAAAATTGTAATAATGTATATAAATAGTATTAATTAATTTAATACAAAAAATATTATATATGTAGAGATTTGTTAGAAAGGAAAAATTTTATGTTCGAGAACTTAGACGAAGTTGAAAAAAGATATGAGGAGCTAACAAAAAAGATAAGTGATCCAGAAGAAATAGCAAAACAAAATGAATGGCGTAAAAACATGAAAGAACATTCAGACTTAGAGCCAATTGTTTTAAAATATAGAGAATATAAGCAAACAAAGCAAAGCCTAGAAGAAGCAAAAGAAATGCTTTCAGACCCAGAACTTAAAGATTTGGCAGAAGAGGAAATGCTAAAAAGCAAAGAATTATTACCAAAACTTGAAGAAGAGCTAAAGGTATTATTAATACCAAAAGACCCTGATGATGACAAAAACGTAATTTGCGAAATCAGAGCAGGTGCTGGTGGAGAAGAGGCTGCTTTATTTGCAGGAACTTTATTTAGAATGTATTCAATGTACGCAGATAGAAAACATTGGAAACTAGAAGTGTTAAACGAAAATGAAACTGGACTTGGAGGTTACAAAGAAATTTCCTTCATGATAAAAGGAACAGGTGCATATAGTAGATTAAAATATGAAAGTGGCGTACACAGAGTACAAAGAGTTCCAGAAACTGAGGCAAGTGGTAGAATTCATACTTCAACAGCTACAGTTGCAGTACTTCCAGAAGTAGAAGATGTGGATATTGAAATAAACCCAGCAGACATTAAGATGGAAGTTTTTAGAGCTTCAGGTGCAGGCGGACAACACGTTAATAAAACATCATCTGCTGTAAGATTAATTCATATTCCAACAGGCATGGTTGCAGAATGTCAAACTGAAAGATCACAAGTTCAAAACAGAGAATATGCAATGAAATTACTTCGCTCTAGACTATATGAAAAAGAAAAAGCTGAAAGAGATAGTGCACTAGAAAATGAAAGAAGAAGTCAAATAGGAAATGCAGAGAGAAGCGAAAAAATTAGAACATATAACTATCCTCAAGGACGTATTACAGACCATAGAATTGGAATGAGTATTTACCAAATGGATAATTTCTTAAATGGTGATTTGGATGAAATGATAGATAATTTGGCGGCGGCAGATACAGCTGAAAAATTAAAAGGAAATGAAGAATAGCAAATTATAAAAAATAAACACTTTAATGTGTTTGTTTTTTTTATAAAATTTATTTGAATATAAAAAAATCTTGTACATATAAATATAATAAAAACAATACATTAAAAAAGAAAGGACACTTTTTTATGGGAATCTCAACAGTTGCAATGTTAGGTTTGTTTTTTGGAACAATTGGAACTACAATAGGTGGTTTGATAGGTATTTTTTCAAAAAGAAATTCAAATAAATTCTTAAGTTTTGTATTAGCTTTTGCATCAGGATTAATGCTAGCTGTTATTTGTTTTGACTTAATTCCAGAAGCAATAGGAATTTCTTCAATTTACACTACAGTTTTAGGTATTATACTTGGAATAATTGTAATGATTCTATGTGATAATGCAGTAAAAAATATTTTTAATAAAAAAGACAAAGTAAGTAATCATTCTTTTAGAAACTCCAAAAATGCAAATTTAAAAGGAAATAATAAAATTTCTGCTAGAAATAAGGGATTATTAAAAACAGGTATAATTGTAAGCATAGGGCTAGCACTTCATAACATTCCAGAAGGTTTAGCAATAGGTTCAGGCTTTGATTCATCTACTTCTTTGGGCTTATCACTTGCAATTGCAATATGTTTGCACGATGTTCCGGAAGGAATAAGCATGGCTGTTCCTATGAAAAATGGAGGAATGAATCCATTTAAAGTAATGCTGTATGTGATTCTATCTGGGATAGCAACAGGTTTAGGAGCACTAATTGGAGCATTAATAGGAAACATATCTGAACAAATTATTGCAGTATGTTTAAGTTTTGCTGCTGGTGCAATGCTTTACATTGTAACAGGTGAGCTTATACCAGAAGCAAATGAATTATATAAGGGAAGAATCACATCTTTGGGTAATATGATGGGATTTATAATTGGATTATTTGCGATGCTGATTGAATTCTAAAAATTAACAAAAATAAAACGAAAAAACATTGACAATAATAACGAAATATAGTATATTTTGAAAATAGAGAATGAGAGAAAGCAGTGTGTGTGCTACCACTTTACATACACAGTTTTTACTGTGAGAATGGAGGTGGTGCTATGTACATAATATTAATAAACTTACTTAGTCTATTTTTCTTCGGATTAATAGCTGTATCTATCATAGCAATTGCCTTAATTATAACTTTGGTTATTATTTTGAGCAAATAAAAATGCACCACATTACGCTTCGCCAAGCTATGTGGTGTAACTATATCTTATAGGTAGCACACATTTCTGTGGCATCTCATTTTCTATTCCTATTATATAATAAGTTTTTTAAAATGTCAATTTTTTCGTCAATAAAATTTTTACATTTTATAATTAACGAGACATTTTTATATTGATACAAATTTCAAAATTCCTTGACTATAAAAACAAAATATAGTAAAATCTTTAAGTACGAACAAAAGTTTTACAATAATAAGTTTGCATAAAGCAAAATCAAGAAGGTTTATAGGTTAATCCATAAAAATCTAAATATATACAAGGAATAATATTATCAATGGACGAACTATTAAATGAATTGAATCCAAGACAAAAAGAAGCGGTAGAGTCTACAGAAGGACCATGCTTAGTTATAGCAGGTGCCGGTTCTGGAAAAACAAAAGTGCTTACATATAAAATCAGTTATTTAATGCAAGCAAAGGGTGTAAAACCATGGAATATATTAGCTATTACATTTACCAATAAAGCAGCAAATGAAATGAAAGAAAGAGTAGAGCGATTAGCAAGTGACGCCATAAATGATATATGGCTTGGAACTTTTCACTCTATTTGTGTGCGAATACTTAGAAAATTTATAGATAGAATAGGTTTTGATTCTTCATTTGCAATATTTGACTCAACAGACCAAAGAACATTAGTTAAGAATTGTATGAAAGAGCTTAACATTGACCCCAAATTATTTACGGACAGATCTATTTTATCTGAAATAAGTAATGCAAAAAATGAAATGTTAACTCCTGAAAAATATGAGGAAAGAGCAAACGGAGATTACAGAAAAGAAATAACTTCAAAAGTTTATTACTTATACCAAAAAAAGCTTAGGGAAAATAATGCTATAGACTTTGACGATATTATAAATTACACTATAAATATTTTAACAGATAATCCTGATGTACTAGATTATTATTCTAGTAAATTTAAGTACATATTAGTTGATGAGTATCAAGATACAAATAAATCTCAATTTATGCTAGTATCACTTTTTGCTTCAAAGTATGGAAATATTACTGTTGTTGGAGATAGTGACCAATCAATTTATCGTTTTAGAGGAGCAGATATAACTAATATACTTAATTTCGAAAAAGATTTTCCGGGTGCAAAAATAGTTAAGCTAGAGCAAAATTATAGATGCACTGGAAATATTTTAAAAGCTGCAAATGCTGTTATTAAGCATAATGAAAACAAATATGAAAAAGTACTTTGGACAGAAAATGATGAAGGCAAGCTTCCTTTTGTATATTGTGGTGAAGATGAATATGACGAAGGTAGTTTTATAGTTCAAGAAATAAATCATTTAAAAAGAGAAGAATATTACAAATATTCAGATTTTGTGGTTTTATATAGAATGAACTCTCAATCAAGAGCAATTGAAGATGTACTTAGAAGAGAAGACATACCATACAAAATTGTTGGAGGTTTAAAATTCTATGAAAGAAAAGAAATTAAAGATATTATTGCATATTTAAGATTAATTGCAAATCCATCAGATAATCTTTCATTAGAAAGAATAATTAATGAACCTAAAAGAGGTGTGGGAAAAACTAGCTTAGAAAACATTGAAAAGATTTCGGCAGAAAATGGAATTTCAATGTATCAGGTTATTAAAGAAGCGGATAAATTTTTGCCTAGAATTTATCAAAATACTAGAGAATTTATAAATGTAATTGAAGAATTACGTAAGCTAGATGTGCCAATATCTGAACTTATAAAACAAACTCTTAATAAAACAGGTTATACACAAGCATTAAAAAATGAAAATACAGTTGAAGCAGAAAGTAGAATTGAAAACTTAGAGGAATTTTTAACTGTTGCTATGGAATTTGAAAAAGAGTCAGCAGATAATTATTTAAACGAATTCCTTGAAAGCATTTCGTTATCTAGTGATACAGACAGTTTGGAAGAATCAGATGATATGGTAACATTAATGACTCTTCATAGTGCTAAAGGTTTGGAATATCCAGTAGTATTCTTGGTTGGTATGGAAGATGGAGTATTTCCAGGACACAAATCAATGGACAACCCAGAAGACATAGAAGAAGAAAGAAGGCTATTTTATGTAGGTATAACTAGAGCTCAGCATTATTTATATTTAACATTTGCAAGAAAAAGAACAATATTTGGCTCAACGAGTTATAATCCACCATCAAGATTTTTAAAAGAGATTCCAGCAGATTTACTTGATGGATATGAAGATGCCTTTGCTGAAAAAGAGGAAGAAGACGAATTTGAGGACTCTAAGTATTCATGGAGCTATGGCAATAGAGCAAATGGCTATGCGGATAGGTTCGCTTCAAAAGTAGTTTCATATAAGGTGTCAGCAGATAGTTTGAATAATGGAATAAGTTTTGGAGATAAGTCTCAAACTAATGATGATGCACAGCCAAGCTTCCAATTTAGAACAGCAGAAAGTTTCTTAAATAATTTAAATAAAAAGAAAACATCAAGTCCAGTTGACTTATCTCAATATAAAGTTGGTCAAAAAGTATTTCACAAAAGATTTGGAGAAGGTACAATTACTAACTTAGAAAGAGAAGAAGATGATATTAAAGTAGATATAGAGTTTGATAAATTTGGTCATAAGAGATTAATGGCTAAGTTTGCTGGTCTAGAAATTTTAAATTAAAGATTAAAGATAAAAAATAAAAAATAAACAATAAAAATACGAACAAAATATACAAATAAAAAAGGTCACAATATACATTCTCTCCCATTTCACTGCGCGGGTCGCTTCGCTCCAGCTTGCCCGCTACACTCTGCAGTCCTACTTAGTTATAATCGAAAATGCTCGCGCTGCAACCGTTCGCTGAAATGTCGAGAAGTATATTGTGACCTTTTTATATTATTTTATTAATTTTTAAAATTTAATCTATTTAAAATTCTTTTGACTAGTATAAATAGCATTATGCTTAATTACAGGAGTTCCACGCTCTTTTATTAACATAGCAACAGCTTCTTGACTAGTTAAAAAATTACCAAACTCAGTAATACCAGAATAAAGTTTACCAATATATCTGTAATTTTGATTTATATTTAAACAAATTAGAACATATTTACCATTATATTTATAAAGCTCAATTGTTTTGCAAAATTCTCTCAATCTATTAATCTTTTGCTTTTTTAAAAAATTACAAAAATTAAAAAAATGTTCTATGTCTACAAAACTATAAACCAAGGTATTATCTTTTTGAACAGGAACTTTTAAAGGCTTAACTTTTTTAGAATTTTTAGATTTAGGAATTAGTTTTGTTATAGTAAATATAAAATCACCATTATACATACTTTTGGCATCAATTCTTATTCTACTATTATCTATATGAAATCCAACTTCATCCTCAGCTTTATCAAGTATTTCTAAAAAGGATTTACGAGCTTTAGAAGGGTTAGACATAAAATTATCTAAATCGCCGTTACTGCTTTCTAACAATTCATCATTAGATACGGTAACTCTTAATTTATATTCACTTAATTTTTCAAACTTCATAGAATTTCCTTTCTTGTTATAACAATGGTATTTATGAAATGGTTTTTTATGTATCTATTAGTATATCATATGATTCATGCTTTTACAATGTTTTGATAAAAAAATTAAGACAATTTTTCCACAAAATACCTTGAAAATTAATGGAAAAAAATATATAATACAAATGTTAAATTATAAATATCCGTAAGATAAAATGGAGGTAACATATGGCAACAAGAGATAAAAGTACATTCGTACTAATAATATTTATATTATGTGGACTTGTTATAGGAGGACTAATTGGAGAGCTGACACAGGGAGTAAGTTGGCTTAGTTGGCTATCATATGGACAAAGTTTTGGATTAACAGAGCCAATTTCTTTAGACTTAGGAGTTGTAAATTTATCATTTGCAATAATGTTTAATATAAATATTTCTAGTATAATTGGAATAATAATTTCTATATTCATTTATAGAAAATTCTAATAAAAAGGAGTTTTTGGGGGGCAGAAAGGATTTACTTATGCCACTTAAAATGAAACAATTGCCAGAATCTGAAAGACCATATGAAAAATTATTAATGTATGGTGAAAAAAAGTTATCAAATGCAGAACTTTTGGCAATAATAATTAAAACAGGAACAAAAGAAGAGACATCAGTAGATATTGCTAACAGAATTTTATTACTTTCGGAAAATATTAGTGGACTTGCAAGTATTGGAATTGAAACTTTGGAAAAAATTAAAGGTATAGGAAAAGTTAAAGCAATTCAAATTAAGGCAGTATGTGAGTTAGCTACAAGAATAAATAATCCTATAAACAATCTAAAAACAAAAATAATTAGACCAAGTGATGTTGCCGGTATATTTATGCAAGAACTAAAAAATGAAAAACATGAAAAGTTAAAACTAATTTTATTAAATTCAAAAAACGAAGTAGTAAAAAATATTGAACTAAAAACAGGATCAATTAATCAAATATCTGTAGCTCCAGCTGAAATTTTAAAGGAAGTAATTAAAGAGGAATTAGATAAATTTATACTAATACATAATCATCCAAGTGGAGATTCCACACCAAGCAAAGCAGATTTAGATTTTACTAAAAAAGTAGAAGAGTGCTCTAAATTATTCAAGTTAAATTTTTTAGATCATATTGTAATAGGAAAAGACAACTATACAAGTATTAAAACTATAGAAAATAAAAAAACAATAAAGTAATTGAGCATAATCAAAAAGCAAAATTATAAATATCTGCAATTTATTATATAAAACATACAAGAAAGGAATTTTTAGCAATGAATCTTGATTTATTAAACTTTAATTCAAAAGATATAGGTATGGACCTAGGAACTGCAAATATTTTAATTGCCTTAAAAGGGAAGGGTATAGTTTTAAGAGAACCATCAGTGGTTGCTTTAGACAAAGTTACTGGTGAAATTGTTGCAACTGGTAAAGAAGCAAGAGAAATGCTTGGAAGGACACCAGAAAATATTAAAGCCGTAAGACCTATGCAAGATGGGGTTATAGCAGATTTTACAGCAACAGGTTTAATGCTTAAAAATATGCTTAAAAAGGTTTGCCAAAAATATAATGCAGGAAAGCCAAGAGTAGTAGTTGGAGTTCCATCAGGTATTACAGAAGTTGAAAGAAGAGCCATAGAAGAAGCTTTTTTACAAGCAAATGCTAAAGAAGTATATTTAATTCAAGAACCTATGGCAGCTGCTATTGGTGCAGGAATAAATGTAAAAGAGCCTATGGGAAATATGATAGTAGACATTGGTGGAGGAACTACTGAAGTTGCAGTTATTTCACTTGGAGGAATAGTTGCAAGTAACTCAATAAGAGTTGCAGGAAATGAAATAGATGAAAGTATAGTAGAATATTTAAAAAGCCATAAAGGCATAGCGATTGGACAAACAGCAGCAGAAAGCTTAAAAATAGAGCTTGGTTGTGCACTTCCTTTAGTGTCTGAAATTACTAAAGAAATTAGAGGAAGAGATTTAGATACAGGACTTCCTAAGAATGTAACAGTATCATCTAAAGATATTGAGCAGGCTATGAGAAAACCAATAAATGAAATATTAGAAGCAATAATAAATACATTATCTGTTACTCCACCAGAACTTTCAGCTGATATTATCGTAAATGGTATTTATTTGGCAGGTGGTGGAGCACAAATAAGAAATTTAGATAATTTAATTGCACAAAGAACAGGTGTACAAACATATGTGGCAGATACACCACTTGAATGTGTTGCAATAGGTGCAGGAAAAGTACTAGAAAACATAGATAATCTAAAAAGCGTATTAATGAATGCAGGAAAGAAAATGTAATTAACTTATAATTCATTACAAGCTCAAATATACATTCTTCCACATTTCACTGCGCGGGTCGCTTTGCTCCAGCTTGCCCGCTACACTCTGCAGTCCTACTTAGTTAAAATTTAAAATGCTCGCGCTGCAACCGTTCGCTGAAATGTTCCAGAACATATATTTGAGCTTATAAAAAGTTATAGGAACTTTAAAACCTAAATAAACGTAAGGAATGATTATTTAATGAAAAATAAAGCTGGCTTAATCGGAATTATCATAACAGTAGTAGTATTAATAGTTGTTGTAATAGTTTCAAATATTAGTACAGGAAACTTGTCATTTATAGAAGGTGTGGCTGGTACGATATTTGTTCCAATCCAAAACGGAATAGTATTTTTAAAAAATAAAATTACAGGAAATGAACAAGAAAATAGTGATATAGCAAGCTTACAAGAAGAAAACAGAAGCTTAAAAGATGAAAATAGTAAATTACAAGAACAACTAAGAGAACTGGAAATATTAAAATCAGAAAATAATACCTTAAAAGAATATGTTAATTTAAAAGATAAATATTCTGAATTTACAACTGTACCAGCTTATGTAATAGAAAGAAGTATTAGTAATTATGAAAAAATAGTTGTCATAAATGCAGGAACCGATGATGGTGTAAAAGAAAATATGCCAGTCATATCAGAATCAGGATTAGTTGGATATGTAATTTCAGCAACAAATAATACTGCAAAAATTCAAACGATAATAGATACTGCAAGTAGTGTTAGTGCAAATATTTCAAATGTGCAAGATAGTGTAATACTTAGAGGAACTCTTAACAACACAGAAACAGTAAGAGCAACATATATACCAGCAGATAGCACAATTCTTCAAGGAGATCAAGTTGTAACCTCAGGTCTTGGCGGAATTTATCCAAAAGGTATTTTAATAGGTACTGTAAAAAGTGTTGTCAACACCAAAAATGAGGCAGACAGATATGCAGAAATTGAAGTGGCTACAGACTTTTCAAGACTAGAAACAGTATTAGTAATCACTCAAAATTAATAATTTGATATATATTCTGGAGCTTTTAGTGACCCGAGGCAGAGTAAATATCAAAGTTTAAAGGAGATTAAATTGCGAAAATTTAAAGTTATTCTAATTTTATTATTAACATTTTTTATAATATATTTTTTACAATTAAATTTCTTTTCTTGGTTTAATATAGGTGGAATAATGCCAAACCTTATAATTGTTTTAACACTATTTATAGGATTATTTATAGGAAACAAAACAGGAGCTATATTTGGCATAATATTTGGTATAATTATAGACCTAAACCTTGGAAAAACAATAGGTATAACATCAGTTTTATTGGCTATTATAGGCTTACTTGGAGAGTATATGGACAAAAACTTTTCAAAAGATAGCAGAGTAACTATAATAGTAATGTCTGCTGTAAGCACAATTATTTATGAAGTATTTACATATGCTATAAATATTTTTCAATATGGAGGAGTACCAGAAATACTTACATTTACACTTACTCTACTAGTGGAAATATTATTTAACACAATGCTTATAATTATATTTTATCCTTTAATGAAAAAATTAGGGTATTATTTAGAAGAACAATATAAAGGTAAAAAGATTTTAACAAGATATTTTTAATTTTATACATAAATTAATATCAAAAAATAAAAAACGAAAATAAAAGAGATTGGAGGAATAGTGGAAAGTAGAAAAGATAACAAATTAAGATACAATATTGCTATAGCAATTGTATATATAATTGGAATAATACTTTTACTTCAACTTTTTAATTTGCAAATTGTAAATCGGACAAGAATATAGAGAAGAGTCAAACACAAGACTTACAAGAGAAACCACAATAAAAGCAGCAAGAGGAAATATTCTAGACAGTAGTGGTGAGAAGCTTGTATCCACAAAATTGGTATATAATGTGGAAATCTATAAGACAAAAGTTGATACACAAACATTAAATAATGCACTTTTATTGTTAGCACAAACGTTAGAGCAAAATGGAGATACATATGTAGATAATTTTCCTATAACAGTTGAACCATATGCTTTTAAAAATGAAGAAATAGCTCAAACTTTTAAGGAGCAAAACAAACTTGACTCAAGTTATGATGCAGAAGCTTGCTTTAATTATTTTAAGCAAGAATATGAAGTAAATACAGATAATGTACAAGATGCCAGAAAAATAATTACTTTAAGGTATGAAATAGAAAAAGATGGTTACAGCAATACAAAATCAGTTGAATTAGCAGAAAACATTAGTAATAGCAGTTTAGCAAAATTAAATGAAATGGGTTCAAGCTTTCCAGGAATAAGCACAACATCAGAGCCAACCTTGTCATATCCTTATGGACTTTTAGCATCACATATTTTAGGATATGTTGGTCCAATAAGTGAAGATGAATTAAAAGCAAATCCAGATGAATATGACCAAAATGATATAACTGGTAAAACAGGTATAGAGCAGGTTTTAGAGAAATATTTAAAAGGAACTGATGGAGTTAAGCAAATAGACATGTCAGTAGATGGTGTTGTAACTGACGAATATGTCGCAGAAGAAGCTGTTGCTGGTGCAGACGTTATGCTTACAATAGATAGTGATTTGCAAAAAATAACAGAAGACGCATTGCAAAAGAACATTCAAATGATGCAAAATGGAGAGCTTAAAGATGCAGAAATGGCAAAAGAAGGTGCAGCGGTAGTATTAAATGTTAAAACAGGCGAAATATTAGCAATGGCAAGTTATCCAAACTATGATCCATCACTATTTATAGATGGTATTAGCACAGAAAATTGGAATAACTATTTAAACGCAGAAGATCATCCACTTATGAATAAAGCAATTAGTTCAATATCTCCACCAGGATCAACATTCAAAATGGTTACAGCTATAGCAGGATTGGAGAGTGGAGCAATTGATGTAAATACAAGAATTAATGATACAGGAGTATATAGATATTATAGAGATTATCAGCCAAGATGCTGGAAAAGTGGAGGCCATGGGTGGCTTAATGTTACTAGAGCGATAGAGGTATCTTGTAACTATTTCTTCTATGAAACAGGTAGAAGAACAGGCATAGATAGATTAGTTCAAGTTGCTTCAGCATTTGGACTAGGACAAAAAACAGGTATAGAATTGCCAGGAGAAGAAGCAGGAGTTTTAGCTTCTAGAGATACAATGAGTCCTTGGGTTGATGGATATACTGTTCAAGCAGCTATAGGACAACTTAATAACTCATTCACACCACTTCAAATGGCCAAATATGTTGCAATGGTTGCAAACGGAGGTCATAACCTAAATTTAACAATAATAAAATCTGTAAATAATTCTGATGGAACAGAAGTGCCAAAAGAAGAAATAGAAAGCTATGTAAATGAAAAATTAGGAGTTAGCGGAAATAGTGGATCTGATTTAAGCATTAGTGAAGAAAACTCAAATGCAGTGAAAGAAGGAATGAGAGGAGTTACAAGTGATGGATCTGGTACAGCTTATAGATATTTCTCAGACTTTGATATAGAAGTAGGTGGAAAAACAGGTTCTGCATCAACAAATGAAAGTGGAAATGCCAACGCATGGTTTGTTGGATTTGCACCATTTGATGATCCGGAAATAGCTGTAGCCGTATATATTAAAGACGGTCAGCACGGAGCTTCTACGGCAGTAACTGCTAGAGATATATTTGCACAATACTTTGGTATGAACTCAGAACAAATTACTGAAGATATGACTGCTACATCTGATATGCAAACAGTTAGATAATATATACGTCGTCTGAGATTGCTTAAGATGATCAGAACATATATTCTAATTTTATGGTTGAATAATAAATAAATGAATGTTATAATAATTTTAAATTTACAAAAGATAAAAGGAGGTATGAAAAATCAAAATATAGGAGTAATTAAAAATGACTAGATGCATTAATATTTATTTTAAAAAAGATAGTATTGTACTTAAAATTAAAGAAGATGCAACAACAAATGAGATTTTGAATGAATTACAAGAAAAATTGCCAGATCTTAAAGAATTTTATAAAGATGAAAAAACACCTATTATGGTTACCGGTAAAATTTTAAAAAGATTCGAAATTGATAGTATTCAAAAACTAATTCAAAATGTTATAAAAGTAAAAGTCGATTTCGATAGTCCAAAAACATTAGGACTTCATGGCATAAAAAGAACGTTTAGAAAGGATATACAAATATCAGAAACAAAGTTTTATAAAGGTTCTATTAGATCAGGACAGAAAATGGAATTTGAAGGGAGTATAGTCATAATAGGTGATGTTAATGATGGTGCAGAAGTAATTGCAGAAGACAATATAGCAGTTTTAGGAAACCTTAGGGGAATGGCACATGCAGGAGCAAAAGGCAATGAAAAAGCGATTATAGCTGCCAGTATAATAAATTCACCACAAATAAGAATAGCTAGTAGAATTCTAGAAAGAGATAGAAAAGATATAGAAAGAGAAAGCTATTCATATGCTTATATAAATGACGAAGGGCTAATAGAAATGGAGTAGTCAATTTAGCAATAGCAGTATCAATGCGATGTAAAGGAACTTATCCTTTACATCTTCTTTATATAAGATAAATAATATAAGTAGTATTAAAAGGTCATCTGTGTGTAATTTAAATCCGAAGATATCAATTACACCATCACCATCAACTGGGAACAAATTCAATTCTTATCACCACCAAACAAGTCAAAAGCTTGTGTCATTTTTCCCATCTTAATAAGTTTAATATATTCATCTACTTTTTCTTTTTTTTCATTACGCAAATAAGGCTTTAGTGACATTAGTAATTTAGACATGTCATCATCGTTATTAAAAGATTTCATCTTAGACATTACTCCTTGAAGTTTCATCATTGTTTCTATGTCTATATTAGGAAAATCGGAATTTATATTGTTATTGTTCTGATTAGAATTATCAGTGTCATAATTATTGCTATTTCTTTGAGAGTAAGTAGAAGAATATTTATTATAATTCTGGCTTTCTTTAGAGTGAGAACTGTTTAATCTCACATTATCTACGAAGTTAGTTTGCCCTTTGGAATTATTGTAATTATTAGAGTTATTGAGATTGCTCTGATTACTGTAACTATTAGAATTATTATGGTTGAAACGATTACTATAGTTATTAGTACCATTGTGGTTGTTTTGATTATTCATACTATTTGTTCCATTACTCTGCATATTTTTTACAAGATTTTTTAGTTCATCAGGAATCTGATTATTGTTAATCATTTCCTGAGCCTTTTTTATCATATTAGCCATGTCATTATCATTCATACCTAAGCCTCCATTATACAAATATTACAATCAAAATTACTTACGCATACTTAAATCTAACTATAATATTATATGCGAGATGGTATAAATTGTTACAACTTTGTAAAGAAAATTTAATAAAAAAGCTGAAAAAATATTTTCCGTATGAAAAGATATTAAAAGCTATTTTTAGAATTGAAAATCGCTATTGTCAAGAAAAATAAAAAAAGTTAATATAAGTTAGAATTATATTCAGCACATATTAAAAATATACTTTTAGAATAAAAGACTTTTAGAAGTATAAAATCAAACAAAAAAATTCAAAAAATGTGCTGAAAATCTTGAAAAATAGCAAAAAAAAAGGTATAATTAAGTTATGTTAATTTTAAAATAGGAGGGTTACTATGCAAAAAACAATAAGCAAAGTAATAGCTACTATGCTAGTTGCAATTTTAGTAGGTTTTAATTGTATTACAACTGGCGTATATGCAGCGAACATTATTGAACAAAATAATGAAACATCAGAAGAAAACATTACTTTTGATGTAAAACTAGGAAATGAAGAAACACACGAAGGATATGAGTACACAGCAGATATAGACTCTACTGACACTAACTTATATCTTAATATTGGTGTGAAAAATACAGGATACTTAAAGAATATATTAATAAACCTAGAAAATAACAACTACAAATTCGACTATGAAAAAGTAAATGATAATAGAATTAAAAACATAACTGAAAATTCTATAGAGCTAAATCAAATAAACACAAGTGAAACAGTTGAATTAGCTATACCAATTATACCAAATAAAGATGATAAAGTTTCACCAAATGAATTAGGCAAGGATAGCACAGTCAAATTTAAAGCAACATACATAAATGAAGATAACAAAGAACGTGAAATTGAAAAAGATATGACTGTTCATATTAACTGGATGGCATCAGAAGAGAATTTAGTTGGGGAACTAAGTCAAGAAGTAATTAGATATTTAAACTATGATGGTAAAACAATGCTTAGCCTATTACTTAGTGATGGATTAAAAGATTCAAAACTACCATTAAGCTCAAAACAAATACAAATTAATGTTCCAACAATAAATGACTTAAAACCTTCAGAAGTTATAGTAACCGCAATAGATACACTAGCTACAAATGGTGAGGCAGACGGAGTAAACTTTACACAAGATAGCTATGCATATGACAGCGAATCAGGAACACTTACAATAAATGTTGAAAATACAGTAGATGAAAATGGAATGGTTTCATGGGTAAAAGGACAAGCAGACAAATTTGTCGTTACATATATATACGAAACAAATACTAATGAAGAAGCAATAACAATATACACAGAAACAACAACAAATACAACATTATTAAATGGAACAACTGTATCTACAAGCATGGAACAAAAAGACTATAATATAGATTCAAAAATAGGAGATATTGCAACGGTAAATGTTCTACCACAAACAGCCACATTAAACAAAGGATACATGTACTCAAATAAAGACAAAAATGAAAACCAAATAGAAACAGAATTTGGAGTACAATACAAATTAAATGTAGGTTTAGCAGATGCATTAAACGAAGTAACTATTAAAGAAAATGGAGACTTTCTAGGAGATATAAATGCAAGTGCCTACATTTACGATAGAAAAGTTACGGTATCATCAGAAGAACTTGTAAAAGTACTTGGAGAAGAAGGAAAAATAGATGTTCTTAAATCTGATGGAACAGTTATAGGAACATTAAATAAAGATACAGTAGAATTAGAAATAAACAATTCAAATATATCTTTTGTTGCAAGTAAACCTCAAACAGAAGGCGAAATAAATCTAAATGTAACAAAAGCTATTAAGGGAAATCTAGACTATAGTAAAGAACAGATTGCAAGCTTTAAAACATTAACTTCAAGAGTTCAAATAAATGCAGAAGCAAAAGGAGAAATAACATTAGAAGAGCCTACATCTAAAGCAAGTGTGCAAATAAGTAATAATAACTTATCAACAGTAGTGGAAAACGAAAACGTTGTAATGAATATTACATTAGAAAGAGATGATGTTACAGACAACTTATTTGCAAATCCAGAATTAGACATAGTATTTCCTCAAGAGATAACAGGTATTGAAATAAAAGATGCAACACTTTTATATGATGAACAATTAGTAAGTGGAGATTCTGTAATAGATGGAAATACAATAAAATTAAAATTTACAGGAAATCAAACAGAGTATAGTTCACAATCAATGGCAAAAGGAACGGTTATAAGATTAGTATTAGACTTATCATTAAATAACTTGAGCCCAAGCAAGCAAACAAATATAGTTTTATCATATACAAATGATAATGATGAAATAATAGCAAATGCATCAAATAGCGGAGTTTCAACATTATCAGAAAATGAAAATACAAATACAGTAGAAGTACCAGTAAATGTAGTTGCACCAACAGGATTTGTAACAACACAAAGTATAACAGGATATAATGGAGATGAAACTGTTACAGCACAAGAAAGTGAAGCTATAGGCAATTTACCAGTATTAGATAAAGAAAAAACTGCTACAATTTCTGGAGTAGTTGTAAACAATTTAGGCAAAGATGCCGAAGGATTAAAAGTACTTGGCAGAATACCTTTCAAGGGAAATAAAGAAGTAGACGGAAGTAGCGACTTAGGAACAACATTTAATACAACTTTAGTAGGTGCTCTTTCAGTAGAAGGAATAGATGCAACAGTTTATTACTCAGCAAATGGAGAAGCTACAGCAAACATAGATGACAGTAACAATGGTTGGCAAACAGAATATACTGCAGACGCAAAATCTTATATGATAGTTGCAAATAGTGCAGTAGCAAATGCTACAACATTTAACTTTAATTATAATATAACAATACCTGCAAACGTAGATTATGCAAATACTGCAAAAGCAAGCTATGGAGTATATTACAACAATGATGCTCAAGAAGGAACAAGTCAAAATGTAGTATTGGCTAGCAATGTTGGTGTTAAAACAGATGATGTGCCAGAAATAAACACAAGCATACAAGTTACAGAAAGCTATAGCGGAGAAGAAATAACAAATGGTGGAAGTATAAATGCAGGAAAATATCTTAATGCTAAAATTACTGTAAAAAATTCTGGAGATGAAGAGGCAAGAAATGTTAAATTAAAAGTCAATATACCTCTTGCTTACTCAGAAATCAAACAAGAAACTATAAACAATAGTACATATACATATTTTGAAAATGATGGTTCAGAAGAATTTGATTTAGGTAACATTGCAGCAGGAAGCGAAGCTTCAGCAGAACTAAATCTATTTCTAGGAGTAGGCGTTATGCCAAATGAAGATATATCATTAAGAGCAGAGACTACAGCCGACAACCTAGAAGGTACTAGTGTTGGAGTACTTGAACTTAAAGCGACAGATGGAACACTTAGCCTAGAATTAGGTTCAAATGAAGAAAATAGTAAATTAAGTGCAGGTAAGGAATTTAGTAATAGCTTAGCTATAAAAAATTCCTCAGATAATGAGCAAAGAAATGTAAAAATAACCATAAACTTACCTTCTGAACTTGAATATGTATCTGGAAGTGATGGTTTAAACTATAATTCAAGCAATAATACCATTACATATTCGAAAGATTCAATAGAAGATTGGGGAACGCAAAAACTTGAATTTACATTAAAAGCAAAAGAAGTAAACGAATATGAAAAGACAATCAGTATGCAAGCAACTGCCACATTTGATACTGTAACAATATCAGAAGAGTCAGGAGAAAGCGTTCAATCAAATACAGAATTATCAAATACTGTAAACTTCTATGTTGGAAATATTAGAGCAGACGTAAGATTTACAAGTAATATAGAAGGTAGTATGCTTGATACAGATACATTAGAATACTACATAGAAACAACAAATAATTCGTCAAATAGTGTTTTAGTAAACATATCAGATATATTACCAAATGCTCTATATTGTAGAGAGTACACAGTACAAAATGGTCAAAATACTAATACAGTAGAGAAAAATACAAATTCAGTTGGTATAGAGGAAACAGTTAATCCAGGAGATACATTAAGGCTAACAATAGTGGCTAGAGCATATACTCTAACTACAGGATCATCTGTAGAAATAGAAAACTTACCAGCAATTACAGTAGATGGTCAAAATGTACAAGTTTCATCAATAAAACATACTATAAATGGTACAGGAATTTATAATCCAGATGACGAAGATGATGGTCACAATACAGTAGATGGAACATATAGAATAAGTGGTGTGGCTTGGATTGATAGCAACAAAAATGGACGTAAAGAAAGTACAGAGCAAAGACTATCAGGAATATCAGTTACACTTTATGATCAAAATGGATATATAGTAAAAGATGCAAATGGAACAGAAATAAAAGCCACAACAGATAATGAAGGAAAATATGCATTAGCTAATGTACCTGTAGGAGAATACACAGCAGTTGCAGAATACAATACAGCAGATTATATATTAACAACATATCAATTAGAGGGTATTCCAAGTAGCGAAAATTCTGATTTCGTAGAGGCAACACTAGATGGAAAACCAGTAGCTGCAACAAATATAATAAGAATTACAAATTCAAATATGTATAATACAGATATAGGTCTTCAAGAAAGAGAACAATTTGACTTAAAACTTGATAAAGTGGTTTCAAGGGTAACAGTAACAAATACAAAATTGGATCCAAGAACATATGAATATAATTCAAACTTTGCAATGGTAAGTTTATTAAATACATATGTTGAATATGCAACAGTATTAATTGAATATAACTTTACTATTACAAATGAAGGAAAAGTAGCAGGATATGCTAAGGAATTAATTGACTATATGCCAGAAGGAATGGCATTTAATTCAGAATTAAATCCTAATTGGTATGTAGGATCAGATGGTAACCTTTATACAACATCTTTGGCAAATACAGTTATTGAGCCAGGCGAAACCAAAACAATAACTTTAGTTTTGTCAAGAAGAATGACAGGTGAAAACACAGGAACAATAGTAAATACAGCAGAAATATCTCAAACATATAATGATTATGGATTACAAGATGGAGACTCTACACCAGGAAATAGACAAGATGGAGAAGATGATATATCAAGTGCTACAACATTGTTAGCAATGAATACTGGTAGAGAAGTAGCTTCATTTATAGGAATTACACTTGGAGTAATAGCAATAATAGGTTTAGCAGTGTTCTTAATTAAAAAATACGTTATAAAAAGAATATAAGAAAGGAGGAAAACATGACACGTAAAACTAAACATTTTACACTAAAGAAAATAATTGCTTTTATTATAATAATAGCAACCTTAATTTCAGCAGGTATATCTACATTTTACTTGTTATTTAGTGGAGAAGATGTACAATCTGTAGAAGGAACATTTGCTACAGCTGGTGGATCAGTTACATTAGGAGATTTAGATGGTACTAATACATCTGAACTATATTATATGTCTTCACCAGATGGTTCAATATATTATTGTGCAAATCCAAATTATGCTTCAAGTAGAAGATTAAAAAATTCAAAACAAGTAGATAAATCTCCAGTTGCTCCTGATGGAGGATATAGTGCAACAGAGCAGGAAACTACATATACTCAACTAAGAAGTGGACAGCTACCTCAAACTGTTGCCTATGCTAAATGGCAAGGTGCAGAGGAAGAAACTATGCAAAATATTGTATGGGCGTCTTGGAATTGGGATGATGGCTATGAATTGCTAACAGGACATGATACAACAAGTAATAATGTAAATTCAGGAGGAATTGCTGGTAGATCTGAAAGATTTGCAAACTTTGTAAATTATGTTTTAACAGACGGAACTACATTTACTTTATCTGCAACCCCAACTACAGATGAGTCAGACGATTTAAAAGTAATGATTGATCAAGCCAATACAACATATACTGTTGGACCTTATGTTATAGACTTTGCTAATAGTTCAAGTACTACTCGTGATGGGCTTATGACTTTAGGCGATTTAGTATATGATGAGATAGTGAATGATTATGATGGAAAGTTTATTTGGGGAGACATAGGAGCCAATATAGTAACTCCTGACGGGAATAGTAATACTACAGCTGACATAAAGGTATTAGATTCGTCTGGAAGTGAAATAAGCAGTAAGTTTCCTAAATTTGGACAAGAATTTTATATACAATATACTTCATCAGATAAAATAACAAAAATAGTTCCAAGTTTAGCAATAAATTTTGTTACAAAAATAACAGGTACAGGAACTACTTACCAATCATCACAATGTGAGTTTAGAATACATGATGATGCAACTATGCAATACTTAACAGCGGCTATGCGCGAATATAAATATGCAAAAAAATATGATATAGAAGATGGTTTGTTTACAAATGTAAATTCTTTAAATATTACAGGAGAAACTACAGATGTCGCTTCAATTTTTTCAGATATTAAGACAAGCATAGCAACAAATATAAAAAAATATGCAGAAGAAGGTGATTATCCTGTAGGCTCGGTAGAAGTAGATATCGGAGAAGAAGGCTCTGGACATATACTTGGTATTTTCAGTGATGAAGACAATACATTTCATAAAGGTAATATTTCTATAGGAACACAATTGGTAAAAGTAGATGAGAAAAAGGCTTATTTATTAAATAATAATGATGGAACTCCTACTTGGTGGGATGATAATATACCATCTGGATTTCTTGATAATCCTCAGAATTCAATAGACGATGAGAGAACATATACAATTTATAAAAATTATGGGCAAGTTAGATCAGATGATGGAACAATACTAAACGATTTGGATTCAGAAGATGATGGCGAAGGACAGCCTACAGAAGAATATTGCCCTAATGCTGATGCAGTTTTTAACCAATTATATCCTGGTATACCTTCTGAACCATCAACTTCAGCATCCGATTTAGCAAAAAACTGGGCTAAATATAATTTAAGATATGCTATAAAATTTGCTGCGGAATATCCAGTAGTTAAAGAAGAAAACAAATATTTACAACCTGCTGTAACTGTATCCGTATCATCACCATCAACACCATCAACACCAGATATACCATCAATACCATCAACTCCTGGAACTCCTTATCCACCAGTAACACCTGGAATAACTACATCAACTGGATCTACAAAAGTAATTTTACCAGGCAAATCAATTAATATGTATATAGGTGGATATGTATGGGAAGACCTAGGTTTCACAAAAGATAGCGAAATTAACGGTCAATTTGATAGCAATGATGAGAGCAAATATGGTGGAATTCAGGTAACTCTGCATGATAAAAATACCGAGCAGGTGGTTGCAACGACAACAACAAATAGAAATGGACAGTATGGATTTAAAGACTTACATCCAATGCATAAATACTGTGTAGAATTTAGATATAATGGACAAGTATATCAGCATACATACTATAATAACAATTTATCGGGAGGTTATTCGACTGCGACAGAGGAATCAAATGACAGGACAGATTTAAATACTAGATTTGAAACTATAGATTCAACACCAAATAATTATGCAGCTGATGATAGACAAAATAAATCATATGGTATGTATGTTAGAATCCCAGCAAGTGATGGAACATATTTGTCATATACTCTAACAGTATATACAGATGGACAAAATGCGGGTGCATTAAGATTCTGTGATGTATTAGAAATATTTAGAAAAGCGAATGTAAATGGAAAAAATATTGATTCTTCAAATCAAGATACTATGGAAAGTACATATAATACATTATCGACAGACAGAACATATGCAAGCTCAGAAGGCAGTTTCAAAGAGCAATTGAGAACGATTGCTATAAATCAAGGAAAAACTATATCAGAACCTGAATTAAATAGTTTATGGAACTATATAAATCATTGTATGATAAGTTCATATACAGAAAGATATCCAGAGCAAGATAGATTTGTATTAGAAGATGTAGATAATCCTCAAGAAGGAAATGTTATAGGATATGAATACTTATATATACCTTCAAGAGATCAAAGTAGAAATGTAGACTTTGGTATAAATGAAAGAGATACTGCAGACTTAGCAATACAAAAAGACGTATACAAAGCAACTGTAAGAGTAAATGGTAAAACTCAAACATATGAATATAGTAATAAAGACTTAGATGAAAATGGAAACTGGGAAATTACTATAAAAAATGCCGATGGAACATATAGTGGCGGAAGATATGAAAATGGACTATTTAATGGTACTACAAAATACACTAGAGAGATACGTAAATCTGAATACTTGTATGACGGAACCATTTATGATTCAAATGGGGAAAATGCTACTGCAAGAGACCTAAAAGTATATGTAACATATAGAATCACCATAAGAAATCAATCACAATCATATGACACTGTTGTAAATGAAGTAGTAGATTACTTTGATGAGTCGGAATATACATTTGATGGTACATTACAAAATGGTACTTACGGAATTAATCAATATTCAGACTTTGAAGTACCGAGAGTTAATGGAGGAACATATACAGGAACATCATATATAGGTGATAGAGATGGTAATTATGTTGCGGATTTAACTGTAAGCCCAAGATCTAGCCTTGATAACAATAGAAATCCTGCAAATACTGATATAGGTCATGGATATAGTGAACCATTATATCTATCAGGTATAGTTAGACCAGAAAATAACGAAACTAGTAATAGACTTCAAGCTGGTGGTGGCATGGCATATATTTATTTAACATTTGAAGTTAAGCAACATCAAGATGAAAATTACATGGATGGTCGTATACAAATGGATATAGATGTTTCTACTGAAAATGGAAATGCAAAAGGTGTTGGTAAACAAAATATAGCTGAAATAAATAGTTACTCAACATATTATCGTTCTGGTGCTAAAATTCCTAACTCAGATAATTCCTCTGGAGATAGAGATGTAGGGGGAACTGTCGCTGGATCTGTAGATAGAGATTCAAGTGTTGGTAACTTAACAAGTCAGGACTTAGAATATGAAAATAATGATGGTATCGAAGATGGACGCTTGATTATAACAAATGATCCTGTTACAAATAGGGCAGAAGATGATACTGACCAAGCTCCAAATATTAGATTAGTATTCCCTTTAAATGATAATGAAGAAAGAGTAGCCACTGGGTATGTATATGAGGATATAAGAGACACATCTTCAGGCCAAGCTATGGTAGGCGATGGTAAATATTCAGATACTGAACAAGATAGCACAGGCAATACCGATACCAAGATTAATGGTGTAACAGTTCAATTAGTTGAGCTAGTACAAGATGTTGATAGTAATGGTATTCCAACAGGCAACTATTTAGGTGAATATGTATGGGGAGCTAGAAGATGGAATGGTGAAACTTGGGAATATATCAGTAGTAATAACAATAATGAAGAAATAATAAATTATGATTCTTCTGAAAGTATAAATAAAATAAGGTTTTACAGTGGACAAGGTGCAGTAGAAGGAACAACAATTTCTCCAATAATATCTGGAGTTGAAGGCACTATAACTGCAGTATCAGGAGCGGAAGCAACTAAACAAGGCCAATATGTATTTAAAGCTATGCCAGCAGGAGACTTCTTTATAAGATTCATCTATGGTGATACAACACAAACAACTTTAACAACAACTGCTGACAATGCAGATGGAAGTGAAGTAGCCAAATTTTTAACTAATAATAGTACACAAGATTATGAAAATGGCTATATTTCTACATCAGGATTAAACTTAAAGTCATATAATGGTCAAGATTACAAGAGTACAACATATCAAGTAGGTATAGATCAGAATGGAATAGGGTCATATAATGGAATAAATGGATATATTGACTATGAAAAACAAAATTACCATATAAATAGCCAAACCGGATATAATGAATTTAATTCAAGCGATGGAAATACAACAGATAATGATAGGCATGGTAAAGAAGTAATGTATTATTACCACACAGAACAAAGTGAAGCACATCCAGATATATCTGATGCAAAAGATGTTGGAAATGTAAGAGATAATGTAAATAACTATGGTAGAGGTTTGACTGGAATAGATGGAGAAAGTACACAAACTTTAGTAAATGGTAGATCAGAGGTATTAACATCTGGAATAAAGCTAGCAAGTACAGAAGAATTGGCAGACGGGGCTACAACATCTGTAGAGAAACAAATAGCTATGATAAAAGAATTAATGACTAATACAGCAATGACTGCACAAACTGGTGTAATAAATGTGGAAGTAGAGCATAATAGAAAATCAACGGGAGGACAAGGAACTAATAACTCAAATCCATATACTTTAAGAGACATAGACCTAGGCCTATCTGAAAGACCAGTAGCACAATTACAAATGAATAAGGAAGTATCAAATGTAAGAATAACATTGCAAAATGGTACAATCTTATTTGATACAAATAGACAAGTAACAAACATGTCATATCCAGAACATCTTGGACATACTATAACATATAATCCAAGTGATCCAAATGGAAGTGCATATAGATTGGTTGGTTATGAAATAGCCAATAATACAGTTAGACCAGAATTAATCACAACATACATGGACGAAGAGTTAATGTATGGTGCAAGAATAGAAGTAGACTACACATTTACTGTAACAAATGTTGGTGAAGTAGATTACTTAGATAAAAAATTCTATTACACAGGTCAAGAGGATAATCCGAAAGTCTTAGCAAATATATCTACAACAACAGCAAATACAGTAGTAGACTATATTACAAATAATATGCAATTTTTACCAACAAATTCAAGCAATAGCACATGGTCTATAAGAACAGTAAATGAGTTAACTTCAGATCCAAAAACTGAAAATACAGACTATACAACAAATCCAGTAGGTAATAATGATGATTTAATTAATAACAAATACTATGAGACATTAAATACTTACAATACTATAGTAACAAATAAATCTATGGGAGATACAGCATTATATCCAGAAAAGTTGGTAGTAGAAGGAAGACAAAGCTCTACTCAAACAACAATGATGCTATCTACAACATTAACACCTGATTCAGGCGAAGATACAATGGTATATAATAACTTATCTGAAATAGTACAAGTATCTAACTCACAAGGTAGAAGACTAAAATGGTCAGTAACTGGTAACCAACCAATGGCAGACCAAGACTCTGGACCAGACATAACAGTCGACGAAGATGATGGAATCTACACAAATGTAGATAGAGTAACACCTACTGAAATAGATGCTGATAGTTCACAAGAAATATTAATTCTTCCACCAACAGGTGCCAACAGAAACTACACATTGTGGATTATAGTCGGAATTGTAGCTTTAGCAATCATTGCTGGAGGCATAGTACTAATAAGAAAATATTTTAAGAAAAAATAATATTATATCTTAAAATGCAAAACTAGGACACTATATGGTGTCCTAGTTTTTGGCATAGTTACAGTTCCTTAATTTTTGTAAAAGTTGCAATATATATTTTGTAGCTTTTAGCGACCTGAGGTAGCGCTAGCATTTTTGTCTTTAACTAAATAGGACTACCGAAGTGAGCGTGCGAGCGCTTTCGCGAAAGCGAAACCGCGAGGCAAATGCGGAAAAATGTATATTGCAACTTGAAAGTTTTAAAAAATAGTTGCGAACTGTAAATTTGACAAAAAATTCACACATCTATTGTAATTTTAAGCATTTTAAGATAAAATAAGTACAAAATATATCACAATTTGTAAAATACTTTTTTAATTTTCATACCCTAATTTGACAAAAAAAATCATGGACAAGTATTAAAATATGCTTAATAAAAATTACACAAGATTGAAGTTTGGCTTTAAATTAGCAATTTAAGTGTAAATTAAAAAAGTAAGAGGTGTGAAGGATGTTACAAAATATTTCAAAAGAATTAGACTATAATAATGCTGAAGAAGTAAAAAACAAAAACGATTTTGCTGAAATCGCAAAAAAAATATTCACTAAGCAAAACATAGCTATATATTTAATAACTTTTTTAATATCCATGGTAGGACTTGGTGAAGATAATTTAATTGCACCATTTGGTATAGCTTTTACTGCTGCATGTATTAGTAATGGTATGCCACTTGCTATAGTGTTTATATCAAGCATTATAGGTACAACGATGAAGTTTGGATTTAATGGATTACTAATGTATGTAGTTGCCGCGTTAATAGTTTTGTTATTTTCGGTAATTGCTAAGCCTAAAAGAATTTATGATGATGCAAATGAAAAAATTAGATTGGGTGCAAGACTTACTATTTCAGTTTTTTTGGTGCAATTTATATACATATTATTTACAGGGTTTTATATGTATGACTTTTTAACAGCAATAATGGTTGCTATTACAAGTTATATATTTTATAAAATATTTGTTAATTCTATTTCAGTTGTTAAGGAATATGGAATTAAAAAGGCTTTTACTGTAGAAGAAGTTATAGGAGCTAGCTTATTATTATCCATAGCACTATCAGCAGTAGGCAATTACAATATATGGGGATTTGGCATTAGAAATATATTTTGCATTTTTATGGTTCTATATTTAGGATATAGAAATGGAATGTTAGTAGGTGCTACTGCAGGTATAACAATAGGAGTAGTTATTAGTATTTTAGGAGGGGAAGAACAAATACTTATTGCAGCTTATGCAATATCAGGACTAATAGCAGGACTTCTAAATAAATTTGGAAAAATAGGTGTAATAATTGGATTTATTATAGGAAATATTGCTGTGGCTTATGCTGCAAATGGTGGAGTGCACAATATAATAATGTTCCAAGAAATTTTAATTGCAGCAGTAGGTTTACTCTTTGTGCCTAAGGCTACAAAAATAAATATAGAAGATGTTATACCAAATACAAAACTTTTGCCAGAAGCAGGTGGAAGTTTAGAAGAAAGCAGTGTAACTTTAGATAAATTAAATAGCATATCTAAAACAATTTCAGATATGGCAAGTAATTATGAAGATAGTGATATTTATGACAGAAACCTAGAAATGTTTGAAGATGAACTTCTAAACAATTTAGACGGCTTAGAGGGAAATAACTTATATGATGATATATATAATAACGAAGATAATATTATAGAAGATATTTTTGAGTTTTTGCAAGAAAATGGCGTAATGACCGATAATGGATTTATAAGCATATTTGCTAAGCATAATATATATCTAGTGAATTCTGAAAACGATTATATAAAAGCAGAAGAACTAGACGAAATGCGTGAAATAATAAAAGCTATAAACACAGCATACAGAATTAGTAAAAACAATTTTATATGGCAGAAAAAACTTGATGATAATAACAAAAATTTATCAAACCAATTAAAAAATGTTTCAAGGGCAATAAATAATATTGCAACAGGAATAAAAGAAAACTCTGATGAATATGAAAGTGAAAAAAAAGAGGTAGAAGATTTACTTAAAGAAAAAAGTATTAATGTAAAAGAAATATCTATAAAAAAAGAAAATACAGGCAAAACAATAATAAACGCATATACAAATATATGTGATGATGCAGAAGGTAAAAATTGCCCAATAAAACCTATAGAAAAGGTGCTAAACAAAGTATTTGATGAAAAATTTGTTTTGCAAGAACAAAAATGTGGCATAAGATTAAACAAAAATATTTGCTCTTACACATTTACATCAGAAGATAAATTTATTATTCAAACAGGCATAGCTAAGTCAAAGAAGCATGACTCAATTGTCTCTGGAGATAACATATCTCAAATAAGACTTGGAGATGGCAAATACATGCTTGCAATAAGCGATGGAATGGGCTCTGGTGCAGAAGCAAGAAGAAACAGTAAAATTGCAATAAGCATGCTAGAAAGATTGTTCAGCACAGGTTTTGACAAAGAAACCTCAATAAATTTAATAAATTCTGCAATTATGAATGCAAATAAAGAGGATATGTATGCAACATTAGATATAGAAATCTTAGACCTTTATGCAGGAAAACTGGAAATTCTTAAAAACGGTGCATGTCCTACATATATTAAGAAAAATAGAAGTGTAAATATTATAAAATCTACATCATTGCCAGCAGGAATTGTAAATGATATTAGTGTAGATACATATGATACAGATTTAAATGATGGAGATATAGTGGTTATATGTAGTGATGGAATTATAGAATCAAACAATGAATATGCCAACAAAGAACTATGGATAAAGTACTTGTTAGAAGAAATTCAAACAGACTCTCCAGAAAGAATAGCAGATATTATTTTGCATGAAGCTATAGATAATAATTTTGGCAAAGCTAAAGATGATATGACTGTAATTGCATTTAGAGTAAATAAAAAATAGGTGCGGTATGCATCTATTTTTCATTTAACATATTGAAAAATTACGTAAAAACTGATATATTATATATGAGTAATAAAATCGGAGGTAAATATGTCTAATAGAGGTAGAAGGTATGATGGTGAACCCAAGCTAAATATTAAAAAAGTAATAGCAGTATTAATCATACTAGCAGTTATAATAATGTGTGTAATCTTAATTTATAAATTTGCCACAGATGAAAGCAGTAGTGAGACAAAAACAGTAACTAATTCATACATCACAGTATTTTCAGGAGGAAAATGGGGTGTAATTAATTCAAAAGGAGAAACAATAATTCAGCCGACCTATGATGATATGATTATTATTCCGGATCCTACGAGGGCAATATTTATAGTCCAGTCAAATGTTGATTTAGATGCAGGTACATATAATTCTAAGGCAATAAATGACAAAGGAGAAGAATTATTTACTTCTTATCAAAGTGTAGAGGCTTTGCAAAATGTAGACTCAGTCAATGCAATTACATATGATACTACAGCCTTAAAAGTTTATAATGGAGAAAAGTATGGCCTAATAAATTTTAATGGAACAGAAATACTTAGTCCTACATACGACTCAATAACTCCACTTTCTGGTGTTAGAAATAGCTTTGTTACTGTTAAAGATAAGTTATATGGACTAGTAGATAATAGTGGAAATGTCATAATAGATAACTTATATACAGAAATAACTAGCTTAACAGATAGATATGAAGATGGGTATGTTGTAAGAGACCAAAATGAAAATTATGGATTAATTAATTATAATAAGCAACAAGTTCTTGAATGTAAATATTCTGAAATTAAACATGTAACAGGAAATAATTTATATGCAGTTAGAGAAAATGGAAACTTAGAGTTAATAAATGCAAGTGGTGATGTGCTTATAGGAAGCGGATTTGATGATATAAAAAGTATAGATGGCAATAATGTAATATTTACAAGAGAAAACAAATATGGAATAATGGCATCAGACGGAACAGTTTTAGTTGAGCCAACTTATGATGAACTAACATATACATTTGATGGAAATTATATAGCAAAAAATGGAGATAATTATGGAATAATTGATACATCAAACCAAACAAAAGTTGATTTTACATATAGTTATATAACTTATATGTCAGATGAAAATTTTATAGAAGCTGACAAAGAAGACGGCAATACAGACCTTTTAGATACTTCTTTTAATGTAAAGGTTACAGGAATAGTTTCTGAAATAAATACAAGTAAAGGATATGTAAAAGTAAGAGCTGATGGAGAATATAAGTATTATAATTTTAGGCTAGAAGAAAGAACAGCACAAGACATATTTACAACAAATACATTATTCTTATCTAGACAAAATGGTAAATATGGATATGTCAATAAAGAAGGAATAGTTGTAGTAGACTACATTTATGATGATGCGACAGAGCAAAATGATTATGGATATGTGGCAGTTAAGCAAAATGGAGTATGGGGAGCTTTAGACCAGAATGGAAATGTAATAGTTACACCTTCATACGAATTAACACAAAACACGGTTATTAGTTTTATAGGTAAGTGGCACTTAGCACCAGATTTGAATGCTAATTATTATACTGATGTTAATGAGTAGGAGGTGTATTGCCTCAGGTCACTAAATGTTTCAAAATATATATTGCCACTTTTATAAAAATATAGATAAGGAGAACAAAAGATGGAAGAAAAACAAAGTTATAAAATAGTACCGATGATAACTAAAGAGAAAGAAATGTACAAATTTTATGAATTTGTATTAAAAAATGGGTATGAAATAAAAATATTTAATAAAAAGCAAGATTCACATTTGTATAAGTATTTTCTTCCTGCAATTAGAGATTACATGTTTTGGACATTTAACTTAAATAACGACAAAAAGTTTAAATCAATGGATAGAGAAATGCAATCTGCTGTATGTAATAACTATTCTTGCGCAATATTTGAAAAGGGAGATACACTTGTTGTAGCTTTTCATACTGGAGTAATATTTGCTGTTGGTAATGATAATAAAGAAACTGAAAAAATAAAAGAGTATGACGGGCTTTTAGATATTTCAAAAATAAATATTGATAGTGAAAAAGTTTACAAAATAGATGCTGAAAATATGGAAAACTTGTATATTTATATAATCACTTTATATAAATATGTGATGTTAAATATGCTAGATAAAGCTATGGAAGATAAAGATTCTTTTGAAAAAAATAGAAATGAGTTTGTAAACTTTGTTCAAGAAATATATTCGAAAAAGATAACAGAAAATTTGTCAGGCAATAAAATTGCAAATGACTGGGAGCAAAAACTAGGCTTAGATAAACTTTATATTTCTGTAGAAAATAAATTTGATTTACTTTATAGAAATATTAAATTAGATAGTCATAATACAATGTTTAGAATTATAATTATTTTGCTTGTTGTGCTTATTATAATTGGTACAATAAATTTGGGTAATTTTTTGGCGTACTAAACTGTCTAAATAATGCCTTGGCTTTCAATATATTAAAAGCCCTAAATTTAGATTTAGTAAAAGTAGAGGAATTTTTATGGATGTAAAAATTGGTACAGATATTATTGAGGTTGATAGAATTAAAGATAGCATTGAAAAACTAGGAGAAAAATTTTTAAACCGTGTTTTTACTGCTAATGAAATAGCTTATTGTGAAAGTAAAAAAGCTACTAAATATGAACACTATGCGGCAAGATTTGCGGGAAAAGAAGCGATATTTAAAGCTATATCCCCAATGCTAAAAAACAAATTTAGTATAGATTGGACAGATGTAGAAATACTTAATGACGAGCAGAGTAGACCATATGTTACATTTTATAAAGAAGAGCTTAAAAACGTAAATATTGACTTAAGCTTATCTCATATTAAAGAGTATGCAATTGCAATGGCTGTATTAATATTATAAGAGAGGTTTTAATGGAATTTTTTGATTCGCATGCACACTATGATGATGCTAGATTTGATGATGAAAGAGATAAATTAATTGAAGATGTTTATAAATCAGGCGTAACAAGAATTATTAGCGCAGGATATAGCTTGGAAGGTAGTATAAAAAGTTTAGAACTTTCAAATAAATATAATTTTATATATTCAACTGTTGGTATATCTCCAAATGATTTAATTGAAAGAGCTGAGGTAAGCAATTTAGAAAAGTCTAAAACAAATCTTGAAAATATAGAAAAAAGTTATCCACAAATTGATGAAGAAATGTGGAAACAAAACATAGAAAAAATAGATAAATTAATCAGCTCTAATTTAAGCTCAAAACGAATTGTGGCGGTTGGAGAAATTGGATTTGATTATCATTATGATACAGACAAAAAAATTCAATATGAGGCATTCTGGAAGCAAATAGACATAGCTAACAAATATGACTTACCTATAGTAATTCACACAAGAGATGCAGTAATGGATACTTTAACAATGTTAAAAGAACATCCTGTAAATAAAAAAGGAGTATTCCACTGTTGTCCACTTAATAGAGAACTGGTAAAAGAAGCTTTAAAGCTAGGTTTTTACATATCTATGGCAGGACCAGTAACTTTTAAAAATTCAAAAAATGCAAATGAGATCATTGAAATGTGTCCAATGGATAAAATTTTAATAGAAACAGATAGTCCGTATTTAGCACCAGAGCCAGTTAGAGGTACTAGAAATGACTCAAGAAATTTAAAATATATTGCACAAAAAATAGCCAGTGTAAAAGGAATAACAATAGAAGAAGTAGCAGAAACTACATATGAAAACACAATGAAGTGCTTTAATATTAAGAATTAATTAAAGTATAGATTTTATATAGGGGACGGACCAAAATGTAAAATTTATTAGATTAATAAACAAATCTAATTTTACGTTTTGGTCCGTCCCCAAACTAAAATCAAATATTAAAATTCAACTTTTACAGCTTTTTTAGCCTCGTCATTATCTACATTAAATAATGTAGAAGCTTTGAAACCAAACATACCAGCTACTAAGTTAGATGGAAATGTTTCTAATTTAGTGTTATACATTGTAACTGTATCATTATAAAATTGACGAGAATAAGAAATTTTGTTTTCTGTATCTGATAGTTCTGCTTGTAAATTATTAAAAGATTGATCAGCTTTTAAATTAGGGTAATTTTCAGCTACAGCCATAATAGTTTTTAGAGTATCTGTAAGTTGTCCTTCTAGTTCTGCCTTTTGTTCAACTGTTTTAGCATCTGCCCATGAAGAACGTAAGTCTGTTACTTTTGTAAGAGTTTCTTGTTCATGAGTCATATATCCTTTTACAGTTTCTACTAAGTTAGGTATTAAATCAAATCTTCTTTGTAATTGAACATCAATTTGACTCCAAGCATTTTGAACACGTTGTCTTAATGTTACTAATTGGTTGTATATAACAATTAGTACAATTGCAATAATGACAACAATGGCTAATATTATCCAACCCATAATATCCTCCTTTAAAATAAATTGATATGTGCATTAGATTGTGACACATATTATTAATATAATATTAATATATCATATTATGCAATTTTTTACAATGGGGAGGTACAATTTTGTGAAATAGCATAAATTATAATAAAAGCAAACATCACTTTATGTAACTAAGTAGCAAACACTTACAGCCAAGCAAACTCTACGGAAGCACGTTAAATTTGACATATTAGAGAAAAAATGTTATAATAATAACTGTGTTACTTAAAGGAGGTTTTATGAGGAAACGAATAAGTAAACAAAACAAGCAGGAGAGAGCAACTATATCACTCAAAAAAATATTTGTAATGGCTTTAATATTTTTAATATTAGCTGGCACAATGAGTGTTATGGCTACAAATCAAAAGCTTACATCTGTTAAAATATTACTTTCAAGTGGATATGAAATGGATGTTATGACAACATCTACTAAAGTATCAGATATTTTAGCAGAAAATCATATAGTTGTTTTAGATGGCGAAAGTGTTACACCAGACATTGATGAAGAACTTTCTGACAATAAAACAATTACAATAACAAAAGGCGCTACAGAAGCTGATACTGATGACAACTACATGTCAGCAGAAGAAATATTAGCTAGTTATACACAAATTGTTGAAAAGGTAGTTACTGAAGAAGTAGAAATACCTTTTGAAACAGTTACTAAAGACGTATCAAATGGAAGCTCAACTACACAAAATAGAGTAGTACAAAAGGGTGAAAATGGTTTAAAGAGAGTAACATATAGAATAAGATACCAAAATGGTGCCGAAATTGAAAAAACAGAAATATCATCAGAAATTGTTAAAGAACCAGTAGATAAAATAGTAGAAGTTAGAACAAAACAAGTTACATCAAGAGGTGGAGTTGTTTCTGGTTCTGTTGCAGAATACCAAGCATATGCAGAAAAAAGATGTTTCGATTATGGTTGGAGTGATGCAGACTTCCAAGCTTTAGTTAAATTATGGAATAAAGAAAGTAGATGGAATCCATATGCATGCAACTCAAGTTCAGGAGCTTATGGTATACCACAAGCATTACCTGCATCAAAAATGGCTACTTATGGAACAGACTACCGTACAAACTATAAAACACAGATTGAATGGGGACTAAGCTATATTAAATCAAGATATGGTACTCCATCATCTGCTTGGAATCATTCATGTAGAAAAGGATGGTATTAAAATGAACTTAAAAATCCAATAGTATAAGCAATAGCTTTGCTATTGGGTTTTTTCATTATAAGTTCTACTTAACAGAAAATAACATGAATCTTTTTTTATTAAGATTATTATAGGAAAATTCAATATTATGTAGAATAATATATATGGAAACAATTAAATAGGTTTATGGGTAGCCTTTTAAAAACCTAAATACATTATTCAAGGAAAAATAAAAATGAAGCTAATTTCATGGAATGTAAATGGACTAAGAGCAGTAATAAATAAAGGATTTAAAAATTTTTATAATGATATAAATCCAGATATTATGTGTTTGCAAGAAACAAAAATGCAACAAGACCAAATAAGTATGGATATAAACGATATTTTTAAAGATAGATATGTGTACTGGAATAGTGCAGAAAAGAAAGGCTATTCAGGAACTGTTGTCATCTCAAAAATAAAACCTATAAATGTTACATATGGAATAGGAAAAGATGAACACGACAAAGAAGGCAGAATTATTACACTAGAATTTGATAGTTTTTATCTAGTAAATTGTTATACTCCAAATTCAAAAAGAGAGTTAGAAAGATTAGACTACAGAATGATTTGGGAGGATGAAATTAGAGCATATTTAAAAGAACTTGACAAAACTAAACCAGTAGTATATTGTGGTGATTTAAATGTAGCCCATAGTGAAATAGATTTAAAAAATCCATCATCAAATCATCATAATGCAGGATTTACAGATGAAGAACGTTCAAAAATGACAGCTCTATTAAACGAAGGATTCATTGACACATTTAGATACAAATATCCAGAAAAAACTGGTGCATATTCTTGGTGGTCATATATGTTTCACGCTAGAGAAAATAATGCAGGGTGGCGTATAGACTATTTTATAGTTTCTGATTCAATAAAAGATAAAATAGAAGATGCAAAGATTTTATCAGAGGTAATGGGAAGCGATCATTGTCCTGTTGAGTTGGATTTGAAAGTGTAATTTAAATACAATAGATATAATTACTTAATAATAAACTTAGTGTAAAAAAGAATAAAAAAGTCGTTAGAGAATTGAGTTAATAAATTTATAAAAAGAAAGGTACATGCTATGAAAAAAGAAAAAATAATGGGAACTAAAAGATGGTTTTATTGGGTTTCTATAGGAGTTGTTCTAATAATAATATATAAATTATTAGATAATTTTACAGGAATAGGCGAATGGATAGGCAATTTCTTTAGTGTACTTGCACCATTTATAGAAGGTATACTTATTGCATATATTTTATATACACCTTGTAAAAAAGTAGAAAAAATTTTAGAAAAAAGAAAAAATAAATTTATAAGAAAGCATGCTAGAGGGACAAGTATTACTATAGTATATATTTTGGTATTTGCTTTAATTGTATGGTTCATGACAGCAATTATACCAACAATTGCAAGTAGTGTATCAGATTTAATTAGCAATGTGCAAAGCTACTATAATGCAGTAGTTTCAGATAGCCCGGACTTAAGTATAACACCATTTATACAAGATAATATTTTAAAACCGGTTGTAGATTGGATACAAAATATAGACTTTGAATCATGGTTTACAATGGATAAAATTAGAGAATATTTATCATCTGCTATGGGATTAATCAGAGGAGTTGTTAATATATTTATAGCTATAATCTGCTCAGTATACATTTTGGCACAAAGAACTAGAATTGTTAGATTTTTAAATAGATTTGCAAGAGCTGTGCTTACTGAAAAAGGTTATAGAAAATTTGAAAAATACTTTAATCAAGGAAACAATATTTTCTTTAGATATTTATCAAGCCAAATGTTAGATGGAATAGTTGTTGCACTTATTACTAGCATAGCAATGAGTTTAATGGGAGTAAAATATTCAATTTTACTTGGAACATTAATAGGATTCTCAAACCTAATACCATACTTTGGAGCTATATTTGGTGTAGCAATTGCAATTATTATTACAATACTTACTGGTGGATGGCAACAAGCGTTAATTATGGGTATTGTTGTAATTGTGCTACAACAATTAGATGCAAACTTAATAAATCCAAGAATAACAAGCTCATCATTAAAGGTAAGTCCATTACTTATAATGTTTGCTGTAACTGTTGGTGGAGCATATTTTGGAGTTTTAGGTATGTTTTTGGCAGCTCCAGTGTTTACTTTAATTAAAGTAATAGTAGACGATTTTGTAAATGAAAGAAATAGGGAAAAGGATAGGAAAAATAGTACAGAAAAGATTGAAGAAGCGGAATAATAAATTAGCAAAAAGACACTCTAAAAGTTTAAAAAGAACTTATAAGAGTGTCTTTTTCTTACTCAAAATATCCCATTATTCCATTATAAATTCCCCAAGCAAGCTGTTCTTGATATTCATCAGTTTTAAGCCTTGCCTCATCTTCGGGATTAGACAAAAAGCCACATTCAACAATAGTTATAGGAATTTCAACATTTTTCATAATATAAACATTACTTAAAGTATGAGGAGTCCTATCATTATCACTAGCTATGGTTTCATTCAAATTATTTTGAATGCTTGTAGCTAGTTTTTTTGAATTTTCATCATTATTTTTATAAAAAGTTTGCCAGCCAGAATATTGGCTTTCAGATATTTTGTTTAAATGAATAGATACGAAAACATCTGCAGAAGAATTATTACCAATTTTCACTCTATTGTGTATATCTGAAACTTTTTTCTGGGCAATAGTCTTAGCATCTATTTCATAAATGGAATTATCATCAGACCTTGTTAAAATAACAGTAGCACCACTGCTTTCTAAAAGTTTTTGAATTTTTAAAGTAATTTGCAAATTAATAGGTGCTTCCAAAGTTCCACTACTGCTCTCGGCACCTTCATCAGGTGTTCCGTGTCCAGCATCAAGAATAATTACTTTATTTGTAACAGGCACAGCCATAACTGGAATTATCTCCACGGGATGCCTAGTTCTAGCTGAATAGAAGAATACCGAAAGGAATATTAGAGTACATATTAAAGAAATTTGTTTAATAAATTTTTTTATACTTGAAGCAGAGCCTGAATTTTTATTTATAGAATTTGAATTATTTTTTTTATTAATAAATGAAATTGGCATAACAAGCACCTTCCTTGAAAACATATTCATGAACTGATTTGTTATACAGCAAAATAATTTAATAAAAATATATGAATAAAAAATGAAAAAATACCCAATTTAATAAGCGGATTAAATTTTTTGAATTATATAGGAGAAATCAAGGTTCTTTCTTAATAGTAAAAGTTATTTTATTCTGTGTGTTTGAAAAATATAATTAAACTCAAATAAATGATTTTTAGTTTCAGACTGTCGAATTTTGTCAAATGTTGTCGACCGATTTTTGTAAAAAAATGTAAAAACATATTTACAAATTATGGAATATAATATATAATCAATTTATTAATTCAAAAAATTATTTTCAAAAAAATTTAAGCCAAATTTATTTTTAATTAAAAAGTAAATGAATTTGTTTTGGGGAAACAATGAAATCTAAGGTTGAAAAATATTTTCAGCCATCTAGTTCATGTAAGCTTTCAAAGCTTATAAATTTTTAATGAAAGGAGCAAATGTTAGTTATAAAGCTAACATCTATTAGAAAACATGAAAATTATTAACATGCTTGAAAGCAGTTATCCCCAAAATCTTAAAAAAATAAAAAATCCACCAACAAAGCTATATGCAGAAGGAAATACTGAATTACTAAATAAAAATTCTTTGGCAATAGTAGGAACGCGAAGGCCAACAGAATATGGCAAAAAGGTTTCCTTCAACTTTGCAAAAGAACTATCTGACGAAGGAATTTGCGTAGTGAGTGGCTTGGCAGACGGTATAGACAGTTATGCACATTTGGGAGCAAAAAGTGGAAAAGGCAAGACTATTGCTGTGCTTGGCTGTGGATTTAATCACATCTATCCAGAACACAATCTAAAATTATATCAAGAAATTCTAGAAGAAGGCGGATGTGTAATATCTGAATATGAACCAGATGAAATTTCTAAGCCAGAGTATTTTCCAACTAGAAATAGAATAATAAGTGGACTATCTATGGGCGTTTTGCTAGTAGAAGGAAGATACAGAAGTGGTAGTGGCATAACTGCAAGACTTGCAATGGAGCAGAAAAAAGAAGTATTTTGCATACCTAGTGACATAAATAAAAAAACAGGATTTGTACCAAATGAATATATAAAAATGGGAGCACATTTAGTTACAAATATACAAGATATTTTAGAGTATTTTCCAAAGCAAAGAAAAACAGTGAAAATGAATTTAGAATACTTAGAAATATATAAATATATGAGCAAAATACCAATAAGTGTAGACGATATTTGTAGACTAACAAATTTATCTGTGGCAAGTGTAAATGAAAGGCTAATGTTAATGGAAATAGAAGGCCTAATAAAAAATGTATATGGTGGATATGCTGTGGTGTAACATATTAAAAGTAAAATTATGCTCTACCTATTTTGTTCACAGAAATGCTTTGGGATATTAAGTAAGAAAGGAAAATAAATGTTATCAATAATTAAAACCATGTCATTACATGGCTTAGATGGATATTTGATAGAAGTTCAAGTTGATGTATCGCCAGGAATGCCTGAATGGACCATAGTAGGTCTTCCAGATACTAGCGTAAAAGAAGCAAAAGAAAGAGTAAGAACAGCAATAAAAAATTCAGGATTTGAATTACAAAGCAAAAAAATAATAGTAAATTTAGCACCAGCAAATACTAGAAAAGAAGGATCACTTTTTGACTTGCCAATTGCAATAGGAATACTTGCAAACTTTGGAGCAATAGTAAGCCAAAATTTAGAAGATACTGTATTTGTAGGAGAATTATCACTAGATGGCAAAATAAATAAAGCAAAAGGCATACTTCCTATGTGTATAGAGGCAAAAAAGGTAGGAATGAAAAGAATAATTTTGCCAAAAGAAAATGCAAAAGAAGCGGGAATAGTAAAAGAGCTTGAAGTGATTGGAGTAAGTACATTAGACCAATTAGTGGACTTTTTAAATGGTGAAATAACAATAGAAAATACAAAAACAAATATAGAAGAAATGTGGAGTAAAGAGCAAATATATAATGTAGATTTTTTAGAAGTAAAAGGTCAAGAAAATGTAAAAAGAGCAATAGAAGTAGCGGCAGCTCGGTGGACACGGACTGCTCCTTATTGGAAGTCCAGGGAGTGGAAAAACAATGATGGCAAAAAGAATACCAACAATATTGCCAGACCTAACATTTAATGAAGCCTTAGAAATTACAAAAATACATAGTATAGCAGAAACATTACCAAAAGATAAGCCAATAATATCAAATAGACCATTTAGAGCTCCCCATCACACAATATCTGTAACATCACTTGTAGGAGGAGGAATAAGCCCTAAACCCGGAGAAATAAGTTTGGCACATTATGGAGTGCTATTTTTAGACGAGCTTCCCGAATTTAATAAAAAGACTTTAGAAGTTTTAAGAGGACCATTGGAAGACAAAAACATAACCATAAGTAGAGTAAACGCTAGCTTAACATATCCGTGCAACTTTATGCTAGTAGCATCAATGAATCCATGTCCATGCGGATATTATGGATCAAAAGAAAAAGAATGCACATGTTTACCAGATGCAATAACAAGATATATAAACAAAATAAGCGGCCCGCTTTTAGACAGAATAGATATACAAGTGGAAGTAAATCAGGTAAAATATCAAAACTTAGAAGATGATAGACCGGCAGAATCTTCTCATGAAATGAAAGAGCGTGTAAACAAAGCAAGAAAATTACAGCAGGAACGATATAAAAAATATGGAATATACTCCAACTCAGAACTAACGCCAAAATTAATAAACGAATATTGCAAAATAGATAGTAAAACTTCAAAAATTTTAGAAGATGCTTTTAACAAATTGGGTTTTAGTGCAAGAGCATATAATAGAATTTTGAAAGTGGCTAGGACTATAGCAGATTTAGATAATAAGCAAAATATAGAGCTAAAACATGTGGCAGAAGCAATACAGTATAGGAATTTGGATAAGAAATATTGGAAAAATTAAATTTAAAGTTACAATTAAGAGAAAAAAATAAGTATAGCTGAGCCCTTTGTCCGCTCCACTGTGCTAAAAGCTACAGACCATATATTGAAATTTTTATAATTATAGCAGTTATAAAAAACTTAAACGAGGTGATGCATTATTTACTTTAAAAAAGAGATAGGAAAAGAGGGAGAGGACATTGCAGAAAAATATTTAAAATCAAATGGATATGAAATTGTAGATAGAAACTTTTATGCAAGACAAGGTGAAATAGATATTATAGCAAAGCAGAAAAATGAATGGGTATTTATAGAAGTAAAAACCAGAACAAATGGTGCTTTTGGAAAACCAATAGAGGCGGTAGACAATACAAAACAAAAGCATTTGATAAAAGCAATAAAATATTACATCTACTCTAATAGGTTAGAAAACGAGTGTATTAGAGTAGATGTAATTGAAGTGTACAAAATTGGAGATAGGCATATTATAAATCATGTAAAGCAGGTGATATAATAAAAATAATTTACTTTACTTGATAAAGTCTGCAGTATTTTTATTCAATATATTAATATAGGAATTATGAATTTAACAACTTTCTAATTTCATTAATTTTAGACAAATTTTCCTTGTATGGTAATCTTGGCTTAACAAAATTACTAGAACCTCTTTTTTCAAAGCTATATCTTGAAATTAATTGAATATGAAAGTGATTCATAGGACCATCACACATTGTGCATAGATAAACACTTTCAGCACCATAAACCTCTATTGTTTTGCTTATCATAGCATGTAGGGCAAATGCCTAAATCTGTTAAAATAGAAGCGGACAATTTACCGTCATTATCTAGCAATGATTTAATGCCAACTTTAACTTTATTCCATTCTTGTTTCAAATTATCATATGACAACAAATTTTCTATGTCATCGAAATCTGTCCACTCTAAATTTTCAACATCATTATCATTAATATTTTTAGCTGTAGGACCATCATCAATTGCAACGTACATGTTACAAACCACATCTTCATCAGTAGGAGTGTGATATTTTAATATATAAATAGGCTCAGTAATTAATAAATGATTGGCTCTTAAAGTTTCTTCTTCGGTTTCACGGACTGCACATTCTTCGAAAGTTTCACCATCTTCTACATGTCCTTTAGGAAAAGACATATCTTGAAGCTTATCTCGATATACTAAAGCAATTTTTTTAGTGTCTAAATTAATTAAAATAGTTCCAGCTTTTTTAACTAGCATAAAAACCTCCTTTATATTTTATTATAAAAATAGTCCACGGTACGCAAAATTAATTTAACCAAAACTTAGATGTATCAATGAATTTGAGCTTTCAAGTGTCAAAGAAACAATTATTTTATATTATCTAATATTTTATCATTTTGTGTAAAATTTTTTAGCCAGTTATTCAAATCTTTTTGCTTTTTAAAAATTAATACTTTATTGCTGGGAATACTTTTAAGCATTTCCAAAACTTTTGGACGCTTCTTTTTATTATAACTCCAAACATACTTAACAAAAGTAAAATCTAAGCGCTCTTTACATCCGGGAATGTCTGGCTTATCTTTATTAAAATTTTTAAATATTCTTTTTGTAATACCTTTTAATTGAGCAAAAGTTGAATAATCTAGCCAAATAATTAAATCAGCCTTTTCTAGACGTTCTTGCAAAGTTTTGTTGTAATTGCCATCAATAATCCATTTTTCATCATTAGCTTTTTCTAAAATTTTTTCATCTCTTTCGTTTTTATCAACTTGAACCCAATTAGGTTTGTAATTGATTGCATCTAGATGGATGGCGGGAATATCTAGCTCCTTGGAAAGTATATCTGATAAAGTACTTTTTCCACTTCCTGAGCCACCTATAATTGAAATTTTTTTAACTTGTTTTTTACATTCTTCTAAGGTAAGTTCGCTAGCTTTTATAGATGAGTTTTGAACAGAAATTGACATATGACCTCCTAATAAATATTATTATTTTTTATTGAATAGAGAAATTAAATTTTTCTCCTTATATTTATTTTTTATACTTCTCTTTAAATGAAAGCCAATGCTAATACAAAATCATACCTGCTCCTAAATCATTATTAGGTCTAGAAATAAAGCCAAACTTTTCATAAAAAGGTTCCATTCCTTTAGAAGCACCTAGATAAGTTCTTATATTTGGGTTAATTTGTTTATATACATTGATTTGACTAATTAATTTATTCATAATTTGAGTACCTATATGTTTATTCTGATATTCAGGAATGACCATAATATCTTGAATATATAAGAAAATTGTTTTATCTCCGATAATTCTTCCAAAGCCAATTATTTGATCATCATCATAAACACTTATGAAATAAAGAGTGTTATTTAAGGCTTCTTGTACTATAAAAGTCTCTCTTGTTCCCCAACCGACACTATTTGTTAAATAATTAAATTCATCGGCAGTTATTTTATTTTCAAAAAATTTATCATTTTTATGGACTCCTAACTTATAAATAAGTTCGCACAAATATATTTTAACATAAAAAAGAGAGAAAAGTATAATATCTATAGAAATTTGTTATAAAAATGCGTGGTATAAATTAAAAATATATGATATTCTTATATAAAAATGAGGTAAAAAAAGGAGGACAAAAATTGAGTGAGGTTACAGAAAAAATTAAACAAGAGTTATTAGTAAGATGTGAAAAATCAAAACAAAAAGATGGTTATGACTTTTGGAATGAACATATTAAATATGTAGTAGACAATGCTGTGAAACTTGCAAAAGAATATGGTGCAGACATAGAAATAGTGGAATTAGGAGCTTTGTTACATGATATTGCTATGCCTTCCGAATATGGTGATAGAGAAGAACACCATATTTATGGCGCAGAAATTGCTGAGGAATTACTAACAAAGTTAGACTATCCAAAAGATAGGATAGAAAAAGTAAAAAATTGTGTATTAAATCATAGAAGTAGTAGAAAATCACAAAGAAATACTATAGAAGAACAATGTGTTGCTGATGCAGATGTAATAGCTCATTTTGATTGTATACCATCATTGTTTTCTTTAGTATATAATAAAATGAATTTATCAATATCAGATGGGGCAGAATATGTAAAAAGAAAATTAGAGCGTGATTATAATAAACTAAGTCCTCGTACAAAGGAAAAGCTAAAAGAAAGGTATGATAAAATAATGGAGGTGTTATTTTTATCAGAGTAAAATAAACCTATTATCATTTTTTATGATTTCTAAGGTATGGCTAATAGATAAATTGGTTGTATCTAATATATTTTGAGCGTTGTAATTTCTACTTTTGAAACTATTTAATAAAGTTATACAGCGCTCTTTCATTTGACAATCTTCAGGTCTTTCTTTATCTCTTGATAATAATGTGGCTTCATCCGTTAATAAAACAACAAATTTTATAATATAATTTTTTAATTTCTCTTTTGCTATTTCAACATTATTAGGTGTAACAATGTAATTAAATATTACATCATATCCATCATCTAAATAAATTTTAATTATATCTACACAAACTTTCCAAAATGTTTGCAAATGATTGCCATCTTTCCAAGCAGGAGTGTATCCTCCTACGACTTGATGGTAAATATCGTCGCCTTCAATTAAAACAGATTTATTACTTGACATGGCTAGTTCTTTTGAAATCGTACTTTTTCCAACTCCAGCAGGACCAGTTATTATATATAAAATGGGCATAATTCACTTCCTAAATTTATGATTATCAACAAAAATGTAAGTTATTTTAAATTAATTAAATGCAATTTAAGGGCAATTCTTAAAAAGGTAAATCTTCATCATTAAAAGGAAATTTACGAATGTTATTATTGCGTTTGCTATTACGATGTGAACTCTTTGTATTATCTTCTAATTCTTCATCTTCGTCCCATATGTCTTCATACCCTTCATATTCAAAGCCGTCATGGAAAATGTCTTCGTAGTCGTTATCTTCATAATCTTCGTCAAAAATGTCTTCATAGTCATCATTTTCAAAATCTTCATCAGAATCGAAAATATCTGAATAATCATCATCAAAAATGTCGTAGTTTTTGACATAGTGCATTAAAATTGAGACAAGAATTATAAATTCTTCATCGCCCATATCATCCACCATTTTTTTGAAATCTTTCTTCATTATTTTGATTCCTTCAGAAAAAGCTAAGTCTTCATTTGATTTTTTTCTTTTTTTATTATTACTCATATTATCACCGAAAACATTATACTATGTAAAAGAGTTAGTTGGCAATAACAAATAGAAAATTAAAATAAATTTTGCATAATATGAAAAGAAAAGCTGAAATTATGAATATAAAAAGTTTTGTAAAGATTTGATATAATCTATTGCCTTAAGCTAGAATTCATGATATAAAATAATTAAGCTATAATTCTTCTGTGCAAATACATAAGTAGCAAAAAAATTAAGGAAGGAAATTGTAAAAATGAAAAAAGAAGAGATCACATTAAAAAACACAAAAGCAGAAATTTTAGAAGCACTAAATGAGGCACTTGAAAGAGAAAAAGAATTTGCAAAAACAAAATATGAGCCTGAAAAGGAAGAAAAGAAGAAAAAAGCAGAAGAAGCAATAGAAGAAACAAGAAAAAATGTAGAGCAAAAAATTTTTTCAGATGAATTAAATAAAAAATTTGAAAAATTAGAAACCGCAATAAAAGAAGAAGAGGAAAAATTAAAGAACTTGTATGGAATTGAAAAAGAATTGAGCAATTTGACAGTTGTCGTAAATGCTGGAAAAGATTATATGTCAAAATTAGAAAACGAAAAAAAGGCAAAAGAAGAGGAACTTAACAATAATATTGCTGAGTTAGAAAAAGAATTTGATATTAAAAAGGAAGAATTGCAAAAAGAATATGATGCTAAAGCAAAAGCTCTAAAAGTTGAAAGAGATAGAGAAGTGGAAGAGTACAATTATAAATTAAAAAGAGAAAGAGAAATTAGCAATAATCAGTGGGAGGATGAAAAACAGCAAAGAGAAAAAGAATTGGCTGAAAAAGAATTGGTCACAAATCAACTATTGGAGGAGGCAGAAAAGAATCAAGAACATTTAAAAGAATTAGAGGAAAAAGTAAATGAAATTCCTGCACTTTTAGATAAAGAATATGAAAGAGGTAAAAAAGAAGCTACTGCTGAAATTACTAAAGATAACAAATATGCTACTGAATTATTGAAAAAAGATTTTCAAAATACTATAGACAGACAAAATGATAAAATTGAATCATTGCAAGAAGAGATCCAAAAAGTAAATAAAGAAAAGGAAGATCTACAAACTAAACTAGATAATGCATATCTTCAAGTTAAAGAGATGGCAACAAAGACTGTAGAAGCTACAGGTGGAGTTAAGATACTAGGAAATAATGCTGGTGAGGGAAATAAAGCGTAAAATGGTGTGAATTTTAGAATTAGCGATGGCTATAATTTGATATAAAATTAATTAATTTTAAAATAATATTTTAAGGTGTCTTTTTAAATAAAGGCATCTTTTTATAATACAGGAAAAATCAAAGATTTTGCCTATATTTTAAGGTTAGAATTTCTTAATTTTATATTATTATAGTAATGCATTCATATTTTTACAAATTTACATAATTTGCAAAAATATCCAAAATATAGTATAATAATGGCGCAAAATAGAGTATTTTAATTTATTTTGGCATAAAAAATGTGTAAAGATTGGAGTGATAGCTTTGTTAGAAAATATGAATAGGCAAGAACTGATAGAATTAATTGAAAAGCTGGAAAAAGAAAACAAAGAACTTAAAGAAAAAATATATGGTAAACAACCAAAAAAAATTAAAATAGAAAGCAACAAAGCTATTTCAAATGAAGAAAAAATAAAAATATTTATGAATGTATTTAAAGGAAGGACAGATGTATTTGCTAAAAGGTATATAAGCAAAAAGACTGGTAAAGCAGGTTATACACCAGTATGCAAAAATGAATTTAATAAATTTAAGTGCGATAAGCCCAAAGTTAAATGTAGTGAGTGTCCATTTAGAGAATTAGTACCTTTAACTGAAGATACTGTGCTAAAGCATCTAAAAGGAGAAATAGGGATAGGAATATATCCACTATTACCAGGAGACGTTTGTAACTTTTTAGCAATTGATTTTGATAAAAAAACTTATGAAAAGGATGTATCGGCTTTTTGGAGCATTTGTGATGAGTTAAATGTACCAATATATGTGGAAAGGTCAAGGTCAGGAAACGGTGCTCATGTTTGGATATTTTTTGAAGAAACTATTTTAGCAAAGGTTGCTAGAAAATTAGGTAATATATTGTTAACAAAAACTATAGAAAAAGGAACTTTAGATTTAAGTTCCTATGATAGACTTTTTCCTAATCAAGATGCAATGCCCAAAGGTGGATTTGGAAATTTAATAGCATTACCATTTCAAGGAGAAAGTTGCAAAGAGGGGAATACAGTATTTGTAGATAAATATTTTGATGTTCAAAAAAATCAGATAGAAATATTAGCAAATATTAAAAAAATGGCAAAAGACGAAATATATGCTATAGTAGAAAAATACGCTAATGAAGACTTTGCTGAACCTGAAACAACAGAAATTACTGGGGATGAAGAAATACCTAAAAAAGAAAATATAAAAGATATTATATTTTCAAATAATATAGAATGCATTTTAGATAATCAAATATATGTAAAAAAATTGAAGCTTTTGCCAAATGAAATATCATATTTGAAAAGATTAGCAAGTTTTACAAATCCAGAATTTTATGAAAAACAAAGATTGAGATTACCTATTTATAAAACACCTAGAATTATTAGTTGTTTTGAAGAAGATGAAAGATTTCTAATACTACCTAGAGGGTGTATGGACAAAATTAGAACAATATGCGAGAAAAGTAATGTTAAATTAATTATAAAAGATAATAGAGAATTAGGAGTAAAAACTGATTATAATTTTGTTGAAACGTTAAATAAAAAGCAAGAAAAAGTAATGAATGAATTACTTAAATATGATACTGGAGTATTGTGCGCTACAACAGGATTTGGAAAAACAGTTATAGCAGCAAAAATTATTTCAAAGCTAAAAGTTAATGCTTTAGTTTTAGTTAATAGAAATAGTCTTTTAGAACAATGGAAAGAAAGATTATCATATTTCTTAGATATAAACAAAAAAGAAATAGGACAAATAGGTGCAAGCAAAGAAAATTTAAATGGTAAATTAGACATTGCGAGTGTTCAATCTTTGACGAAAAAAGAAAATATGGAAGACTTAGTCAAAAATTATGGCTTAGTTATTGTAGATGAATGTCATCATGTGGCAGCTTATGGCTTTGAGCAAGTAATGAAAGCAATAAGAAGTAAATATGTCTATGGTCTAACAGCAACGCCAACAAGGAAAGATGGATTGCATAAAATTATTTATATGCAATGTGGAGATATACGTGTTAGAGTTGCAAATCGTGAGCTAAAACAAAATAGAAAAATGGAACATGTTGTAATTGTTAAAAATACTGGATATAAATTCATTGGAGAAGAAGAAAAGCAGAAGTTACAAATTTCAGAACTTCTTAATGATATGTGCAATAATGTATTTAGAAACGAAATTATAATTGAAGACATTAAGCAAAGCGTATTAGAAGGAAGGATACCTATTGTATTAACTGAAAGAGTAGACCATTTGAAAATTCTAAAAGAAGGTTTGGATGAAAAGTTAAAAGGGTTAGGTATACCTGTAGTAATTTATAAAGGGACCATGGGAAAAAAGCAGGCAGTTGAGGTGCAAAATATATTAAGAGAAGCGGATGAAGAAGGCAGACCTAGAATAATTTTAGCAACAAGTAGTTCAATAGGTGAAGGCTTTGATGATAGCAGGCTTGATACTTTATTTTTGACGATGCCAGTATCTTGGAAAGGTAGAATTATCCAATACGTGGGAAGACTTCATAGAGAGCATGACGGAAAGAACAAGGTGATAGTTTATGATTATTTGGATAATATGAAAGTCTTGGATAAGATGTTTGAACGAAGAATGAGAGGATATAAAATTGCAGGGTATGAGGTGGAGAAGGAGACATAACTGTTAGAGAGAATTTCAAGGTATTGTTTTAAAATTGAATTAGTGATATAAAATATTTAACTTGAAAAATTTTATAAAGCCTAAGGGGGAAGATAGATTAAAAAAAGAAGTAAGATTGTTTATAGTAGTATGTTTTGGAATGTTAGGAGTACATAAGTTTTTGGATAAAGACTATAAAATGGGAATTTTATATTTTTGCACATTAGGATTATTGGGAGTAGGATGGATTATAGATATTTATAAAGAGCTTACTGGAAATACATCCGAGAAATCTTTAAAGTCACTTATGAACCAAAAAATATTGGAAAAAATAAGTAATGGTGAATTACCAGAAATAGCTGTAGAAAATTTAAATTTAAAAGATGGTGAAATATGCCATTATGCTGATAGAGGTTATACTTTTGAAGACAAAACTGTAATGACAGGATATACTGGTAAAAGTAGTGGCGTGAGCATTAGAATTATGAAAGGGATAACTTATAGAACTGGAGGCTCTGGAGAGAAGGCTATTAGAGAAACACAAAGAACAAAATATAATGGAACATTATGTTTGACTAATATGAGAGTTATTTATATTTCAGCAAAAGAAAGTTTTGATAAACCATTAAATAAAATTACAGCCATTATAGATGCAAAAGACGGTGTAATTATACAAACTGGTTCAAAGTCTTATTCAATAATTATTCCAACACATTCTGAATTTGTTAAAGTATTTAATATGGTAAAAGCGCAAAAGTCAAATAAAGGTGAATTAGTAGAAACTAAAAATTAGGTACAAAGCATTTTAAAATAAAAATAAGAATTTTAAAATAAGTCTATATAATTATGCAATTATATAATTGTGTATGACTTAACTTTAATAATGACAAAGAATAGTTATGTAGCTAATAAGTTGAGAATTATGGAATGGATAGAACAACAGGAAAATTAATAGTTTTTTATTAGATTATTAAAGTATAAGAAATAATAATTTTTAATTTGCGAACATTTTGGAATGATTAACTGAAATTCTGCGAATATTGATAAAAAATTCCTAAAATCATATACAGAATTAAAGTTATATGATAAAATATATATAATTAAATATGATAAGGAGTTTTTATGGAAGATTATAGTGCAAAGCTAACAGGAGAACCATTTATGTATAGCGAAACTAAAATACTTGCTAAATATTTGTTAGATGGAATCAGCCCTGAAGATTTGAAAAAAAAGAATATAGAAGAAAATTTAATTAAATATAAATCAACTAAAAGTATAGTAAGAGTTAATTCTCCAATATTTAGGAGACTTAATGTGATGAATCATGAAATGCTGGAAGAATTTGTTTATACTGATATAGAAACAAGTAAATACATTTTATTGTATGCTATAATGAAAACAGATAAATTGGTAAGAGATTTTGTTATAGAAGTTTATAAATATAAATTGTATATGAGAAAAGAATATATAGAAAAGTTTGATATAGATAACTGGTATGAAGAAAAATGTGTGCTAAGTAAAACTTTGAAAGAAAGAACAGAATCTACATCTGCAAAGCTAAAACAAGTAATAATGAAAATATTACAAGATTCAGGATTAGTAATAAAAGAAAAGGATAGGTTTAAGATTGTAAGACCATTATTAAAGGAAAAGTTTATAACTATGCTGGAAAAAAATGGAGACTTGGTATATGCAAAGGCAATAGGGGGACTAATATAAATGAAAAATATAAATTATAGATTGCAAGAAATGACTAATAAGCTTAGTAATAAAGCTTTATTTGAATCAAATGGACTTGGAAATGAAATTAATTTTCACGTTTTTGATTATGACCCAGAAGATGAATATGTCGTGAGAGATTATTTAGAAAATTATTTAATGAAAAGGACGAAATTAAATATAAAAGTATTTGATATATATGATATTATCATAGATATTCTTAAGGAAAATGGATTTTTAGAAAAATGTTTTGAATTTGAAAAGAAAAAAGGAGCTAAATATTTAAATGATTTAATTTCAAAAACTGTAGGAATTGGTTCTGGCAAGAATATAATAGTAAAAAAAATAAAAAGTGAAATAGAGCCAAATCAAATTATTATAATAACTGGTATAGGAAAATGTTATGGAATAGTAAGGGGACACACAATATTAAATAGTTTACAAAGTGTTATAACTAATAATCCTTTAATAATGTTTTATCCAGGTTATTATGATGGACAGAGTTTTAAACTATTTAATATATTAGAAAACGATAATTATTATAGAGCATTTCAATTTGTAAGTAGAAAATAGGGGGAAATTTAAAATGGAGAAATTAAAGAAGCTATATGCTAAAGATATTGAAAGAGAAATTCAAGGTGTTATAAAGGTAGATGATGAAAACTTTATTAGTCAAGAACTAGACGAATATGTTGTAACAGATGAATTGTTAAAACATTTTCATAGTTTTTTTGAGGCATATAATGCAGGAATAAATGGTAATACAGAAAAGATGGGAGTCTGGATTTCAGGGTTCTTTGGAAGTGGTAAATCTCATTTTTTAAAGATAATATCTTATTTATTAGAAAATAAAATAGTAAATGGAAAAGCAGCTGTAGATTATTTTGATGATAAAATAGATGATAAAATGCTACTTGCAGACATAAAAAGAGCAGGTAGTATACCAACGGATGTAATATTATTTAACATTGATTCAAAAACAGAAAATAGTAATGGAACAAAAGATAAGATACTTGATGTGTTTGAAAAAGTATTTAATCAAAAAATGGGGCTTTCAACCACTTCTTTTGTTGCAGAAATAGAAAGGTATATTATCAGCCAAGGAAAATATGATGAATTTAAAAAGGCTTTTCAAAAAAATGCAAATGCAATTTGGGAAGAAAAGAGGGATGTAATTCAATTTATAGAAGATGAATTTGCTAAAACTTATGCAGAAGTTTTAGGCAAATCAATAGAAGAAGCAAGAAATATAGTAGAAAGAACAGAAAAAAATTATACATTATCAGTAGAAAAATTTGCAGAAAGAGTTAGAGATTACATTAAATCTAAAGGTAATAATCATCACGTTGTATTTTTAGTCGATGAGATTGGACAATATATTGGGGATGATAGAGGTTTAATGTTAAATCTACAAACAATAGTAGAAGATTTAGGATTAGAATGTGGTGGAAAGGCTTGGGTTATTGTAACATCACAAGAAGCAATAGATGATGTTGTAAAAGTTCAAGGCAATGATTTTTCAAAAATTCAAGGAAGATTTGATACAAAACTTTCTCTGTCAAGTTCAGATATAGATGAAGTTATCAAGAAAAGAATACTTGATAAAACAGATGAAGCAAAAACAAGTTTAAAGATGATTTATGACAAAGAAGAATCTATTATAAGAAATCTATTAACTTTTAAAAATGCAACTTATCAAAAAGTATATGAAGATAGTGAAGACTTTGCAGAAACATATCCTTTTATTCCATATCAATTTAAGTTGCTTCAAGATGTATTTACTGATATAAGAAAGCACGGATATGCAGGAAAACATTTGTCAAGTGGAGAAAGATCATTACTAGGTGCATTTCAAGAAACTGCAAAAAGATTTGGAGATAGCGAAGTAGGAACTCTTATTCCATTTTATGCTTTTTATGATACTATTGAACAATTTTTAGAACATCAAGTTAAAATAGTTATAAACAATGCTATTGATACTGTAAAAAGTGGAGAATTAAAAGAAATAGATATTAAAGTATTAAAAATGCTATTTATGCTTAAAAATATAAAAGAAATACCTGCTAATATTGATAATTTAGCAACATTATACGTATCAAATATTGAAGATGATAAAATAACAATTAAGAAAGAAATAGCAGACTCATTAAGAAGATTAGAGGCTCAAACTTTAATTCAAAGAAATAATGATGTATATAAATTCTTAACAGATGAAGAACAGGAAATAAATAGAGAGATTAAAAGAATATATATTGACGAAAACCGAATTACAGACTATTTAAAAAGAATAGTATTCGATTATATATTAACTGATAATAAATTTGCATATAAGAATAAGAATTTTCCACTTACCAAATATATAAACAACGTTAAATACTCACAAGAATATGAGATAGGAATAAAAGTTATAACAAAATTTCCAGAAGAAAACGATACGGAAATTATAATGCAATCTGCTAGAGAAAATAATTATGTATTCATTAAACTAGAAATTTCAAATTTAATTTATGATGAAATAAGAAATTACTTGCAAGTAGAAGAATATAGAAGACAAAAAATTGGAGTAAATCAAACTGAGCAAGTTGAAGATATAATTAGAGCAAAACAAAGAGAAATAGAAAATGCAGAAATAAGAGTTAAAGAAAATATTAAAGAAGAACTAAATGAAGCAGAAATTATTATTGCAGGAGATAGACAAAACATAAATGCAAAAGAAGCAAAAGCAAGAGTTAATGAAGCATTAGAAATTTTAATAAATAATATTTATACAAAATTTTCATATATAAAACATAATTTTTGTACACAAGATATAAAAGACTTATTCCACGAAAACAGACAAAATATGCTTGGCAATGAAGTAGAATTTGTTAATCAAAAGGCTTATGACGCAATGAAAGAATATTGTGAAGAAAAAAATGCGTTTGGTATGCCAATAACAATAAAAACTTTATTACAAGATTTTGGAACAGCACCTTATGGATTTTTAGATGAAGATATATTATATTTATTAACAAGGTTATTAAAAGATGAAGTAGTATCTTTAATTTATAATAATGAAGTTCAAAATGTAACTTCAGAAGATACATTAACAAAGATTTTAAAAAGAGATTACTATGACAGAACAATCATTAAGATTAGACAAAAAATTGATATAAATTTAATAAATGATTTAAAATCAGTTGCAAGAAATGCTTTCAATGTTATGAGTTTAAGAGATGATGAAGACGGTATGGTAGAAGATTTTAAAAATGATTGTCTTCAAAATACATTAAATAAGTTAAATAGAATAGCAGGATATTATTATGCTTCTGGTAGTAATTACCAATATCCAGGACAAGCTGTAAAAGATGAAGCAACTAATCTAATTGAAAGATTATTAAAGATAAGAGATGTTGGTGAGTTCTTTAAGGAAGTATCAAATTTTAAAGATGAACTTATTGCATTAGCACCAAAAATAGAAATGGTATTGGATTTCTTTAATGGAACACAAAAAGAGCAATTTGATGAGGCAAAGAAAATAATTACTATTTATGATAATAATAAAGATTATGCTGATAAAACTGATGAACTTTTAAATGTTGTTAATAAAATGGTTACTATTCTTACTTCAAATGAGCCTTATAGTGATATACACGAATTACCAACATTAAGGAAAGACTTAATTGATATATTAACTAATATGTATGATGTTAAATCTGAGCCAATTATAAAAATGATAAATGATACTATTGAATATATAGAAAATGAAGTAAAGAATGCAGGAATTGATACAGAATTTGGCAAGCCATATATTGACACTTGCAAAAATGTTATTAGTACATTAGAAAGATCTAATGAATTAAAAGATATATTTGCTCAACAAACAAGAATAGACCAATTAAAGGATAGTTTTATTAATGCATTAGAATATGAAAAGAGCAAGAAAAATGCAACCGATGAAACAGGAGAGGTAAAAGAAGAAAAAATTGTTAGAAGAACAATAATAAGAACGGATAGTTTAATGAATCACTCTTATGAAATTAATTCAAAAGAAGATATTGATAAATACATAGAAGAATTAAAAGAAAAACTATTAAAAGAATTTGAAAAGAATAATAACTTGACTATTAGATAGGAGTAGTATTCGATGAATAAAAATATAAGTAAAAGTATAATGCTACTAATAATAATCTTCATTATTATTATAGCTATTTTGATATTTGCAACTATAGTTTTAGACTATATTAACATAAGAAATATCTTTCCATTAGATCAGTTTACAAGTCAATATGACTGGTTTGGAATTATTGGTGCAATAGTCGGGGGATTAATTGGAGGATTGAGCACATATATAGGAATATATTTTACAATAAAAAATGAGCAAGAAGAAAATAGAAAAATAGATATAGATGATAGAAAAAGAAAAGGTTATTCTTACTTGACCTTTACAGATAGTCCACTGACTTTAACAATTGCAATTGATTCTGTTTCAACTGGAAATTTAGATCAAACTCAAAATATTTTAATGGGCAAAGATGTAAAAGTTAATGGAGCGAATTATCTTGATATTGAATTGAACTTTAAGAATTTAAATGATAATTATCCAACTGCCGTAATATTAAATGATGTGCTAATATCATATAATTCTGAAGTGAAAGATAACCAAAAGAAGTATAAAGAAATTCTACATTTGTCGAGTTATCAAAAGGAATATAAACCACTAACAATAATAAATGATGGTATTGTGGTATTTTCTAGTAGAGCATTGGTAAGTAACAAACAGATGGATAATATAAAACAATATTTATTATATAGTCCATATATTGATATTATAGCTAATATAAGTTTTATTAATGCAAATGGTGTAGTAACAACAGGAAGATTTTGGGCAAATTTAATTAAAGTCGATAGTATGAAAATTGGTAATGATAATTGCTTAGGGTCAAATAAAGAAAAGATGAATTATAAAGCTGAAAATACATATTTAATGATTGAAAATGTTGACTATTGTGAAGATTATGGAGAAGAAATATTTGGAGGTAAATAATGGATAAAGCCATATTAAAAAAGTTTGCTATTGAATCAAGACAAGATTTAATGGAGAAAATAAAAAATAAAATAAATACCTTTTATGTTGATGAAGAATTTAAAAATGAACAAAAAGGAGAACTATATATTTTATCTAATGAAAAACATTCATTAAGTCTAACACACGAAGAATATAAAAAACGTGAACTTTTGATCAAAAGAATAAAAGAATTATCTCTTGAACAAGTAATAGAGGAAGCAGCATATACTTGGTTTAATAGAATAATTGCTATTAGGTATATGGAAATCAATAATATGCTACCATTAACAAGAGATAATCAAAGTTTAGGAATCAGAGTATTATCATCAAAAGATAATACTCTAGATCCGGAAATATTAAAGTTTACTAATTTAATGAACCCGGAATTAGATATAAATTTTAAAAAAGAAAAATATGTCGAATTAAAAGATGATAACGAAAAGTTTAAATATGTTTTATTATTAGTGTGCAAAAAACTTGGTAGGGTAATTCCACAGGTATTTGATGGAGTTACTGATTATATTGATATTTTAATACCAGATAATTTGTTGAATGACACAGGTTTTGTTACAAAAATTATAAAAGAAGTACCAGAAAGCAATTATAATCAAGTAGAGATAATAGGTTGGATGTATCAGTATTATAATCAGACTGAAAAAGACAGAGTAATTTCTGCTAAAAAAGCATACAAAAAAAATGAAATTCCTTATGCAACGCAACTATTTACACCGGATTGGATTGTAAAATATATGGTTGAAAATTCATTGGGAAGATATTGGATAGAACATAATGGAAGTGTGGATTTAATAAAAAATTGGAAATATTTTATTAAGGATAATATAAATTTAGAGGAAAAACCACTTACAGTCAAAGAAGTAAGCAATATGATGGTAAAAGAATTTAATAATACATTAGTTAAAAAACTAGTGAAAATTGATCCAAAAGATATTAAGTGTATTGATCCTTGTTGTGGAAGTGGACATATTCTAGTTTATATGTTTGAAGTTTTATTTCAAATATATGAATCTTATGGGTATAGTAAAAAAAATATTGCAGAAATGATACTAGAAAATAACTTATATGGATTAGATATAGACGATAGGGCAGGACAATTATCTATATTATCTGTTCTGCTAAAAGCAAGAGAATATGATAAGGAAATATTTAATAAAGAGATAGTAAGAAATTTGAATGTGATGAGTATTCAAGAATCAAATAACATTTCTCAAGCTAGTATTGATAATATTAATAGCGAAATCTTAAAAGAAGAGGCACAATATTTAATTGACCGTTTTAAAGATGCAAAAGAAATTGGCTCTTTACTAAATTTAAATTATAAAGATTATTTAGAATTAGAAAAGAATATATATGAAGATACAACAATATTAGGTATCGAATTAAGGAAAAGGGTAATTCCTTTAATTAAAATTGCACGAATATTATCCAAACAATATAATATTGTTATAACTAATCCTCCGTATATGGCAAATAAGTGGATGAGTAAGCAACTAAAAAATTACTTACACAAAATTTATTTTTATGAAAAACATGATTTATTTTCAGCTTTTATCAAAAGATGTATTATATTTAGCCAAAAAGATGGATATATTGGAATGATAACAATGCAATCTCTTCTATTCCTATCAAGTTATGCTGAAACTAGAAATGATATATTAAATTTATGTACTATAAAATCTTTATTACAAATTGGATATAATAGTTTCCCAGAATTAAATTCACAAGTAGCCCATGCTACTACATTTATTTTAAAGAAAGATTTAGATAATAGTAAAGGCATTTATATAAATTTGAATACGGGAAAAACAAATGATGATAAAGAGAAAGTTTTCTTGAGTAAAATAGAAAAAAAAGAATTTTATTATAATAAAAATGATGACTTTTTAAATATGCCTGATACAATTTTTGCATATTGGATTACGAATAAAGAAAAGAATATTCTAAAAGATAGTACATTAAGATTAGAAAATTATATGGAGATTAAGCAAGGATTGGCTACTGGAAATAATGAAAAATATGTAAGGCTATGGACAGAAGTTAATTTTAAAGATATAGGTTTTGGATTTAAAAGTGTTAACTATTTCTTAAATAGTGGAAAATTGTATGCACCATATAATAAAGGCGGGGATTTTCGAAAATGGTATGGTAATAGAGAATATGTAATAAAATTTAATAAACATAACTTTAAGTTACTATCTAATGAGGGAAACCATCTACCTTCTAGAGAATATTATTTCAAAGATGGAATAACGTGGTCATTAATAGGAAATGATAATTTTGCTGCAAGGCTGTCTAGTGATGGTTTTGTCTTTGATGTTGGAGGATCTTCGGGATTTCCTAAAGATAACAAAGAGACTTTTATGATACTTGCTTTTTTGTGTAGTAAAATCACAATTAATTTTTTAAAGATGCTAAATCCAACTATAAACTTTCAAGTTGGAGATATAAAAAATTTACCATATATTAAGGAAAATAATAAAGAAATTAAAGAATTGTCTAAAAAGTGTGTTGAGCTGGCTAAAGAAGACTGGGATTCTTTTGAAACAAGTTGGGATTTTAGTAGACATCCATTATTGCCAAAAATTAATTCGAAGGACATTATAAATAAAGTTAAACTAGAAAGAATGTTTATATACTGGCAAAATATTTGTAATAATAGGTTTAAAGTTTTAAAAGATAACGAAGAAAAAATAAATGAGCTTTTTATAAACATGTATGATTTAAAAGGTGCATTAACTAAAATAGTAGAGGATAAATCTATTACTGTTCACAAAGCAGATATAATAAGAGAAATTAAATCGCTAATTAGTTATGCAGTCGGTTGTATGTTTGGAAGATACTCACTTGATAAAGAAGGATTAGTGTATGCAGGTGGAGATTTTGATAAAGTATATAAAAAACATAAAAGCGAATATGGTGGTTGGGCAGGTGCTAGTCAAGCAAATTATAAAGTTTTAAATGATAATGGAAAAGAAATAGAATTATCTTTTGAAGTTGATAATGATAATGTTATTCCTATAACTGACGAAGCATATTTGGGAGATGACATTGTTGAAAGATTTAAGAAGTTTATAAGTGTTGTTTATGGCAAAGAAACATTAAATGAAAACCTTGATTTTATTGCAGATACTCTAGGCAAAAAAGGAACTGAAACAAGCGAAGATACTATTAGAAGATATTTTGTAAATGATTTCTTTAATGATCACGTTAAAATATATCAAAAAAGACCTATATATTGGCTATTTGATAGTGGAAAGAAAAATGGATTTAAAGCACTAATATATATGCACAGATATAATGAAAATTTAGTGCCTAAAATCAGATTAGATTATTTACACAGAATGCAAACAACTTATGAAAAACTATTATCTGATATAAATTATAAACTTACTACAGAATTATCAATGATAGATAAAAAAGAAACACAAAAAAGACAAGCCGACTTAAATGCTAAATTACAAGAAATAAAAGAATATGACGAGAAAATTGCACATATTGCAAATCAAAGAATAAAAATTGATTTAGATGATGGAGTAAAGGTAAACTATGCTAAATTTCAAGATATACTAGCAAAAATAAAATAGGAGGATAGATTATGTTTGATGAAGTATTAGAACTATTAAAAGATACTTTAAATGGTG
>CAKNIU010000004.1 GCA_930980675.1 uncultured Clostridium sp.
TATTAAAATTATTTTCTTCTTGTTTTTCATATCACCATTAATTCCTTCCATTTTTCAAATTAACCTTATGGATAAATTACTATTTGCCTTAATTCTATCATAATTAAATATTTTTATCAATCGAATAAATAACTGATTCTTAAGAAAAAAGAGAACTACTCTTTATAGTTCTCTACTCTATTTCCTCTTTTTTATTTTCTTCCACCCCAAACCATAAATTGTTCTACCGTTTCTGGTTCATAATTATTATGATTTAGAAACATTTAATAAGGCTGAAACAAACGGTATTTTACTAATTACTCTAAATTGTTGGAAAGATTTACACCCATCTTTAGTTACTCTTCCTCTTGATACAAAATACACAATTCCTTATGGTACTTTATATTCAAAAAATCCTAAAAAAGAAGTTATAGAATTTTTAAAGCTCATAAAAGAATAATCTTTTATGAGCTATCCCTAAAGTTAAAAAATAGAGAATAATTTTCTAATCTTATGGTTTATATTAAAGTTTAATTTCAATAATTAAATATCCATTCACATATTCCGCCTTTATACTGCCATTATTTAATTCTACTAATTGTTTAGCAATCGATAACCCTATACCAGTTGACTCTTTTGCATTTTCTACCGAAAAATATCTGTCAAAAATCTTTTGAACTGTTGTTTCATCTAAAGAAGTGGCCTTATTAGAGAAAGTAATTGTTCCATTCTCTTGCATCTCGACCTTTAAATCTCCATTACTATATTTAATAACATTTGATAAAATATTTTCAAATACCCTTATAATTGAAATTTTATTTACAATTTTATATACCTTTGTACTGCAAATTGAAATGTTTGGAATAATATCTTGTTCCTTAAATATACTATAATAGCTCACCAACGTTTCTTCCAAAATTTCATTTATACAACATTCTTCTTTTTTAATTTTTACATCAATGTCTATCAGCTTTGTATATTCAAACAATTGACCCGTAAGTTCAGTTAATTCATTTGACTTTTTTTGTATTACTTTTAAATATTTTTTCTGATTATTAGATAATTTTTCTTGCTCAATTAAATCAACATATCCTTTTATAGCTGTTAATGGAGTCCTTAAATCATGTGAAATATTAGTTATTATTTTTTTTAGCTCTTGGTTTCCATTTTTGTATTGCAACTTTTGTCCTCTTAACTCTGATAAATTATTATTTAAATTTATAGTTAAATTTTTAATATCTTTATCTGATGAAGATATTGCTATTGTATTATTAGTGTCTGTTCTCAATATCTTGGAAAAAGATTTTTCGATTTCTTTAATTGATTGTTTAATTACATATAATTTGACTGCAAGAAATATACAAATCAAAAACAATATGATTGTTATTATTAATAAGCCAATATTCACTTTTCCCCCCTTATTTTAATTCTTTTTTAGAAAAAATACATACTCCAACAATATTTACTACACATATTAAAATGATAGAGCTAATAGTCATTTGTACCCAATATTCTAAATTGCCACTTTCAATTTCCATAGCCTGTCCTTGCGGAACAAAAAGATAAAGCATTCTCGCTTGTTTAACTTTTTCATCTCCTGGATAATTTGGATTAGGTTCTTGGTTAATAATGTAGCTATTACCATTTTCATCTCTATAAGTGTGATAAATATATTTATTACTATTCGCTGTAAAGCCCAATGCTGCTTGTGCAACAAACATTGCTACAAATAGAATTATACATATACTTATTGATATTGTTATTTCTGAACATATCATTGTTATAAAATTATAAATAGAACAAAATGATATGATAACTAAAGCTGTATTTAATAGCACTATTGCAAATTGAGAAAATGACATTTGCATTTGCCCAAATAAAGGTATTCCAATCAAAAAAACTATTATTAAATAAATCAATTCGCATAAAAGCGAAACTACTATGCTAATTATAAGGTTTGATAAAAAAATTGAAATCCTACTATGTCCAACAATTATTTTATTTCTTATAATACCTTGCCCATATTCTTTACCAACAAAAATACTTACAAATATTGCTATAAAAAGTCCTATATACATTATAAATTCATTTAAAATTTTATCTAAATATGCTCCTTCAACAGATAAATATCTAAATAATGTGAATCCTGCCATTCCAATAGTTAAAAATATAAATAACCAAAATATAACATCTTTTTTTAATCTAAAAAACCCTGCTTTCAATAATTTAATCATTTTTTGCACCTCCTATTAAGTTCAAATAGTAATTTTCTAATGATTCTCCTTTTTCTTGATAATCATTTACTATACAATTTCTTTTTGAGAGTGCAATAACAAGTTCCGATACATTTATTTTTTCATATATGTCTACTATACTATCAGAAATAACTTTATAAGTGAAATTTTTTTCTTCTAAATACTTAACACATTCTTTTAAATTAGATACATTAATTTGTGTTCTTGTTCTAAAATTTTGTTCTAATTCATCTTTATCAATTTCTTTAATAATTTTTCCTTTGTCTATAATGCCGTAAAAAGTTGCAATTTTAGACAGTTCATCTAAATAATGACTAGAAATCAGAAAAGTAATTCCTTTTTCTTTATTAAGTCTTAAAATTAATTCTCTAATTTCTATAATTCCTTCTGGGTCTAATCCATTTATAGGTTCATCTAAAATTAATAAATCCGGATTTCCAACTAAGCTAATTGCTAAGCCCAGTCTTTGTTTCATTCCTAGAGAAAAATGTTTAGCAGTTTTCTTACCTGTATTGTTTAATCTGACCAATTCTAGTATTTCTTGTAAATTGTCATAAGAAGGTAAACCTATAATTTTATATTGTTCTTTGAGATTATCTTCAGCCGTCATATCTAAACAAATAGATGGCGTTTCTACAATCCCTCCTACTCTCTTTCTTTCTTCAGCAATTTTTCTGCTATTATTTAAAGTACCATAAAGAGTATATTCCCCTGACGTAGGCCTTTGTAAACCACAAAGTAATCTTATTAAAGTAGTCTTTCCTGCTCCATTTTTTCCAATCAACCCATATATAGCACCTTTTGGAATGTGCATATTAAGATTGTCTAATGCTTTAAAATGACCATATTTTTTCTCAATATTCTTTGCTTCTAAAATATATTCCATTTTCTTCTCCTTTCTTATGAAATACATTATCATAAAACAGTTAAGAAAATAGTTAAGGATTAGTAAAAAAATAGTTAAGATTTTTAGTCATACAATTTAAAACCAATTCCCCATACAGATTCTATATATTGTTGCTCTGTAACTTTTTTTATTTTTTTCCTTATATTGCTTATATGAACTTTTAAAGAGTTTTCATCACATACTTGAGTTTCAAGATTTATTTTATCATTCTCATTTAGTAGTTGAATTAATTTAGTTTTTGTTATAATTTGTTTTGGATTTAATAATAATTGTCTTAATATTGTATATTCAGTTTTTGTCAAATTAATATTCTTATCCTTTATATATAATGTATGTGAGTTCTTATCTAAAATCATATCTTTATAACTTAAACTTACATTATTATCTTTTTTACTTAAGCGTAATTGAACTTTTATTCTTGCTAAAAGCTCATTTGTATCAAAAGGTTTAGTAATATAGTCATTTGCTCCTATAGATAATGCATTTACTTTATCTTCGGATGATATTTTGGCACTTATAACTATAATTGGTATATTCTTAACTTTCTTAATTATTTCTTCTCCACTTAGTCCAGGTATCATTAAATCTAATAATATTAAATCTAGGTCTTTCTTTTCAATTAATAATAATGCTTCTGTTCCAGAATATGCACTTATTACATCATACCTTTCTTTTTCTAATACATTTTTTATTAAATTATGTATATCCACATCATCTTCTACAACTAATATTTTTTTCATTATACAATTCACCCACGAAAAATTATTATTATATTCTAAACTCTTTTCTTCTAATAATTTAAATATTCAGCATTCAGTTACAAATACCTTCCCGTAATGCTTTTCTTATTTTCCTTTATATCTTGCACAGTTCCTGAGGCAACAACCTCACCTCCAAGGTATCCGCCTTCTGGTCCCATATCTATAATATAATCAGAATTTTTAATTACATCCAAGTCGTGTTCAATTACAATTATTGTAGCACCATTATCAATCAACTTTTGAAATACATTTAATAATGTTTTTACATCTTGAGGATGCAAACCTATACTTGGCTCATCAAATATAAATACGCTTCCATCTTGAATTTTGCCAATTTCTGAGGCAAGCTTCAATCTTTGTGCCTCTCCTCCGGATAAAGCTGGAGTTGCCTCTCCAAGTGTTAAATAGCCTATTCCTAAATCTACTAAAACTTGTAATTTATCTCTAATTTTTTTATTGTCCTTAAATACTTCTAATGCTTGTCTTATGGTTAGCTTCATAACATCTTTAATAGAATATTTGTTATACAATATATCATCTACATCATGAGAGTATCTCGTACCATCACAAGAACTGCACGTCATCTCTATATCAGGTAAGAATTGAACATCCATAGATATAATTCCGGTTCCATCACAAGCTTCGCATTTTAATTTTCCAGTATTATATGAAAAATCGCTTGCTGTATAATCTTTACTTACTTTCCCATATAATTTTCTTAAATCGTCAAACACTCCTGAATAAGTTGCAACTGTACTTCTTACATTGTTTCCAATTGGAGTTGCATCTATCAAGTCTATTTTGTTTACCCAGTCAGCTTTTAATTCTTTTATATGTGATGGCATAGTCTCATTATTAAGTTTTGCTTTAATTGCTGGATATAAAGATTCCAGAATCATTGTAGTTTTGCCACTTCCAGACATTCCTGTTATTGTTGTTAATCTTCCTTTTGGTATTTCTATACTAAGTGGCTTTACCGTATGAATAGAATCTGTACTTAAACTTATTTTCCCAAACTTAAAAATGTCTTCTTTGTTGACTTTTTCACGTATTTTGATTTCTTCTTTATTACTCAAATATGGTCCAATTATTGAATTATTATTTTTTATAATATCTTCTATTGTACCTTTGGCAATAATTTCTCCGCCTTTTGCTCCCGCTTCTGGTCCAATTTCTATCATATAGTCCGCTATTTTAAGAATTCGTGTATCATGGTCTACTAAAACAACAGAGTTGCCATCCTTAATAAGTTGCCTCATCAAATTAATTAATCCATCTACATTTGCAGGATGAAGTCCGATTGAAGGCTCATCTAAAACATATAAAACTCCCGTAGTTCTATTTCTTACAGTTTTAGCAAGTTGTACCCTTTGCAATTCTCCAGTAGACAATGTATTGCTTGCTCTATCTAATGTCAAATATCCTAACCCTAATGAAAGTAAAGCATCAGCATTTAGCATAAATTCTTCTAATATGTTTTTTCCCATTTGTCTAACTTCATCATTTAATTCATCTACAACTTTTGGAAGCCATGAAGTTAAATCTCTAAGGCTCATATGGCAAACCTCAGTTAAGTTTTTACCACCCAACAAAGTAGAATTAGCCCTTTTATTTATTCTAGAGCCATGACATTCAGGACAAACATCTTGTTTTAAAAATTTTGAAACTCTGCTCATGCTTTTTTCATCTTTTACTTTTTTCAAAGCATTTAAAACAGTTGCCTTAGCACTATAATAAGTAAAATCCATCTCCGTAGCTATAGCTGTGTCTCCATTTTTAGGTCTATAAAAAATGTGCTTTTTCTCCATTGGTCCGTCATATACAATGTCTTGCTCTTCCTTGGTTAAATCTTTAAATGGTACATCAGTTCTCACTCCCATTGCACGGCATACATCTGTCATTAAAGACCACATTAAACTATTCCATGGTGCAACTGCCCCTTCATCAATTGTCAAATCTTTATTTGGAATTAAAGAATCCATGTTTACAGTTTCTATAGTACCAATTCCACCACACTTAGGACAAGCACCAGATGAATTAAATGCATATTCTTCCGCACCCAGTCCGCTAAATTTTTCATGGCATACTGGACACTCTAGCTTTTCCTCCCTAGCAACATTCACACTTGCTGGTAGAATATGTCCGTTAGGACATATATAATTTCCACATCTTGAAAATAATAACCTAACAGAATTTAAAAGCTCTGTTGCAGTTCCAAACGTTGACCTTATACTAGGAACATTTGGTCTTTGATGTAATGCTAGTGCACTTGGTACATGAAGAATACTGTCAACTTTCGCTTTTTCTCCTTGTGAAATTCTTCTTCTAGTGTATGTAGATAGTGCTTCTAAATACCTTCTTGAACCTTCTGCATAAAGCACTCCCAATGCCAAAGATGATTTACCGCTTCCAGATACTCCTGATATTGCTACAATTCTATTGAGTGGAATATCTACATCTATATTTTTTAAATTATGAACTTTTGCACCTTTTATTTCTATTTTATCTACCATAATTTTAGCCTTCCTTTATTTTGACATATTTCTTTCTCTTATTTTATATTACCATAAAAAGAAAAATTACTCTATATTTTCATATAAAGTAATTTAAAAACTTGTAATTACCAATTTTCATATCTTTGACTTATATTAATATTTGCAATATTATTCATATCTTTTTCACTCAATTCAAAAGTAAAAATATCATAATTTTCTGCAATATGGTCTGGATTACTTGAACCAGGGATAACTATATATCCTGCTTGTATTTGCCATCTTAATATATCTTCAACTCCTTGTTCCATTGCCTTATAAACTGCTTTTTTGTTTATAAGTTCTTTTTCTTGCAACTTTTTTATTAAATCTATTACTGTTGTATGTCTTATCCCAAAAAATTCTACTAAATCTTTCTGCGAACAACTTTTATTTTCTTTAATATAATCTAATACTTCTAATTGCCTTGCTGTAATATCATATTTTTTTAATTATAATCTAATTCTGATAACAGTCTATCAGAATTTTTTTTATTAAAAATCCAATATTTTCTTGCATATTTTACCTCGCTAATGTAGTTTCCTACATATTTTAACATTTATTTTTTTATTATTCAACATGTTGATTTAAAAAGAGCAAATCTATTGCATTTTAGATTTGCTCTATAAATTATTATTTTTTCATTAACCATCTTGCAATATCATATTCCTTCGTATAAATAATTATAATGCTTTGTTTTGTCAATAAGTATCTTTGTTTACTACCCAAAGAAGAAGAAATGCCTTTATACATATCAAAACATTCATTCATTTTAACAACCCAATGGCGGTGGTTTACACCACCGCCATTGGGTCAGGTTAGCTTAAGAGGCTTACCTAAGCGGGCACTGTAATTACAAAATGCGAGAGTAGTAGTCATCCATCCACTTGGCCCAGCTAATCGGTTCGATTCCTTTGATGTAGCAAGTTGCTTCCGAACCGTCAGCTCTCTTCACGAGCGCATCCACTCCTTCGTAGGAGAGGCAGGGAACAAAAATACAGTCTTCCGGCATCTTTATATCCTGCACTTTTGCACCATGAACATCAATGATTACCGTTTCTATGAAAGGTAGCCCCCACACAGATCCGGAAAAGCGAGTAACTCCTTGCTCGGAAGTTACCTTAGGGTTAAGCTTTTGGATTTCTTCAGTTAGTTTTTTCATTTCGTCTCCTCCAATTTACCCGTTTTTTTCTATCAGACAAACCTTGCCTTATATTAATTATATCAAATTTATGTATACTTGTCAAATTGTCATTAAGTATTAAACAGTCTATTTATAAATCTATTAAAACTTGTAATTTTTTATTCAAAATAATATGTTTCATTTTTGTTATTTTGAATTATAGCTTTTTTTGGTACTACTTTTAAAATCTTAAATATATTATATATATCAGGATAAACACTTACCATACCCATTATTGACATTCCAAATAATATCCCATTTAATTCTTTTAAACTATTGCTACTAAAACAAAATATAACTAATGGAAAAAGCAATAGCGTGTAGTAATTCGTGAACAAGTATCAATAAAAATCCTATGATAACTCCTAAAAATAGAAAACCTATATTTATTACCTTTTCATTTGCTATAAATGTTTTTGCAAACATACATATAAAACAAATTAGAACAGATGGTATCATAAAAGGTAATGCTTTTATTTGCATTTTTTTCATATCTTCTTCACCATCTATTTTTTAGCATTTTTAGGTATATCAGCAGTAGGAAAATCTTTCTAATATTTTAAATACGCTTAATATAAAGGATATAGAATTAGATTTTAGTAAAATTATATTTTATATAATTGTCATCCGTTACAGTTGTAGTTATTTCTTCAGTCGTTAAATTATAAATAGATACATCTACATTTTAGACTTTTACTGTTAAAATATATTAAATTTTTGCTTGTAGAAATATTATTTATATCACTGTTAATTTAAAATTACAATAACTGTAAAAACTCCCCCAAGCAGAACAATTATGTTCTGCTTGGGGATAGGTTGGTTAATATTCGGTCAGCCGATAGCTGTTTTTGCAACTATTTCGGCAATTTTGTTGATGAGTTCCTTTTTTTGATTTCCATAGAGTTCTTTTTCGAACTCAACTTTGCTCGAAGAAAGAACTTCTTGCATTTCTTTCACTGTTTTTTTACAGTTTCTTATCTTCCATTTTGAAGGAAAGATAATGAGTTTGTTTACTTCATCGTCGATTTTCATTGGGACAAATATCATCCTTCTGTTCAATTTATCTGTTGAGAATAAAATTCTCTCAACATAGACACCATGAAGGACATATTGCCCTACCCAAATGGCAACAGATGGAACCTCTCCATCTCCGCTCAGAAATTTGGATACTGCCTTTCGGTTAGCATTCCGAATTCCATAAGTGTTGGTAACTGTCGTTGCAGTAAGACCGAACATGTTTCAAACCTCCTTTTTTGTTCAACCTGTTGTATCGGATAAAATATATTATACAGCAGTTTCCAAAGTTTGTCAATAGGCGTTTATTATTTCTCAGTAGTAACGAATAAAAAAAATTTAAACTAATATCCTTTATTAACTTCATAATCTATAACTTGTCCATTATCATCTATTGTAAATTTAACAGAAATAATTTCTTTGTCATATCCATTTGTTAAAAAACTATTAGGCTCATCACATGCATCTCCCATAACAAATCTATACTCACCACTTTCTAAAGATCCATAAACCTTACTCCAATCAAAAGTCCACCTTGTGCTATTTTCATCTATTGTTTCAGTTGCTGCTACATTTTCCATATCATTAGGAGTTTCATAAATTAATTGCCATTTGTCCCCATCATATGGCAAAATTATGATTGACCCATCATCATTCTCTATCAGATTTTTATCTGTCTTTTCAGCAATATTTTTTGAAAGGTAAAATTTACTTGCAAATTCATATTTAATATCATTATTGTCTGTTATAGTAAGTGTAAGTTCGGTATTCGTTAAGTTTTCTATACTTACTTCAACATCATCATAGGTAGTATTAAATCTTTTTAATATTTCATCAGGAATAAGATGATTTGCATTATCTATTATTTCAATCTTTCCTACATTTCTTAGTTCGGCTATTCCATTTCTACCAGAGCTAATTGACTTTCCATTAAAGTATATTTTTATTTCTTGTCCTATTTCAAAATCTCTATTTCCTTCTTCTGGATAATATACGTTATATAGCAAATTTTGATCTTGACTATCTACTACACACAAATAATCATCATTTACTCCTGCAACAATAGCAGTTTTAATTGCCAACATATATCTATTCGCTAGTTTTTCTTTTGTTTCCTCATCTGTTGCAATAACATTTATTGATTTTACATCATAAATAGAACTACAATATGAGCCTTCATATGTTTGTGCAATATCTGTTGTGTACTTTGGATTGATATTTATTACCTCGATAGTATCTCCAACCTTTAAATTAGATGAATCTATTTTGTTTCCATTTATGTCTTTAATTTTTACATTTTCTGTAAAAAAAGAGTAGAACTCCCATTCCGGCATTTCAACATTAATTTGATTACTATCTATTGAATTAACTTTGCAATAATATGTAGTATTTCCAGAAAAATTATATTTATCTTCTTTAAGAAATAGATATACATAATCACCTAAATTCACACTTGTTTTATCTATTTCATTTAAATCTTCATCTTGTAAAATAACCTCATCAAATTCATAACTATAATTAGCACCACCAAATATGTTGCCAGCATAAATTAGTTTGTCAGATATCTCTGCTATTGTAAAAGTATGTACTCCTATTTTTCTATCCAAATAAATCACTAAACTAAAAAATCCTATAATTGCAAAAACTAATAAAATGCTTACAATGATTAAAATTTTCGTTCTTTTCTTCATTTTATATCCCCCTTTTGATTCTTTGAAATTTAGAATTACTTTTCTACTTTATATCATTATTTTTATGAAAACACAATACTTTATTTTAATATAGTTAATGCTCCAAAAATACACTAAAACCTTATAATTTATTTCTTAATTTTAAACGACGAATTTGACTTTATGTAAATTTTATGATATAATAAACTCGTTCGTTGAACACACAAAATATAGGAGGTAGTACCATGTATGGTAGTGCAACAGCAGTCAAGCGGGATGTGATGAGCCCATCAGAAAAATGCAATGCATCATTCATCTCGCCCAAAGTTTTCTATGGGCTTTCCTTCATCTACGGTACAAAGGTAGTAGAGGATCCAAAAGGGGAAACTTAAAACGAGGTGATAAAAGCTACTCGACGAGGAAAGTAGTAACCAGCATAAACTTTTGCGAGTGTGCAGATGAAGAGTCTGCAATCGCAAAGTAAAAAGTGAAATACAGCTGGTGGTGCAATCTGCATCCCACTCATAGTTACCTGCCCTTTTGGTCGTGCGTAAGGCATCACGAACCTCTGTGCACTCGGGAATTTCCCGACATGCATGCAGTGAGTCTCGTTATGATTCCGCAAGACTAAACTCCTAGCCGAGCCATTTTTGACATCGAATATGGCTCGGTGTTTTATTATTATTCTCACAAAAATAGAGATAGTATGTAAAACTTGCACTACCTCTATTTTCTTTATTATTTCGTTTTATTTTTAAACACTATATTTACTCTATCAACTAAATCTTTATTTGTTTTTGTTGCCATCATTTGAGATAGAAGTTGTTCTACAACTTCTGCTTGTGGCATAGTTGACATTGCTTTTCTTAAAGAATAAACTGCACTTAGTTCATCTTTTGTTAATAGTAAATCTTCTCTTCTTGTTCCTGATTTATTTATATCTATTGCAGGGAATATACGTTTTTCTGAAAGTGATCTATCAAGTACAACTTCCATATTACCTGTTCCTTTGAATTCTTCAAATACAACATCATCCATTCTACTACCTGTTTCAACTAAAGCAGTAGCTAAGATTGTTAAGCTTCCTCCATTTTCGATTTTTCTTGCTGCCCCAAAGAATTTTTTAGGTTTATGTAATGCTGCCGGGTCTAAACCTCCTGATAAAGTTCTTCCTGAAGAAGGTATTGTTAAGTTATATGCTCTTGCCAATCTCGTAATGCTATCTAGTAATATAACAACATCTTTTTGTTGTTCAACTAATCTTTTTGCTCTTTCTAATACCATTTCGGCAACTTTTGCATGATGTTCTGGTAATTCATCAAATGTAGAGTAAATTACATCTCCTTTTATAGATCTTTTCATATCTGTAACTTCCTCAGGTCTTTCATCTATTAGAAGCACTATAAGCTCTACTTCTGGATTATTAGTTGAAATACTGTTTGCTATTTTTTTGATTAATGTAGTTTTACCAACTTTAGGTGGAGCAACTATCATTCCTCTTTGTCCCTTACCAATTGGGCATATTAAATCAATCATTCTTGTTGCATATTCATTTGGACTTGTTTCTAGCTTTATTTTTTCATATGGATAAATTGGTATTAAATCATCAAATTTCTTCCTTCTATATGCTTCTTCTGGTGGTTGACCATTTACTTCACCAACATAAATAAGTGCCGGGAACTTTTCACCTTCTTTTGGTGTTCTTGTAATACCCTTGATTTTATCTCCATTATCTAATCTAAAACGTCTTATTTGAACTGGTGAAATATATATGTCATCTGGCGTAGATAAATAATTTTTTCCTCTTAAAAAGCCATAACCATCTGGTAAAATTTCTAGTATACCTTCTGAAATTCTGTCATCAGGACTAGTTAACTTATATCCATCCACATATCTAACTTCTGTTTCTTGAACTCCTTCATCCTGCTCAGTATTCTCTTCTGTTTCAGCATAAATAGGCTCATTATTAGAAGCTTCAAATTCTGACTTATTTATCATTTTTTCTTTTGTATTAGTATCATTTGAAATTTCGCTATTTTCATTAGATGATAACATAGTAATTAGTTCATCTTTTTTCAATTTTGATACAGATTTTATCCCTCTTTCTTTTGCCAATTGTCTTAGCTCAACAAGAGTACATTCTTCTAAATTCATATTACTTCCTTTCTTGAAATAAGATAATAAAAATGAATTATTATCTAAATTCTTTATAATTGATTATAGATTTTTAAAGATATAAATATTATCTTAGGTATGTAAATATTTGGATAATTTAACTGGAAAAATTAAGATAAAAATAATTTTGAAAATCTACATATATGTATTATACAATATATTACAAAATTTGTAAATAGTTTTGGTAATTTTTACATAATAAAAAACTCCATGTAGGAGCTATTAATATAGATTATTTATTAATATCAATGTAAACTCGCTCATTAGGCAAGTACATATCAAGTTGTTCCCTTGCTTGCTTTTCAACATATTCAGTTGAATTCAAATCTTGAATTGTGTTATTTAACTCTGCTTGATTTTCCTTGGCAGACTCAATTTGACTCTCGTATTGCTTACTTTCTGTAGCATATGAATTAAGAGTGCTTTGTTGAGTAATAAATATGTGTATAACGTATATTGAAATTAAAATTATAAATGTGTATTTAAGAAATTTTTTCATAAGTATCCTATCTCTCTAAATATTATATAATAGATATTTTATTTATTAGTTTTGATTGAATTAATCATTATTTTACTAACTAAATTAAATATAAAATCAGTTAAAAAAGTGTATAAATAAAACACCTATTATATTATTCTACAAAAATTGCTAAAATCCTCTTCAATTTTCGACTTTTTTCTTTGATTTTGACCAAATTTTTTTAAAATTTATGCATACAATACATTTTACTTTTTTATTTATCCTCAAAAATAGCTTAAGAGGAATAAGTAATATGCTTAATAATTTTTTTACAATTATTTTTACAAAAGTTAGTATATGAACTGAAATATTCATAAAATATTTGCTCAAAGTAAAATAGTATACAATTCCTCCTAGACAAATTGCTATAAACATAAAAAAGCGTATTTCTCCCGAATTTAATACAAATATTAAATAAATTAAAAATATTGCTACTAAAATCCAAAATATTGTATCTTCTATATATGTAACCAAATCGGGAGTTTTTACTGTTTTTCTTAAAGCTCTAAATATATCATATAATAAGCATATTAACACGCCTGCTATAAGATATATAAGGAAAATGCCTATTTGACTATTAAAAAATGTACTCATAACATGTTTTTCCTTCTTACTTGAATATTTTTCCTAATAAGCTACCATTTTTCTTTTCCTCTTTTTCACTATATGTAAGTGTATTTATATTACCTTCTATAATAACATCTTGAGTGTCTATGCTTAATTTGTTTATTCTTAAATCATCGCCTTTAATTGTTAACATACCTAGTTCTGTTTCTAGTATTACAATTTGGTCATCAAAGCTTAAAACGTCTATTACTCCTGAAATTGTTAGCTTTTCTCTATTTTCTAATATTAAATTTTGAACTGTAGATGAATTGTCTTTAAAAGTTGTCTTGCGTTCTTCTTGTATCATATTTACCTCCTAAACTTGTCTATCTTTATTTAATTATATTCAGGTAAATATTGTTTATGACTAAAATTTTTTAGTCGCTTTATTCTTCGTTTAGTTTTCAATCTTGTTTTACTTGATTAAGATTGGATACCCCCCATTTATATTATTACTATCTTCTTCGAAAACATTTTCTTCATTTACTATATTTAAAACGGTTGGAAATTCATCTATGCTATTTAATTCTGTAATCCCCGTATCATTTCCTCCACCTACGCCTGCGTCATAAGTTCCTATTAAATAACAACAATTATTATAAGTCATAGCACTTGTCCAATTAGTACCTGCTATGCTTCCTATACCAGATTTTGGTGTTTCTATACTTATTTTTCCAATGTTATATGAATTATATATATTGCCATGATACGTACCATTGCCTGTAACAACACCTATTATGCCACCTCCAAAATAACATTCGTTGCCTTCTATATCTATTTTTCCTATATTAAATACATTACTAATTGTTATATCGTTTTGAGATTGCCTAGCTACTATTCCTGCTATCATAAGATTTGTTCCTTGTCCTACGATATTTCCTGAATTATAACAATATAATACACTAGATAACTGGGATGCGCCAACTATACCTCCTATATAGATCTCTCTTTTAGTATCCTTTGTACTTCCTTCTATTTTTGCCAAGTTATAGCAGTTTTTTACTATTCCTCCTTTTTCTGTGCTTCCACATATTCCTCCAATACTAAAACCATTATTACCTGCATCAAAAATAATATTTCCAGCATTATAACACTTATTTATATTTGTTCCATCTCCTACAATTCCACCTAAACTTCCACCAACGCTTCCTTTATAATCTTCATCATTTGTTCTTTTATATTGTATATTAGCTAAGTTATAACAATTTTCAATCCTATTTTCTTCTTGTTTTTGGGCTCCACATATTCCACCAACTGTTACCCAAGAACTTATAGTTCCCTTTATATTACCAGTAATATAACAATTATATATATTATTGTAACTATCAGCTACCAATCCACCGACATCCGCATATACCCCTATGCCTTCATTAGTTTGTGATACCTGCACCGTTATATTGGTATTTAATAATCCCAAATTTTTAATTTCTCCATAACTAGTTGTAAAAAATCCTACACATGTAGTTTTATCAATCTTCATATTTATATACAACGAACATATTGCTTTATTATTACCATCAAAAGTGCCATAAAAATATTTTGTTCCATTTGATATCAGTTCTCCTATTGGTTTGAAACCTGTTCCTGATATCAATGCTTGTTTTATTGGTCCACTATAACCATATTTTTCATAATCTGTGCTATTTGGATCTACATATGACTTATTTGAATTAAAGTCTAAGTTCGTTCCTAATTTTACTGTTTTTCCTTCATAAGTAACTCCATTTGTTGTTACATCATATGAAAAAAATACTAAATCCTCTATACTATTTATTATATAAGTATCTATATTTTGTTCATCTATTTCTAGTATTCCTGGATTTTCATCAGTTACTTGCTCTATATTAATTCCAGTTAAATAACTATCAATAAAATCTGTTGCTTGTTCCATTTCACTTTGTTCATTCTCTTCCGCCATTTGCCATGTGTCTACTGCATTTTGTGCTCTTTTAAACAATCCATTATCTCCCACTGTTAAGTTTATTGTCACTCCTGCAAGAATTAATAGAACAATAACCGTGACAACAAGTGCTATTAAAGTAATACCTTTTACTTCTTTTTTAACTTTTTTTAATATTTTTTTGTAACCACTCTTTTTCGTTTTCTCCTGATTTCTTTTTGTTATTTTCATTTTGATTTTCCTCCTTTAAATTCTGTTTTTAAAATTCTTTAGCAATTTGAATCGCTTAGTTTGATTTTATTTTTTATTACTTTTTAGAGAAATAAAAAACTACATACTTTAGACATTTTTATATACGCCTAAAATACATAGTCTTTCTACCATGTTCACATAAACTTATTTTATTAAATCTTACGATATATATATATATACAGCCCCAAGGCTTTCAGCGATTTTTGTCATTTGTTTGTACTCCTTTGTTTTTTATTTATTATACCATATAAAATTATAATTATATTATTTTTTGATAAAGTAATTACAAGGATTTCTAAAAATATTCAAAATTTACTGCCAATATAAAATTGGATAATAATTATTATTTATACCTGTTGTATTACTCTTAAATTTATTTCCTAATAAACTAGCTGAATTTTTAAGTTCATCACTACTCAATATTTTTATTCCAGTTGCTTCATTACTATATTGCCCCTCAAGTGTATAACAATTATTTACTGTTGATTTATTAATAATTCCTATAACAGAATTTATCTCAGTTGCATTGTCACCATTTATTACACCAATATTATAACAATTTTCTGCACTACTTTCTTGAATATTCCCTACTACACCACCAATATAATTTCCATCTCCTGTTACTTCACCTATATTGTAGCAATCTTTTACTGTACAATTTATATAAATTTTTCCTACTACTCCTCCTACACTATCTGCTTTTCCATATATATTACCACTATTATATGATGTTTCTACTATTGATTCATCATTTACTTGACCTACTATTCCTCCTACCCAGTTACTGTTTCCTACTACACTTCCCGAATTATAGCAATTCGAAACTATATTATTTTTATCGCTATTTCCAACAACTCCTCCAACAGAACTATTCCCTTTTACACTTGCTTTGCTATAACAATTATATACTTTAGTTTCATTATATATATAACCAATTACACCTCCAGTAACACCTCCTCCACTAATATCTACATTTTCTCCTACACCTAAATTTGCAATCTTAGCATTATTTACCAGTCCAAATAATCCTTGTACTTTATCTGTAGTATCAATAGTAAAATTATCTATTTCATATCCACAACCATCAAAAATACCTTTAAATGGTTTATTATTTTCAGCATCTGGTGCATCTACGTTTTCTGGAGGATAATAACCTATTGGTTCCCATTCTTCTCCTTCTAAATTTATATCATTTGTAAGTAATACTACTTTTCCTTCATAAGTATTTCCACTATTTACATCATCTCTAAATGCTTTTAACTCGTCTGCTGTACTTATTTTTAGCATATTAGAACTATCTATTGTTTCTCCTTCTTCTCCTACATAGTACTGATTTTTACCTATAGTTATTAAAAAACTCCCGTCTTCATTGCATTCTACACTAACTTCATCTCCAAATTGCTCTTTCAACGAATTTTCTAATTCTGTTTTTGTCATACCTGTTTCCTGCATACTACCTATTTGCATTCCTGCTAATGCTAATTCTATCGCTTCTCTTTCATTTGCCTCTTGATATGTATCTGCTGCATTTTGTGCTCTTCTAAACAATCCATTATCTCCTACTGTTAAATTTATTGCAACACCAGCTAAGATTAGCAAAACTATTACAGTAACAACCAACGCTATTAAAGTTATTCCTTTTATTTGCTTTTTCACTTTTCTTATTGTAATTTTGTTTTTTCTATCTTTTTCTTTTAATATCATCTGTTTAATTTCTCCTTCCATTTGATAATTATTTTTTTATTATAAAGAAAAAAATTTGCATCGTTTTTGCTTTCTTTTATTTTATTTTTTATAAACACAGCAAAAACCTATGCTAATTAGACTTTTTAAATTCGCCTAAAAAGCATAGGTTTATTTCTATGTTTACATATTTCTATTTTATTAAATCTTACGATATATATATACGGCCCCAAGGCTTTCAGCGATTTTTGTCATTTGTTTGTACTCCTTTATTTTTTCTTTATTGTATCACAAATATTCTATTAATTACCATAGATAAAATAATTTTTACTTAAATAAAATTCTTTTCCAGTAAATTATTATGCATATTATTCATATATTTTATATCTATTATGGTATCAAATAAAATAGATATTTTGCATGCTGATATATCTATATCAATTATGTTATCTCTAATTTCTTCTAATGTTTTTAACACTATTTCAAGAATTTCCAAATGATTAGAAATTCCAGAACCAATAAGCGATATTTTTGTAACAGATTTTATCGAAGTATGACCACTTTCTTTGTCTAATAATTTTTCAAGTTTTGCTCTATTTTCCTTGTTTATAGTAAAGCATAATTTATGGTCTTCATAACTATATTTTCCTATTTTTATTTTATTTTTTATAAGTTTTTTTAATAAGTCAAAAGGATTCTTATTATCTTTTATTTGCACAATTAAAATATTATCATTCTTAATAATGCTTTTAATCGCTGTTTCTTCCATACATCCTTTATTATTTAAATGCTTTTCATTTGAGTTATCGGCTTTCATCTCATTAATTTCATCAGATGAATTTGCTATTTCTGTTCCTTTGTTTTTGTTAAATGTACAAGCAGCTATAATTGGCATATTGTATTTTTCCGCTAGTTCTACACAACGATCATGAAGCACTTTAGCACCTTCACCAGAAATATATGACATCTCCTCATATGAAATAGAATTTAATTTATGTGCTAATTTTACATCTCTAGGATCTGCTGTGTAAACGCCATCTACATCCGAAAAAATATAGCAATGATTAGCTTTTACTGCTGCAGCTATTGCAACGGCTGTTGTGTCTGAACCTCCTCTTCCAAGTGTGGTAATGTTTTGTTTTTCATCAACTCCTTGAAATCCTGTCACAACAACAATTTTACCTTTGTCTAGCTCTTTATTTATTCTTGTAACATCTATGTTCATTATTTTTGATGATTGATAATCTGAATTGGTATAAATTCCTGCCTGCCATCCTGTAAGTGAAATGGCTTTATATCCTAGCATTGTCAATAAAATGGCAAGCTTTGATGCTGAAATTTGTTCACCAGTACTCAAAAGAGCATCCATTTCTCTTTCATTTGGAACAGCACTTAATTCTTTAGCCTCTTTTATTAGATTATCTGTTGTCTTTCCTTGGGCAGAAACTACGCAAATAATTCTGTTTCCTTCTTCTTTTAACTCAATTACTTTTTTTGCCACAATATTTAAATTTAAATTGTCAGAAAGAGAGCTTCCTCCGAATTTTAATACAATTGTATCCATTGCATTTGCCTCTTTTTATTAATATAAATAGAAAATTTAATTATAAAAATTCTATTTTGGCGTATTATGTTGCCTTAATTTATTATATGTGTTTTGGCATTTATGTGTACCTAAATCTACAAACATCAACCTTATTATTAAGTCCTATGATAAATTTTATATTTTTCAAAAGTTATAATAATAAGTATTAAGCGTTAAAAGCATATAAAATAATTGACACGATCAATAAAATAATTATAAGTATTGCAATAACTATTCCTATAGCCTTATGAAAACTTTTCTTTTCCTCGTTTTGCTTTTTCTCTTCCTCTTCTTCACTTTTTATTACATTAACTTCAAAAGCGTCAAAGAATTTTATTACTTCTTTTTTATTTAGCATAATTGTTGGAAAAGAATAAATATTCATTTTCTCAGTATCTACATATTCGGTAATTTCAAGAGCATAGTAATAAATTGGTATAAAGAAAAATCTTTTTTTCTTTTTTGTTAAGTATATTCCTATTAACTTATTATATGGAATTTTATTTTCTTGAAAGTTTATTTTAAATTTTGCTCCATCTTCTTCTAAGTTTATGTAATATGTTCCATACACAATTGCAAGTAAGCATAATCCAACCATTAAAAGTAAGGCGTAGAACAATATATTTACATTATTCCAAAATGTTACCACTAAAAAAACAAGTATAATCAAAGCCACTAATAATATAGTTTTTCCATAGTTTTTAAGCAAATTTCCTACATTTGATTTTATTTTTGCAGTTTCTAGCACATTTGTAACTTGACTAAATCTACTATGATTACATTTTTGGTAAACGCTTTTCCAAGTAAGTTTGCTTTTTTGTTTCTTTTTTGTTTTTTCCATTTTTTATTCCTTCCTACTTTTCACTCGAGAATACTTATTTTTACTTTTAAATTATTTACTTGTTACCAACCTTAATGTATCTCTTGCAATAACTAACTCTTCGTTTGTTGGCACAATCCAAACTGGAATACTAGAATCATCGCTTGATATACATATTTCTTCTGACTTAGCTTTATTCTTCTCATCATCTATTTTTATTCCCATGAATTTTAGATTATCACAAATGCCTTTTCTTACTCTTGTTTGATTTTCACCAACACCTGCTGTAAATGTTATAACATCTATACCTTGCATTGATACAGCATATTTTGCTATTGTTTGAGCAATTATATATTTATAATAATCAAGTGCAAGCTTAGCTCTTTCATTTCCTTCGTCTACAGCTGCTTCAATATCTCTTACATCTTTGCTAACTCCTGAAATTCCCCATAGTCCTGATTCTTTATTTAACATATCGTCCATTTCATCTGGCGACAAATTTTCATTTTTCATCAAAAATGTAACTATTGATGGGTCTAAATCTCCTGAACGTGAGCACATTGGAATTCCTGAAATAGGTGTTAGTCCCATTGATGTTTCAACTGATTTACCATTTTGTATTGCACATATACTTGCTCCTTGACCTAAATGGCAATTAACAATTTTTAAATCTTCTACATTCTTTCCCATAAGTTCTGCAATTCTGCGTGATACGTACAAATGAGATGTTCCATGGAATCCATATTTTCTAATTTTATATTTTTCATAATATTTATATGGAATTGGATAAATATATCTTTCTTCTGGTATTGTTTGATGGAAGGCTGTATCAAATACTCCAACCATTGGCTTTCCAGGCATTAACTCTTGGCAAGCTCTTATACCAATTAAAGAACATGGATTGTGTACTGGTGCTAAACTTGAACATTCTTCAATTCTTCTTATAACTTCATCATCTATAATAACTGATTCTTTAAAATATTCTCCACCATGTACTGTTCTATGTCCAATTGCTCCTATTTCATCTAATGAAGCTATTGCTGGATAATCTTTATTAAGTAATTGCTCTATTGCAAAGTTTAGAGCCTCTTTATGTGTTTTTACCGGGTTTTGTAAAACATATTTTTGACCATTTATTTTATGTGTCAAAAATGATGCTTCTCCTATTCTTTCATATGTTCCTTTTGCTATAAGTTTTTCTCCATCCATATCTATTAATTGATATTTAAGAGATGAACTTCCACAATTGATTACTAAAATTTTCATAAATTTACTTCCTTTCATTTTTAATTAAGATTTTCAAATATTTGCTTTAAAATATGTTCTAAAGCTTTAAGCAAACAATTATAAATTATTAAATACAATTTCTTCAGTATCTTCTGCTATAAGCAATTCCTCGTTTGTTGGAACTACCCATACTTCTATTTTTGAATCTTCAGTTGATACTTTTCTTTCTATATTTTTACCATTGTTTAGCTCTTTATCTAGCTTTACTCCAAAGCAAGAAAGCTGCTCGCAAATATATTCTCTATCTTCAATTCCTTTTTCACCAACACCTGCTGTAAATGTTATAACATCTATGCCTTGCATTGCAACTGCATATTTGGCAATAGTTTGAGCAACATCATATATAAATATTTTCATAGCTAAGATTGCATTATGGTCCCCTCTTTCAGCTTCTGCTTCTATATCTCTAAAGTCAACTGAAACTTGTGATACACCGAAAACTCCTGATTTCTTATTTAAAATTTCATCCATTTCATCTGGCGAAAGATTTTCATTTTTCATAATATATGTAACTATTGATGGGTCTAAATCTCCTGAACGTGTACCCATTGGAATTCCTCCAAGTGGTGTAAATCCCATTGATGTGTCTACTGACTTACCATTTTGAATAGCACATATACTTGCACCTTGACCTAAATGACAATTAACTATTTTTAAGTCTTCAATTGGAACTCCCTTAAGTTTTGCCACTCTATGCGCTACATAGTTATGAGATAGACCATGGAAGCCATATTTTCTCATTCCATACTTTTCTAAAAATTTATATGGAACAGGATATATATACCTCTCCTTTGGCATTGTTTGATGGAAGGCTGTATCAAAAGCTGCTACCATTGGTTTTCCAGGCATAATTTCTCTGCAAGCTTCAATACCTGCTAAAGCTGATGGATTATGTAATGGTGCTAAAGGAATACAGTCCTTGATTTGTTTAATTACTCCATCTGTAATCAAAACTGACTTTGTAAATTTATCTCCACCATGTACAACTCTATGTCCAATTGCATCTATTTTATCTATTCCACTAATAACTCCACAACTTTTGCTTGTAAGTTTGCTAATTATTATATTTAAAGCCATTTCATGATTTTCTACATCAAGCTCAAATTTGTGTTTTACATCTCCAACTTTATGTGTTAAAAATGCATTTTTTTGACCTATACGTTCAAAATTTCCTTTGGCAAGAACCTCTTTTGTCACTGTATCAATTAATTGATATTTAAGTGATGAGCTTCCTGAATTTAAAACTAAAATTACCATTAATAATTTCCTCTCACTATATGTTTTGGGTCTATATAGTTTTCTATAACTAATTTAGACTTTAGGCTTTGTCTATGAACCTTTTTACTATTTATTGCTTTTTTGTCATCTTTATTATTGTTTTTTATTTTCATTATGCTGTGCTTGAACAACTGTTATCGCTACAACACCTGCAATATCTTCTGCACTGCATCCTCTAGATAAATCGTTAACTGGTTTATCTAATCCTTGGCAAAGTGGACCATATGCTTCTGCATGGGCTAACCTTTGTGTAAGTTTGTATCCAATATTTCCTGCGTTTAAATCTGGGAACACTAAAATGTTAGCATTTCCTTTTATAGGACTACCTGGTGCTTTTCTTTCAGCTACTTCTGGAATTATTGCAGCATCTAATTGTAACTCTCCATCTAAAAGCAAATCTGGTGCTTTTTCATGTGCAAGCTTAGTAGCTTCAATAACTTTTTCAGTAAGTTCAGAATGAGCACTACCCTTTGTAGAATAAGATAACATTGCAACTTTAGGTGTACCTTCTGGATTTACTAGTTCTATAAAAGATTCACTGGAAGTTATTGCTATATCTGAAAGCTCATCAGCTGTTGGATTTTCATTCATACCACTATCTGCATAAATAAATACTCCATCTTCTCCAAATTCATTTGTAGGCAAGCACATAATAAAAAATGCAGAAACAGTTTTAACGCCTTCTCTTCCTTTAATAATTTGAAGAACTGGCCTTAATGTATCTGATGTAGGATGTGATGCTCCTGATACAAACCCATCTGCATCTCCCATTTTTACCATCATAGTTGCAAAATATCTAGAATTTTCTTTCAAAAGCTCTCTAGCATTTTCTATTGTCATGCCTTTAGCTTTTCTTAATTCATATAAATAATTTGCATATTCTTCAAATTTGTCGCAAGATTCAGGATTAACTATTTTTGCACCTTCAATATTAATATTATTTTCTTTAGAAAGCTTGTTAATTTCATTTTCATTTCCAATTAAAATAATATTCGCTGTTTTTTCTTTTAATACTATTTCTGTGCCTTTTAAAACTCTTATGTCTTCAGTTTCAGGTAAGATTATTGTTTTTATATCTTTTTTTGCTTGTTCTTTAATTTTATCAATAAATTTCATAACTTAACCTCCGAACTAATTATATAAAAAATATGGAAAAAGTACAACATTTTTGGTAAAATATTTTTAGATAAAAGGAGCTTCTCATGGATTTAAATTATGTTGTAAAAGATGAAATAAATATTAGACAAGTATTAAAAGAACACTTTGGAATTTCAAATAGATTATTACTTAAATTGAAACAAAATAAAAAAATATATTTAAATGGTTCAAATAACATTTATTTAGATTTTCCTGTTAATGAAAATGATTTAATTGAAGTTGATTTGAATTTTGAAGAAGATAATTCAAATATTGTTCCAGTAAAAATGGATTTAAAAATTTTATATGAAGATGATAGTTTGGTTATTATAGATAAACCTCCTCATATGCCTGTCCATCCTTCACTTAATCATTATGAAAACAGCCTATCTAATGGTTTAAAATATTATTATGATTCTATTAATTTACATAGATTAATTAGACCAATAAATAGATTAGACAAAGATACATCTGGAATTGTCATGTTTGCTAAGAATGAATATATACAATCAAGGCTCAAAGCTTACACAAAAGAATATATTGCAATAGTTGTTGGTAAATTAGAAGGTAAAGGAATTATTGATAAACCTATTAAAAGAAAGGCAGATAGCATTATTGAAAGATGTGTTTCAAATAGAGGAGAAAAGGCTATTACTGAATATGAAGTAATAAAGAATTTTAATATTGGTGGAGAAGATTTAACAGAAGTAAAATGCATTTTGCATACTGGGAAGACTCATCAAATACGTGTCCATATGGCATATATTGGTCATCCAATATTAGGAGATAGCTTGTATGGAAAGCCTTCAAATTTAATTGATAGACAAGCTCTTCATGCTTATAGAATTAAGTTTGTGCATCCAATTACAAAAAAAGAAATAGAAATCGTGAGTAAGCCTATAAGCCGGGTTCTGTTTAAAGTAATCATTTATCTAGGATATGTATTGCTACATACCTCATGCCACCAAATTAAGGAGATGACGAGCAGTCTTAGCCTCCTAGTCTCGGTGTTGCTCCAGATGGGGTTTACACGGCTAGATGTGTCACCACATCTACGGTGAGCTCTTACCTCGCCTTTTCACCCTTACCTAAAGAAACTTTAGGCGGTTATTTTCTGTTGCACTTTCCTTAAGGTCACCCCTACTGGACGTTATCCAGCATCCTTGCTCTATGGGGCCCGGACTTTCCTCACACGTCGCCTTTCGGCACTGACAATGTGCGATTACTCAGCTTACTCACCTTTTAATTATAACATATTTATGTAGATTGTCAAATTACATTTCAATTTTTTCAAAAGCAGATATTTTTATGCCATTTTTTTCTCCTTCCCGCCAGCTATTAAGCTAAGCCATTGTTCTTTTTTAGTAAAAACTCTCTTAAAAATGACATCATTTAAAAGTGGAAAGTTTTTTATATTACTTGGTATATTTTCCATCCTGGTCCTCTCTATTATAGCAAAATAAAAATTAAAATACAACGATTTTTCGAAATCAATTTATTCTATTTGATAAATAGATGTATAAAATTTACAAATTTAGCTAATAATATAAATGAATTTCAAACAGAAATGGAGGTGCCTATATATGGGTAAGAAAGATTGTAAAAAAGATAAAAAGAATTCATCTAAAAACTGTCCAAAAGGAAATGAACAAAATAACATGAAAAAACAAGATGAAGAAAAATAGTTTTAAATAAAAAAGACGACAATTTAAAGGGCTAAAAACTAGCCCTTTTTAATTATGTGAATTATAATTACAATATTTCAAGTTGCTCCATTGCAAGCTTATATTTCATATAAAAAATTTCTTTATCTTCTAAGCCAACACTTCTTTGCAACTCTTCCAAAAGTGTATATGACTTTTCTAAGGTAGACTTTTCAGTATCGCCTATTTCTTCCATTTGCATATTTTTAGATAATATATTTATTGCATTTGTTACGTTTGTATTCATTTCTCCCCAATTTTCGCTATTTGCTGATACATAACTGCTTAGTACATATGCTTTTGTATTGTATACATTTAATTTGGTTTCATCACTTGAAAAATATGATAAATATTTTGGCAAAAGTGTATATAAGTTATATAAATTTATAAGTGCACTATTCTTATCTTGTACTTTAACTGCCTGTGCTACTCCATCAAGTGTTGTGCTAAAGCTAGAAATATCACTTTCTCCAACATTTAGAGCCTTCATATCTATACTAATTGTTGGCCATGCAGTATACAAAGTTTCTACTCCATAAGAGATTTCATCCCAAGGAATATCATCATAATTTGAATTTAATAGCGAGTCTACTTGTGCCAATCTTGATGTTCTTGCTTCGCTTTGATTTGAGCTTTCTGACGAATTGCTATTTCCTCCAGAACTACCTCCGCTTTGATCACTGCTTCGTTCATTTCCACCGATTTTGTTCACTACCACTACTACTTTGACTGGCACTTTCAGTCGTCTGTGAACCATTTCCTGCACTTTCACTATTATTTGATGTATTATTTTGTTGTTCACTCTCATTAACTTCTTTTATTGTCACCTGATACCTTGAATATGAAATATTATTAAGATTGTTCATAAGTTGAATAATAGATGAATCTAAATATGTTATTTCACCTTCTGCCTTTTCTGTTAATATTGCATATTCGTTTGCTTCGTTATTTTCCCAAAATCTAATATATATTAATGTCACTAATAAAATTACAAAAATAATCATTAAAGTGATTAGTAAGTATTTACTAATTTGATTTTTCATAAAAACACCTCGCTACTAGTATTTGCGCGAGGTTTATAATTTATTCATTAAATTTAATTATAAATGTTGGTCTTAGATTTTATTCCATTTCAAATTTTATTGCTCTTGTCATTAATTTATTTACTGCATCTTGTGGCTTTAAGTTATTGTATAAAACATCATATGCCGCATTTACTATTGGCATTTCTACATCATATTTTTCAGCTAATTTTTTTGCAACTTCAATATTTTCAACACTTTCGATTGTCATGCCTATTTCTTTTTTTGCTTCTTCAATAGTTTTGCCTTTTCCTATTAATCTTCCTGCTCTTCTATTTCTACTTTCATCACTTGAGCAAGTAAGTATTAAATCTCCTAATCCTGAAAGTCCAAAGAATGTGCTTTTATCTGCTCCCATTTTTACGCCAAGCCTTGTTATTTCTGCTAGTCCTCTTGTTATAAGTGCTGCTTCAGCATTTGTTCCAAAATTAAGTTCAGCACAAATTCCAGCACAAAATGCGATTATATTTTTTAAAGCTCCTCCAACTTCTACTCCTACAACATCTCTTGATTTATATATTCTCATATATTCATTCATAAGTAAGCTTGATACTTCATCTAAAACATCATCATGCTTTGATGCTAAAATTATGGCTGTTGGAATATGTTTTACAACTTCCGTTGCATAACTTGGACCCGAAAATGCTGCTATTTTTGCACTAGGTAATTCTTCTAGCATTGCCTCATCCAAAGTTTTTAATGTTGCGTTTTCCAATCCTTTTGAACAAATTACAATAGGTTTATCTTTAACATAGTCTTTATATTGTTTAAATACATTTCTTGTAACTTTTGATGGTGTTACATGAAATATATAATCTGCGTCTTTTACAACTTCCACTACATCATTTGAGCAATATATTTTTTCATCCAAAACCATGTCTGGAATAAACATACATTTTCTCTCATTATTTATTAGATTTTTCTCCTCTTCTGTAAAAGACCATACTTTAACGGCGTTTCCCATTTCTGCTAAGTGGTTAGCTAGTGCCATTCCCCAGCTACCGCTACCTACTACTGCAACATTCTTACTCATTTGTGCCTCCTATTTTTTAAATATTAATTTATTCTCTGTTCCACTAGCCATTCTTTGAATATTTGACCTATGATTGAATATAACAATTAGTGCCATGATTATTCCGAAAACTAGGTATGATATTCTTGTAGATGAATCACCTACTAAGAAATTATTTGTTATAAAGAAGCAAAGTACTGGGAAAAGAATTGCTGCCGCAATTGAGCCAAGTGCTACTATTCTAGTAATTGCCATTAATACTAAAGCAAATACTAAGCAAATTAGTCCTATTTGCCAATTTGTAATTAATAATACACCTAGTGCTGTTGCAACACCTTTGCCACCTTTAAATCCAAAGAATATTGGGAATGTGTGTCCAAGTACAACACATACACCTGCAACTTGAATTAATAAAGCAGAATTCCATACATCAGCATTTGCGATTTTTCCCATTAAGAATGCTACTAAAACTGCTACTACGCCTTTTAATACATCACATATAAGTGTTAGTATTGCTGGCTTTTTTCCTGCTGTTCTTAATACGTTTGTACTACCTGCATTTCCACTGCCCTTTTGTCTTACATCAAATCCTGCAAATTTTTTTGTAAAAATAATTGAAAAGCTTATGCTTCCTAATAAATATGCTATTATTGCTGTTAAAATTATTGCCCAAATCATGTTATCTATCCTCCCTTTCTCTAACTAGAATCCTAATCGGCGTTCCTTTGAAATTAAATTCTTGCCTTAATTTATTAACAATATACCTTTCATAAGAAAAATGAAATAGTTTTTTATCATTTACAAATATTGCAAATGTTGGTGGTTTTGTACTTACTTGTGTCATATAAAGTACTTTTAACCTTTTGCCTTTATCTGTTGGTGGTTGCACTATTGCAACTGCTTCAGCTAAAAGCTCATTTAGAACTGATGTTGCAATACGCATTGCATTATTATTTGAAACTTCATTTATTAATTCAAATAATTTTTCTACTCTTTGTCCTGTTTTTGCTGAAATAAACAATATTGGAGCATATGACAAATATGATAATTTATTATATACATCTTTTGTATAATTTTCTAAAGTACCATTTTCTTTGTTATATTCATCCCATTTATTTATAGCAATTATTACGGCTTTTCCAGCCTCATGCGCTTTTCCAGCAATTTTAGTATCTTGCTCTGTTACGCCTTCATTTGCATCTATCATAAGCAAGCATACATCTGCTCTTTCTATTGCAAGTTCAGTTCTTAGAACACTATACTTTTCAATATTTTCTTCTACTTTGCTGTGTCTTCTTAAACCTGCTGTATCTATAAAAATATATTTTCCATGCTCATTTTCGAACTTAGAATCTATAGCATCACGAGTAGTTCCTGCAATATTACTTACTATGCTTCTATTTTCACCTAAGATTTTATTTATCAAAGATGATTTTCCAACATTTGGTTTTCCTATTATTGCTACTTTTATGTATTCTTTATCTTCATCATTTTCGTCTTTTTCAGGTAGATGTTCATATATTGCATCAAGCACATCACCAATACCTTTTGCGTGTGCAGATGATATTGGATAAGGCCTGCCAAGTCCTAAATTATAAAATTCATAAGTGTCGTTTTCTAACTTTTTGAAATCATCTACTTTATTGCATACAAGCACTATTGGCTTTTTTGACCTTTTAAGCATTAATGCAATGTCTCTATCATCTGGAGTTATCCCTGTTGTAACATCTGTTATAAAAACGATTACATCAGCTACATCTATTGCAAGCTCTGCTTGTAGTCTCATTTGGATACTTATTACATCATTTGCCTTTTCTTCAATTCCGCCTGTATCAATTATTGTAAAATCTTTGCCTCTCCAGTTTGTTTCTCCATATACTCTGTCTCTTGTAACACCCGGAGTATCTTCAACTATTGATAGTCTTTGTCCAACTAGATAATTGAAGAAAGTAGATTTTCCAACATTAGGCTTTCCTATTATTGCTACTGTTCCTTTTGACATTGTTTTACCTTTCTAAAATTAATGTTTTTTCTTGTATTATTTTACTATATATTGCAAAAAATAGCAAGGAATTTTTAAGTCTTAAGTTTCTCTTTTCACAATTTTTTTATACTTTATCCTTGCAGTAATATACATAATAATCAGTACTAAAGCAGTAACAGCTGATGTGATATAAGCTATTTTCATTAGCACTGTTCCTGTATATTTTACGCTTACTGCCAACTCCGCATCTGGAACGGATATACATAAAAATCCATTATCTGATTCATATGTACAAGCCTTATATGAGTTTCCATTTCTATCTGTATATTCTACATTATATCCAATATAATAAATATATGGTAATTCAATTAATAGCTCATTATCTTCTAATTCACTATTTGTTTCACTTTCTACTTCATTTTCTTTAGTTTTAATACTCTCACCTAATATTTTTTCATCATTTATATCTTCTTCTGTATAATTATATCCTACATAAAAATATAAATTTGTTCCATTTTTACTGTAATTGAATATTTTTGGTACTTTAATATTTGTACTTTCACTTGAGTCGCTATTATCTTGTTCGGCCATATAGTCATTAATATTTAAAATAATTGGTACATCTTCTCTTTCTTCTATGTATTTTCTATTTTCAAAAGCTTTGCTTGGCAAGTATTCAAAACTTGCACAACCTGCGTGTACTCTACCAGTATTGCTTGTAACTTCTATTCCGTTTATTAAATCTTCTTCTGAATAATATTCCCCATAATGTAATTCTTTTAAATTAGGTAATAATAAAACTATTGAAACACAAGTAAATGCAAGTACTGTATATACATTAAATTTTTGAACAGATAATCCTATTGCTATTGGAGCACAAATACATAAGAAAAATCCTCCGAATTCAAGCATTCTAAATGAAAATTGCATCATTGTAAATATGCTAGGCAATTTTTCAAAAGGAAAGGAATCCAATGCCATTATTGTTGATACTATGCCACAGATAAGGAAAAATATAAAATTTTTTCTGTCTATATCTTTTCTTTTTAAAATTGTAAAGCTTAATGCTGTTCCAATTATGACCAATATTCCAACGCCATAGAACATTCTTTCTTGTTTATAAAAGGCAATTTCTGGTAAGGTTGCTTTTAAAGCAACCATTGCATCCCATCTTACCATATGCCCTTCATTAAAAACTTCGTAATTTGCTGATAACTTAGCTTGCAATAATGGAATCCAATAAAATGCTGTTAATAGTAATATAATTCCTGTACTTGCTAATAACCTTAAGATTATTTTTTTGTCTAGTTTTTTTATATTGATTATTAAATATATTACACAAAAAATTACTAAATAAACTGTAAGTAAACTATGTGTAAGTAGCATCCCTGCACCACCTACAACCAAAAGCCAACTTTTTTCTTTTAAATTTACTATACTATATAAACCATTAAATACTATTGGTAAAAATATAAATGAAGTAAGTTCTGCAACAGCGATCCTTAAATACATATCATTTAGTCTATAAGGCAGTAAAATGTATAGCACACTTGCCAAAATAGCAATCATTTCTATTTTTTTACTATTTAATATAATTTTCTTAGAATCACTAGTTTTTGCAATGATGTCTAGCTTATCGCCATCATTGCTTATTTCTTTTCCTTTCAAAAACTTTTTTACAAAGAAATACATTGCAAATCCTGTTGTAATACTTACTATCATCATAAATAGTTTTAGGCATAGTTCATAAGAATTTGTAAATATTCTAAAAATTAGCGGTATATAACTTGTAATAGGGCTATAAAACAAGTTCCAAGAATATCCAAAATTATTGCATAATTTAGACATTATAACTGGAAAAAGCTGATTTTCTTTTATTGATTGCTCTGTACCAATAAGTCTGCATATATGCTGAATTCCATCATCAAACTGCATATTAAAATTTGGATTTAACATTGGAATAGACACAATTACACTAACTATTATAATAAAAAAACTTGCAATTAATGTTTTATTAAATATTATTGATTTTAATTTAATTTTATTTTTTATCATTTAATTTGTTTTTTCTCCTATTCTTATAAACTACTGAAATTAATATAATAGTACCTAAGCCAGAAGTAATATACCCTACCTTTTCAGCAATTGTTCCTTTATATTCTACTTTTATTTTAGCATTATCACAATCATTAATTTTAATAGCTACAAATCCATTTGATGATTCAAAAGTATTAATTTTTATATAATCTTTACCATTATATGATACTGTAACATCATATCCTAAATAATATAAATATGGAAGTTCTAAAATAGTGTCATCACTTACATTTTCTACATAAATATAATCTTTAAGTTTTACTTTATTTTCACTAACAATATTAGCTTTTCCTTTTAGTATATAAGTTCTATCTTCTCTTTCCAGTATATATTCTTGATTTTTCAATCCGTTTAAAGGCATATAATCCCTGTTTATACTGTATAAATATTTTTTATCAGTATTTTTTACTGTTTCGTCAAATATTTTTTCATTTTCTATATTTTCAAACTTCCAGTTTCTCATTACTCCAAGTGATGCAAAAACAAAAATACTTATTATTACAGCAAATATACAAGTGTCTTTTAAGACCTCACCTTTTAATACATTTTCTGCAAAGGTTACTGCATTTATGCCACAAACCAAGGAAATAAAAAAAGCAAAAAATCCTATGTTTCGCCATGCAAATTGTATAACACCCAAAAACTGTGGCATAATAAACCATGGAAAAAGTTTTGTACTCATAATAAGAGATATGCATGCTAGAAGGAAAAACTGTAAGTAAATTCTTTTATGATTTTTATTTATTTTTTTGTAGCAAATTATTCCTAGCAAAGTTAATATACAAGTCATAATTCCAAGAGAGAATCTAATACCCTGCTCTCCAAACTCACTTGCAAATAAATCTTTAAAACTTGCACTAGCCTCATACACATTATAAGTATTTGTTTTCATTGCGGTTTTATCATAAATAACATATTCAGAGGCAAAGCAATGTTCTAGTAAAGGTACTATATAAAACATACATACTAATAGTGCAACAATTGCATTAGTAATAAATCTCTTCCATACATTCCATTTACCCAATTTATCTATATTAATCAATAAAAATATTATAGCAAAAATAGCTGTATAAATTGTTGAAATGGTGTGAGAAAGTACTAATCCAATTATTCCTATACATAGCAAAAAACTTTTTTTATTGCTATACAAAATGTTATAGATTCCTTCAAATACCATTGGAATAAATACAAAAGCAGTATATTCACCCACTGCATTTCTATCAAATATATTTGACATTTTGTATGGTGCTGAAATATATAGTAATGCACTAATTGTGGCAATAGATTTTCTATTTGTAACTTTAAGCACAAATTTATACATCATTATTCCTGATAGAACCACTGTTATTAGTGCAAATACCTTTAATGCGAGTCCTGATGTTCCAAAAATATTTAATAAAATTATTGGTATATACGTTGTAATAGGTCCATAAAAAATATTTAGAGCATACCCAAATCCGTTCCATAAAACTATAATCAATTAAAGGTGGAAAAATTTCATCCTTTAAAACTGAGTCAATTGATAAAATTCTTGACATATGAATTTTAGCCTCATTATTTTGAGTGAGATCCATTGTAAAAATAGGAGCCATTATAATTGCAGACAATAATATTATTAACATATATCCTATATATTTACTATGTATTGCTTTTTGAATTATTTTGTTTATTTTTTTCATTTGATTATTTGGCCTTTTATGATAAATTTAGGTTTTTATGGTTTTACCTATAAACCAAAATTTATCATAATTATATACAAATACAAAAAAATAATCAACTAAAAAAGTTGATTGTTCAGTGTTTTTATATTTTTTTCAAGTTTATATATTAAATTTGTATGTAAGTCTTACTGTTCAATAGTATTATTAGCATTTTGTTCTAAATCTTGTATGTATTGTGCAGATGATTGTAATTCACTTTTAAAAGAATTTCTTTGCACAAGCTTTAATGTTATATTAAATAAACATACTATTATTAATATAATAAAAAGAAGTTTTTTCCAAATCTTACTTGCCATGTTTGGGTTCCTTTCTTGTATTTTTATTTTTCAAATATATTAATTCAAACCTTATTAAACTATATTTTTATTATAAATAAATTAACACAAAAAGTCAATAGCGATATTTCTATCTTAAGTATTTTTGATAATTTTTATTATTTTTGTATATACTATTATAAAATTTATTTTTTATGAAAAAAGGAGTATTGATTAAATGAAAAAGGTATTAATTTCAGTTATATCAATTATATTAATTATTGCTATAGGATTTGCTATATATATTTTTTATAATAATTCTACTAACAGCAAAGCAGGTCAAGATATAAATGCAAATGAAGATAATAAAAAGCAGGAAAATATTATAAATGAAATTAACAATACTTATATTCCTAATAATACAGTGACAGTTCCTACTACACCTGTTGAAACTGATGTAGCTTCATTTTCTACAAATCTAAGTGGTGATAGTGCCAGATTAAATAATATAAGTATTACTTGTAATACAATAAATGGAACAACCATAAAAAATGGTGATAGTTTTTCTTTTAACTCAATTGTAGGCCAGCCATCTGCTGAAAAAGGTTATCAAGAAGCAGATGTTATTGTAGATAAAAAAGTGGAAAAAGGCTATGGCGGTGGTAATTGTCAAGTTAGTACTACCATATATAATACGGCTTTACAAGTAGAAGGGTTGAATGTTACTGAGCGTCACCCTCATAAGAAAAAAGTTACTTATATAGAAGAAGGTAAAGATGCTGCTGTTTCTTATAGTGGAGGATTAGATTTAAAATTTACTAATAATACAGGAAAAGATATTAAAATATATGTTAGTTCCGATAATGATAGTGTTGATGCTAGGATTGTTGAATTAAGTTGACTTGTATTTTATGTGAATTTATGTTATAATTAAAAGTACGCTAAATTAGAAAGGTGTGTGTTTTATGCAGTTTAAAGAGGCAACAAAATCAAAGACATTGGAGGAACTGCTGTCTTCTCCCAACACTTATATAAGGTTGGGAAAGCAGAAAAAGATAATGGACATGCCTGGAGGACCGTTGTATGAAGTACCTTCATACTTCTATATCACTCCTGAGCGAGATATCATTCGGATTGAGCAGAACCTCGAGGCAACTTTCGTTGCTCATATAACAGAAGATATGAGCATTGAATTTCGTTCGAGTTGGGATGAAAATCCAAACTACAATGATTTTTTAAAGTTAGGTATAAAATCCATTCGAATTAAAGGGAATTTGATTTGGGTGGAATACAAAGGAAAGGAAGATGACGGCAATTACACAAATAGTACAACCACGGGTACCAACTTCGAAAAATTGTGCTATTGGATGCACTCTCGTAAAGTCATGGGATCCAAATGGCAGTTAATCGATTATTTGACTGAGATGGTTCCAGCATTTTCTGATGATAATAAGTTCAAAGACGCAACGCCGAAACCTCACCGCCGCTTAAGACCTGTCTTTGCGGTAACAAATAGGTGAATATTATTTACCTAAACACAACCCCCACCCCTTGTTTAAAACACAATGGTTGGGGGTTGTTATATAATTTTTTAAATGATAATAACTTTGTTAATTAAAAAAATATTTTTAAGTACTTCTTAAAAGTGTAAACCAATCTTCAAATACTCTTTTAGTCATTGTAAAGAAGCTGTACTTTGGCACATCTGCGTTTGAAATTAAATCGACCTTTGCAATCTCATTTCCATCAAGTGTAAATGTTAGTTCCCCTACTTTTTGCCCTTTAGTTACTGGTGCAGAGATATTATTAAATATTTCAACATTTTGAGCTATGTTTGTATCATTTGATTTTTTTATAACTACGCCTGCATCATTGCCTAACACAGCCTCTACACTACTTTCTAAGCCTTTTTCTATGTTTGCTAATCCCACAACATCATTTGCTTTTCCTAGCTCTTTATATTGATAATTATTAAATCCATAATCTAATAATTGCCTTGCCTCTGCAAACCTAACGCTACTGGTTTCTCCTCTCATTACTACTGCAATTAAAGATAACCCATTTCTTGTTGCACTTGCTGATAAATTAAATAGTGCTACACTTGTTGAACCAGTTTTTAAACCAGTACAGCCCTCATAATTTCTAACTAACTTATTTGTATTTACAAGTTCCGACTTTCCGCCTCTTAAGCTATCCATATATATTGTTGTATAATTTGTAATTTGAGGATGATTTTTTAAAAGTTCTCTTGACATTAATGCTATATCATATGCTGATGTAAGGTGCCCATCTTCATCTATTCCATGACAATTTTTAAAAGTGGTATCATTCATTTCAAGCTCTTTTGCTCTTTGGTTCATTTTTTCTACAAAAGCTTGTTCTGAACCTTCTAAATATTCGGCCATTGCAACTGAACAATCATTTGCACTCTGCAAACATATGGCTTTAAGCATTTCATCTACAGTAAGCTCTTCTGTTGTGTCTAGCCATATTTGTGAGCCTCCCATATTGCTAGCGTTTTCACTACAAGAAACTTTATCTGTCAAAGATATTCTGCCACTATCTAAAGCCTCCATTATTAAAAGTATTGTCATTACTTTTGTTACTGACGCTGGTCTTAACTTTTCATGCATATTGTAATCATAAATAACTTTTCCTGTATTTTGCTCAATTAAAATTGCTCCTCCACAAGTCAAATTAAGAGGATTATTTGTAACTGCTTCAGATGTATCAAGAGCTTCACCACTCATTGCCTCTGCATTTACATTTACGGAATCTGTATTTAACACATTTTCACTAACATTATTTGTTTCATTAGTTACACTTGTATTATTGCTATTCACTTGCTCAGTATTATTTACTTTATTTTGACTAATTGGAGCATTGTCATCATATGCCACATTCTCGTTTAATTTATTGTTTTGACTTGACCACACTGGTATGTCATAGCTCGACGCTAAACCTGCTGATGACATAAAAAATATTACCGCTGTACACATTATAAAATATTTTAAAAATCTTTTCTTCATAAAAAACTCCTCCAACTGATTAATATTATTCAGTCGGAAGAGCTTTTATGAATTTATTGTTCAATTGAAATTTTTAAATCAATTATTTGTTTGGTTCTTCAATTCTTTTTATTTTCTTTACTAATGCTTTTATTTTTGCACTATTACCTTTTATATCTCCTAGGAAATATGATACACAAAATCCAATTATCATTATTATTATTGAAATAACTGAATTAGCATTAAATCCTAAGGCACAACTTTCGTTCAATACATTTGGAATTATTGATATAAATAAACCAAATATTATTGAGAATGTTCCTGTGTAAAATCTTTTTAATAATATATTCATTAAGAAAGATATTACAAGAACTCCTATTACTAAACCAAATGCAGCAGGTATTAAAACTGAAAAGTTAAGGTCGGCAATTGAGCCTACATATAGTTCATATAATCCTAGTGATGATAGTATTACTGCACTATCAACTCCCGGAACTATTGATGAACCAGCTACTGCAACACCTAACAATACTGATTGGAACAAATTAGGCTCTGTTATTACAGGGAACAAATTCTTGTTAAATGAAAATAGTGCAAATCCAACAATTGCTCCTATTAGCATTAATATGTAATATTTTTTGTCAAATCCCTCTTTTTTTACTTCTTTATAAAATAGTGGTATTGTTCCTATAACTAATCCTAAAAAAGCATATCTTGTATACATTTCAAAATTAGCTAGTAAAAAGTCTACTACTTTGCTAAATAATAGTACGCCACGAGCTTTGCTCGGTTGCCTAATGTAACTCAACCTTGTAATATAGGCAAAATCTTCGATTTTTCCTATATTTTTAAAAAACCTTTGATAAAAAGCAACGAGAAGGACTCCACTTAGTGGAAATCCTCCAAGCAGAGTCCTCTCGTTCAGATACTATTAGCCACTCGTTAGAACGTTGCCTGATAGCTACCTGTAGGGTAGATGGCTGTGTTCTTTTCTTTCTCAGGCAGGTCTTCAAAGTTCAGAACGTCAAACTGGTATTCTCCAATTTGACAATCTTCCTTTTCCTTGATTGATACGGCTTTAACTGTGCCATCTGCTTCCTCAAACAGCACATAGTTGGAAGTCAATCCCTTGAAAGCACCATCATTATAAATGATGGACTGGAAGCTTACTCCACGTTCCCCCGTATTGTGAATAATGAAAGCAAAACTTTCGTCATTATTCATCATTACAACTTCATAGAAGTCGTTGGGAGCATTAAAGGTGTAGGTCTTGTAACTTTGTCCAGACAAAGTATACACACCATGCGCCTCATACGGTAAAGCTCCATCTTGCCTGGTGGAAATGACTTCAGCAGTAAGTTCCTCCAGTTCTGACCAATCATCGGTTACTGCAAAAGTTTCACCGATTTCAGTAAAATCCTGCTCTTGGCTCTGAGATTCCACCTTGGTCTCATCCCGAACCGCTGTGGCAGTAGTGACTTGATTTGTTGCACATCCTGTAAGTACTACAGTAAGTGCAAACATTGTTGCTACGAACATCAAAATTTTCTTTTTCATTTTTCATACCTCTCTTGTGCTTTTTGATGTTTTTTGACCATAAGGCCAACCGTATATTAATTATATCACACTTTATGTAAAATTGCAATTTTATAGCAAAAGTTACTTATCTTATTCTTTTAACTAATTCTTCAAGCCTTTCTTCCATATCTTTTACTCCGTCATTATATAAGTTTTGGAGTTTTGTTTTGTCTCTCTCAAGTCTTGTGACTTCTACTGGCTTTTTAGGCTGTATTACCATTATTCTGCCTTCTGCTTCTAACTTATCTATGTTGTTTTTTATGTTATTATATCTCCCTGGCGCAGTGCATAATTCTTCTATCAATTTAGGATATTTTTTAAATGCTCTATTGTATACCCTTGCCATTGTTTTACTAACCTCTGGCTTTCTATAATTTTTATCCCTTGTAAGAACTACTAATATATTTTTATGATTTTGCTCAAGAGGTATATTTATAGGAATTGAATTTGTAACTGCTCCATCTAAATAATGATAATCTTTAATTTTTACCATTCTTGAACAAAGTGGCATACTACTAGAAGCTTGTACGGCTTTGTATATTTCTTTTTCAGTACAATTATTTTTACTTATATACTCTGTCTCTCCTTTTTCACAATTTGAAACCACTGCAATAAAATTTTGTTTTGAGTTATTGAAAGTTTCGTAATCAAAAATATTTTTATTTTTAGAAATATCATTAAATAAATAATCAAAACCTATTAGTCCATGCTCTTTTTTTAATGCTTCTATTCCAACATATCTTTTATCATCTCTAAAGCCTATATTAATATCTTTACTTCTCCCTATTTGCTTTGATACATAATTCATTCCTGTTAATGCACCTGCTGATACTCCTATTACACAGTTTGCTTCTATGTTGTTTTTTAACAATACATCTAATACCCCTGATGTATATAAACTTCTAAATGCTCCTCCTTCTAATACTAAAGTTAAATCATTCATTGTTTACATTACTTCCTTTCAAATAATGGATTTATATAATAAATTTTGGTAAATTATATCACAGGAATATGAATAAAAAAAGAGTTTTTTACTTTTGGGACGGAGCAAATCGTAAAATATTTTTACGAAAAGACCGTCTCAAAAGTAAAAAGTTATATTACTGTTTTAATTTCTTCTTTTCTTTTAATTTTTTGTGTTGTTGTTTTTATTAAAGGTTTATCTGTTAAAATCATATGTTTAATATATTTGTATGGTGGTAATGTTTTATTTACCTCCTTAATTTGATTCCATATATTTTTATATAAATCATCCTCAGATATATCTCCATATTTTTCTTTTACTTTATCTTTGTTGTATACTACTTTAATAGCAACCTTTATTTTTGATTTATCATCTTCTTCTGGCATACCAAATACAAAGCATTCTTCTACTTCATAAATTCTATTTACAAGTGTTTCTAATTCTTCTGGAAATACTTTTTTACCATTTTTTAAAACAATCATGTCTTTTTGTCTTCCAGTAATAAATAAGAATCCCTTTTTGTCAATATATCCTAAGTCACCTGTATAGAACCATCCGTCTTTTAATACTTCTTTAGTAGCTTCTTCATTTTCATAATATCCAAGCATTACATTTGGACCTTTAACTCTAATTTCACCTATACCTTTGTCATCTTTGTTTACAATTTCAACTTGCACATCTTTTAAAGGTACACCAACAGAGCCATATTTTACTTGTTTAAAGTTTTCAGCAGCTATAACTGGAGAGGTTTCAGTTAGTCCATAACCTTGAACCATTTTTATTCCTAAATCATTAAATCCTTTTTCAGTCCTTTTATCTAGTGGCGCACCTCCTGAAATTACAAACCTCATTTCACCACCTAGTCCGTCTATAACTTGCTTAAATAGTTTTCTTCTTATATCAATGTGTAATTTTAGTAAACAATTGCTTAAACCTTTTGCAAATTCTATAAGCTTAGTTTTATTTTGCTTTTCAATTTCTTTTTCAATATTTTCATACATTTTGTCTACTAATAAAGGTACTCCAACAAATACTGATACTTTATATTCTTTCAAATTTTGCTGAATATATCTTAAGCCATCTGTAAATACTGTTTTAACGCCACATGCAAGCATTACTATCATACAAGTTGAGCCAAATATATGATGAAATGGTAAAAATGCTATATTAACATCAGTATCTCTTATATCTTCTACCAACTGCATATTATATACATTAACAGCTATTCCATATTGTGCAAGCATTACAGCTTTTGATTTTGATGTTGTTCCTGATGTAAAAAGTAAAATGCTCATTGCATGCGAATCAATTTCACAATTTATGTAATCTTTATTTCCTGATTTTATAATTTCAGTTCCTTCTTCAATTAAATCTGGAACATTTATAAAATCTTTTAATTTGCTCATGCAAATATATACTTTTACATTTGTTTTTCCATTTTCCTTTATTATGTTTATTTTTTCTTCATATTTTTCATCAAATACTATTGCTTCTGCTTTACTTCTTACAAGTGAATCTTCTAATTCTTCTACTTGTAGTTCTTTATCTAGAGGAACTGAGCACATGCCTCCAAGTAAGCAAGATAAGTGCGAAATAGCCCATTCATATCTATTTCTTCCACATATAGCAACTCTTTTTCCTTTTAGTCCTAGTTTGTATAAAGCACTACCTAGAGCATTTATTTCATCAAGCATTTTCTTATATGTAGTGTTTTTATATTCTATCCCCTTTTCTTTAATTTTCTTCGTTACAAAAGCTACATGGTTTGGATACATTTTTACTGAATTATAAATAATTTCTTTAATGTTCTCAAACTTTGTAGCTTGCCTTAAAATAGTTTCTTTCATCTTAATAATTCCTTTCTAAGCTCAAAATCTAGTTGGAAAAGAATTGTGCTTTTGGCTAGGCGAACAAGCAAGAAAACCTGAGGCGTGCTTTTAAGCCCGCTAAAGGCTTTTCGAAGCGCAGTTAAACGACGCCAAAACGCAATTGTTTTTCAACTTTTCTCCATAGTACTAGCTTAACACAATAATAAAAGACCAGTCAATTTGTCGACCGGTCTTTCAAATTTTTACTTAGCCATTTGTTTCTGATAAATTCTCATCATGCTTTCGTCAATTTTGTTAATAATCTTTGCATACCAAGCTAACTTTTTGGAGTCTTTATTAGAAAGTTTCGCTTTTGTTTTGTACTTCATTTTATGTTCTGCTGAAGCCCAAAAGTCCATTGCAAGTGTTTTGATTTGTATTTCTACTTTTATTGGTATAATATCTTCTTCATAATGTATCATTGTTTCAATTACCATATGGTATCCCATATATCCGCTTTTTTTAGGATTAGTTATGTAATCTTTTTCTTTTATTACCCTAGTATTTGGCATACTTCTTATAATATCCCTAACTCTAAAAACATCATCTTGAAAAGTACATACAACCCTAATACCTGCTATGTCATTTATATACTCTATTAAATTTTTGTAATTCAGTTCGTAATTTTTCTTCTTCATTTTATTTATTATGCTTGTTGGAGTTTTTATTCTACTTGAAATATGATTAATAACTTCATAATTATATTTGTTATTAAAATATTCTTGAAGAGCTCCGAGTTTGTCTAAAATGTCTATTTGTGCTCTTTGGTATAAAGACATTAGCATATTAAATTCTTTTTTTTCAACATTGAGCGGAACTAACCCACTCGCTGTTAATTCACTATTTTTTACGTGCAACGTTTCTGTTTTAACCACCTCATTTCTAGTTTCTTGTTTATTATTTTACACAACAATTGTATCCAAATTGTGTCCTATAAGTAAATTAAAATTTACCTTATTTTTTAAACTTTTATATTATATTCGTGTAATTCCTAGAAAATGAATAAATAGTTTTTAGCAATTAGCTACCTGTGTTATCATCCAGCATTTCTTTTGATAATCTTTTAAATATTCATCCATTAAACTAGATGTTACTGGACATCCTTCATTTTCAGCATCTTGCTTTATTTTTTTGCAATTTTCTATAAGTGTTCCATAATCCTGCAAAAGAACATTCCATATATCACAAGATTTAACTTGCACACTTTCTGCTTCTTTTATTTGACTAGTTTCCAAATATTCTTTCATTGTTGCCATGACATGATATTTTTTTGCAACTATCACTTCTGCAACTTCATCGATTTGTTCATTAATGCTATTATAATATTCTTCTAATTTTTCATGTGTTGTAAAAAAGTCTGCTCCTGTAATATTCCAATGATAATTTTGTAATTTCCTATAAAAAACATTTAGATTTGATAATAATAAATTTAAATCATCACACATAATTCTTACCTTCTTTCTTTAATCGCTATCTGATATTAAATTTTCACCTTTTTAATATCTTCACTTAGCAAAATTTTTAAATCAAATTTTACTTCTTACAGTATTTCCTATAAAATCTAGATTTATACTTTATTATTATAATTTTAAATATAATTTTCAATAACATCTTTTGGTCACTCATAAACGCCATGCAAAGCAGTTATTCCTCAATATACATTGCTTTTGCTATATAAGGAAGTATACTTTCTGTGTCATACCAACCTGACATTTTAATTTTTCCATATAATCCATTTGGATTTGAAACATACACTTTATTTTGATTATCTGTTGCTAAAAGTAACATATAATGTGATGATGTTGTCCATGTACTATCTGGTGTATTCCATACACATATAAGTATTGGCTTATTTTTACTTAATTGCTCCATAACATACTCTTTTTCAAAATATAAACTTGCATATAAAAAGTCGGTATTCGCTATTCCGAATCTATTTGTAAGCTCACTGCTCATCTGGTCACCTTCCAAATGCTCTCCTTCAAAATTGACATATATTTTTCTTAAGTCTTCTGGTGTATAATCATAACCATATCCACTAAGTAATGTTGCTATTGCAGCTAGTCCACATCCGTTTTCTTCAAAAGTTCCGTCCCAATACTCGTTATTTTTATATGATGCATTTCCTACTTGCTTATATTCTTTATATACTTTTCCATCAACTGCTGTAAAAGTTGTATCATATCCATCCATACCTTTTACTTCTTTTTGCCCTACACCTGCATAATTGGAATTGTGGCTAAGTTCTTCTACATTTATTGACAATGGTTTGGATTTTTGAGCTCCATAATTTAATTCTGAAATTAATCCAGCATATTTATTTACTAAAATATATGCCCCAATTACAATTAATAATAAAATTACAACTACCTTTTTATTAATAAATCTTTTTCTCTTTTTATTTACAATTTTTTCACTCATTTTAATTTTATCCTTTCCAAAGGAACGTAACTATGATTTAATTTGCAATTCTAGAATAATCGCAATGATATTGGCTACATTTCCTTTCTACGATTTACAATTAAATTATAAAATCATTTTTTAAATAATGTTTTAATACTTTCTAAAGAATTTCTTACAATTTTCTTACAAATTGCACAATCGCGCCATTTATGTGTTATACTAATATTGGGCAAAATCATTATGATTAAATTTTGCTTTTTGTTGCCTACTAACCTAGCACTTGTCTATATTTTATGATAATGTTACATCTGACAATATAAGCAAAGCATATTCCCTGTGGCAAAAATGATTTTTTAAAAAAGGGGTTTATTTTATGAGTTACAATATTTTAGTATTAGATGATGAAAAAGAAATTGCAGACTTAGTCGAATTATCTTTAAACAATCCTGATTACAATATTTATAAATTTACAGATAGCCAAAAAGCCATTGAGTGTATAAAAACTACAAAATTGGATATGGCAATATTAGATGTAATGCTTCCAGATATAGACGGCTTTACTATTTGCCAAATGATAAGGGAAAAGTACAATTTTCCAATACTTATGCTTACTGCAAAAGTTGATGATGTTTCTAAAATAAAAGGTCTTTCTATTGGTGCTGATGACTATATTACCAAGCCTTTTAATCCTCTAGAATTAATGGCTAGGGTAAAATCAGCACTAAGAAGATTTCATGAGTATAATGGTGAAAATTCAAAAAAAAACGATGTTATAGAAATCAACTCTCTCACAATCAATAGGAAAAATCATAAATGTTATTTGTTAGATGAAGAAATAGATTTAACACCGATTGAATTTTCTATCCTTTTATACCTTTGCCAAAACAAAGGAAAAGTGGTTAATTCAGAGGAACTTTTTGAAAATGTATGGCAAGAAAAATCTTATGATTGCAATAATACTGTTATGGTTCATATTAAAAGATTAAGAGAAAAATTACATGAGCCACCTAAAAATCCTAAAATTATAAAAACTGTATGGGGTGTTGGATATGAAATCGAGTGATAAATATAGCAAAATTATTTTTAAGAGAATGGGAATTAGAATACTAATTTTTTCTGTGATTTTCTCATTAATACTTGCTTTTGGCTTTGCAGTTGGAGAATATATTTCTGGTCAGATTATATGGCAACCAACTGATAGATTATACATTTTTCTAGTAAATATTAGAAATCTACTTCCATTCATATGGGCTGTTGGAATAACTGGCATCATTTTCTTTTATTTAAGAAAAAGTTTAATCTATATTGATTACATTATGGAAGCAAGTAATAAATTAATAGCTAATGATGAAAAATATATTGAACTACCAGCCGACTTAAAAATGCTTGAAAACAGATTAAATCAAAGCAAAAAGACTGCTTTAGATAATGCAGCAATTGCTAAGGCAAATGAAGATAGAAAAAATGAATTAATAGTTTATCTGGCACATGATTTAAAAACTCCTCTTACTTCTATAATTGGTTACTTGGAAATTTTAAATGAATCTCCTGATTTGCCAATTGAAGCAAGAGCAAAATATAGCAAAATCACCTTAGAAAAAGCTTACAGATTGGAAGAATTAATTAATGAATTTTTTGAAATTGCAAGATTTAATATTGGTAAAATAGTTCTTAACAAAGCAAAATTAAATTTAAAATTAATGCTTGAGCAAATTTCATATGAGTTTTATCCAATGGCTAAAGCAAATAATCAACCAATACTTATTGATTGTGACAAAACTATTTATATTTATGCTGATTCTGATAAAATTTCAAGAGTGTTTAATAACATTATAAAAAATGCAATAAGTTATAGTTTTGCAGACACTCCAATTAAGATAAGTGCATACATTACTGATGACTCAGATAGCATTAATAACAATGAGCACAATAATAGCAATATCAATGAAGGCACAAATTACAATGTTAATGATAATTACAAAGTTATAATTAATTTTGAAAATCAAGGAAATACCATTCCAAGTGAAAAACTTGATTATATATTTGAAAAATTTTACAGGCTTGATGAAGCACGTTCTACTAATTCTGGTGGAGCTGGTCTTGGACTTGCTATTGCTAAAGAAATTGTTGATGCACATAATGGTAAAATTAGTGCTACAAGTGAGAACAATAAAACTACTTTTACTGTTGTATTACCAATATAATTCATAGAAAAATTGCTATAATTCACATTTAATTAATTTATTATGAAATTGCAATATATATTTTGTAGCTTTTAGCGAGGCGTAGATGATAACGATGTCACAAACTTAAGTCTTTTTCTTAGAATCGAAGACAAAGCGTGCAAGCTGGAGCGAAGCGACCCGCGCAGTAAAAGCGGAAAAACATATATTGCAATTTATAAATTTATAAAAATCAACTAAGAATTATAGCAATTTTTCTAAGCTCAAATATTTAATTGAAGATAAAATAACATCTACTACTAACACTACCACAAAAACCACAACAATGATATCTTGATATTTTGGCTTTATATGTCTTTTTACTTTATCCAAAAGTTTTGTTATAAAAGGATGAATTCCTTCCATTAGTAGAATTCCAAGTGTGCCCCATATTATTGTATAAGCTAAGCTTACTCTTCCTTGCAAATTCATGAAATCTTCTGAATAATCCCACCATCTAAGTCCAAATATAGCTTCTAAGACATATGATACAATATATTCAAAAACTGTAAATGCAAAAGCTGCTATAATGAATTCGCTAACGGGTTTACCTTTACAATTTTTCAATAATAAAATTAGCAAAACTGCTCCAAATCCATATATTGGGCAAATGGGTCCAATTAAAAATCCTCTATTTACAAAATGCCCTAGCACCAAGAAAGCATATATTGTTTCTAAGCACCAACCAATAAAGCTATATATGAAAAAATATAATATTATGTTTTGTAATTTTTCATGCTTCCTTATGACTGTTAGTTCATTCATAAAAAAACTTCCCCCAACTTCATGTCATCTATAATTTATTTTTTCTCATGTAAATTTATTCTTACTCTATATAACCTTCTTTTTATCTTCATCTTTTGTTTTATCATCTTTGAAAAAATTAATTGCTTCTTCTGTTGTTTTTGATTTATCTAATTTATTTACAATAAAAATTGCAATTCCAACTATAATAAATGTAACTACATATGCAATTATAGACACTTGTATATTTCCACTTAATATATTTTCACCAGCAATTGTAGATGAAATAACTGATGGAAGTCTTGCAAATGTAGATATTAGAACAAATCGTAATGGTTTTATTGGTAAAAGTCCTGCTATGTATACTAATAAATCTTTTGGTGTTCCAGGTATTAAGAATAATATTATCATTATCCATTCTATTTTTTTAGGATTTTGAAATAGCTTACTGTTTTCTATTTTCTTAACACTTTCTTCTTTGCAAAAACTATATACGAACTTTCTTCCTAACACTCTAACAGCGAAAAAGATTATTGTGGTTATAATAAACGCTGAAATAGTTATAAATAGCATTCCCCCCACTGTTCCATAGCACATTCCTGCTAATACTTCAATAGGTTCACCAGGAATTATAACTAAAAATATTTGTGCAAATTGCAAACCAAATAGCATAAGCATTCCCAAGAAACCTAAATCTTCTATTCTTTGCTTAAATTCCATCTGACCTTCTGTTGTACTAATATTTCTAAAAAGTGGCCACAAATAAACTATTGCTCCAATTATTATTGCAATTACTATTGCTAACATTATAATTTTAAATATTTTTACTTTAGTCTTTCTACTCATATTTTCCTCTTTATTATTTCGTTATATTTTTGCAATTTTTTATCGCGAATCTTAAAACTATTAATTTCGTGGCATTTTCAGTTCTATCATTCCATTAAAAATTGGTATAATTTGAAAATTAACGTCTTTACTATTATACAATATAATAGCGTAAAAATAAAGTGTTTTAAGAATTTCTTAATCTTTGTCTAATAATTATTTTATATTTTTTATTATTGCATTTAGATTTGGCTTGTTTATTACTTCAAGGCTTTACTTTTCTATCCTATTTCTATAAACTTCATCTAAAATTTCATCTGGAAAATGTTCATCTAAAAATACATCCATTCTACTTCCTGCCTCAATATGTTCTCTTCTTTCATATTCTCTTTGAGCAGCAAGAGATGATATAGAAATATTGAATATCATAAAAACAACTGCAAAAGCGGTTATAACTTTTGTTCCTATTTTATATAATACTTTATCAAAAATTTTATCAAAATATGGATAAACAAATTTAATAAAAGCAACGCCTAATGCTCCCCACACTAGACAATACAATATGCTAGTTCTACCATTAAAATTAAAAAGTTGGTTAGAATAGTCCCATGATATTGTTCCAAATAATTTTTCTTGAAAATATGAGCATAAATATTCAGTTACTCCTCCCAACACTCCACTTACTAAGAATACTTGCCACATCTTTTTGAACTTAGGTAAAATCAAGTAGAAAGCAAGTGTACCAATTCCATATACTGGTGCAAATGGCCCATATATTAATCCTTGCCTTGTTTCGAATTCTCCAGTTCTTACAAAATTGAAAATAACCTCCATGACGTATCCCATAATACATCCAAAAACAAATATCCAAAATAATTTAAAAAACTCTCTCGCAAATTTTTTCATATTACCTCACTTTAAATCTTTCATTTTTTTAATTATCTTTATTATTGACAGAAAATAGGATTAAAATACCTTTGAAGTAAGAAAAGTGAGACTTTGTATTGTTTGTAAGAATTCACAAACTTTATTCAACTTTAATTTAAAGCTTGACTTATTAAAGAATTGCAAAAGACATTAAGCTTTATTAATTTTAAATGCAGTTATTATGAAAATGCTTTAAAAGCTGGAACAACTAAAACTAAAGAAGTGTTGTATAAGTAATGAGAATAAAAAACTCTAATAGTTTATATGCTATTAGAGTTTTATGAAATATTAAAGTTTATTTAGTTAAAGGTTTTTATTCCTTTAGCTTGAAATTTATATTAAATCTATATCTTTATATAAGGGGAGTTAAAGATATAGGTTTAACCAATAATTAAGTGAAGTTTAGGCAACTTCTTCTATATTTTCTGATAGAGAATATCCCTCTCCCTCATCCAAGATTCTATTTGCCTCATCTTGTGATATAGCATCATATTTTACCATTGCATCTATTACTTGTTTTGTTCTTTGTTTTGCTAAATCTAGGTTAACTGTTGGCGCATATACTGATGGAGCATTTGGAATACCTGCAAGCATTACTGCTTCATAATCTGTAAGTTCCATAGGCTCTTTTCCAAAGTATCCTCTTGATGCCTCTTTTACAGTTTCATATCCATCTCCAAAATAGCTAGTATTTAGATATAATTCCAAAATTTCTTCTTTATTATAATGTTCTTCTATTTCAAAAGCCATGAATACTTCTGCTACTTTTCTTGTAAGTTCCTTTTCTTGTGTAAAATATACATTTTTAGCTAGTTGTTGTGTTATAGTACTACCACCTTCCACAAAACTCATAGCCTTTATATCATTCCATATTGCTCTTCCTATTGCTATAATATCTATTCCGCCATGTGTGTAAAATCTATGGTCTTCAACTGAAACTACCGCTTTTTTATAAATATCTGGCATTTCATCTAATGTTGTGTAATTATCTTTTTCTTTTATTTGAGCTACTTTTTGCTCCAACGGTACTTCATTTATTGCTTCGCTGTACATATTATATCCAGTACCCGCTATTATCAAACCAAAGCTTAGCAATACTACAAATATAACAATTAATATTTTACCTATTACTTTTTTCATTACTACCTTTCCAAAACTTCTATAATAAAAGTTTTTTAAATGCTTCAAATCTTATTATATTTAGTTTTAACTCATTTGCTATTTATATAATAACAAATAAAAATGACATTAAAGTGACTTTTTTCTTAATTAAATCTTAATTTTCCGTTGGGGACGGTCCTTTTCGTAAAAAATATATATTAAAAACGAAAGCCAGCAATATGCTTCTCGATATTTCAGTGAGCGCAGGCGACGTAGGAGCGGAGCGTAACGTGCAAGCTGGAGCGAATAGCGACCCGCGCAGTGAAATAAGAGAGAATGCATATTGCTGGCTTGGGAATGAAATATTTTACGAAAAGGACCGTCCCAAAAGTAAAATTTTAATTATCTTCTTTTATAATGTTCTTACTACCATAATATGTTGCAAGGAAGTAACCGCCATATATTGCAACCATTAGCACTGCAGTCATAATAATTGAGCTAAATATGTCTTGTTTTCCGAATACAGATAATATTATGCTAGCAACTTTCATCCCAAATATTGAATGTATTATTGCTAAGAATAGAGGTATCATGAAGAATATTGCAATTTGCTTAAATAGTGCTTTATTAATCATTTTTTCATCTGTGCCTATTCTTCTTAATACTCTATAACGTTCTTTATTGTCAGAACTATCTGATAATTCTTTAAGTGCTAATATTGCAGCACTTGATATTAAGAATGTTATTCCTAAATATAGTCCAATAAATGTAACTGTTGCTGAAATTCCTACACTTGATTCATAATTAGTTATTTTAGTAAATGCTGACATATTTTCAAATATTACATTATTTACCGCTTCTCCATTACTTGAAATGTCTACAATTTTATTTTCAATTGCTTGTTTCTCTTCATCAGTTTGACCATTATATATTCCTGATAAAAGCATACTGTATTTCCATTCTTCTTTTATTGCTTCATCTGGAAGAATTATTGTTCCTGTTTCCATTGCCTGTGTAGAAATAGTAATTACTGTATTTATACATTCATCAAATGCTGGTTTATATTCTTTTCCTTCAACTGTTAGTTTTGTTCCCATACTTAAAGACGTATCTCTGTAGCTTTTCATTGCATCATAATTGCATACTACTGCGTATTCATCATCATTTAAACTTATTTCGCTTCTTCCATACAATTTTTGTAATCTATTATAATCTGAAAGTTTTATTACAGTCTCTGAATAGTCCAATTCTAAAGCTGGAAAATCTCTTGATATTCCTTCAAGTACTGGCCCCAAAGTATCTTTTACAGTAATCTCATCTATTTGATATTCAGATATTTCTACATAATCTGAAAAGTTTGATTTATCAAATCCTACTTTCTCTAAAGACTCCATTATTGGAACTAACGAATCTGCTCTTTGCTCATCAGTATAGTTAAATGTATCTCTTCCGTTTGAACTTGTATAAGTTTCTGGTAAGTTATATGGTTTAGTTATTGTAATATCTGCTGGATTCATTTCTTTAAGTTGAGCATTTAATGAATTATTTAAGCTTATTGCTGATGAAAATATGCATATTGTAAAGAACAATAATAAACATATAATGCTCATTGAAAATACTGTTGTATTTATCTTGCTATTTGTTTGCCTTAATACAAACATATTCAAATCTTTTAAATATATCTTTTTGCTTGCTTGAACAAGTTTTAGTGCAAATCCTGAAAGTGAATAGAAAAACATAAATGTTCCTACAACTCCAAGTCCAATGGCTGTCATAAATTTATCCGGTACAGGTGATGTAACTCCTGTTATTGCTAAATAATATGCATATCCTAAAACCGCTATTGAAATTATAAATATTATTACAGAAATTACTGGATTTCTTAAAATAACTTTTTCATTCTTTTTTCCGGCATTTAATAAATCTATTAATTTATATTTTGCAACTGTGAATAAATTTAAAATCATTACAATTAAATATATTCCGGCAAAATATATGATTGTTTTTATCATCGCTGATTGTGAAAAAATGAATCTGTATTCTTCCATATTAGCTTCAAACAGTTTTGCAACAAGTATAGACATTAGTTGTGAGCCAAATATTCCTACAATTAAGCCTACTGCTAATGAAAAAATACCAATCAATAATGTTTCTAACAAAAGAATTACTGATATATTTCTTCTACCCATTCCCAGTAACATATATAGTCCAAATTCTTTTTTTCTTCTCTTAATCAAGAAGTTATTTGCATATACTATTAAAAATCCTAATACAAGTGTAACAAATACTGAAACCATGCTCAAAACTTGTATCATTAATTCTACTATTTGCTGTTTAGATGTACTTAAATCTAGTGCTGCTTGTTGCTCATCCATACTATTGAAAATGTAGAAAATTGCTACACCAAGAACTAGTGTAATAAAATAAATTACATAGTCCTTCATGTTTTTCTTCATATTCTTGAAGGCCAACTTAAATGACATCATTTAGCTCACCTCCAAGAAGTGTAACAACTTCTATTATTTTTTCAAAGAACTCTTTACGAGTTTGTGAACCTTTAATTAATTCATTAAAAATTTTTCCATCTTTTATGAATAAAATTCTATCTGCATAACTTGCTGTAAAAGCATCATGTGTAACCATTAAAATAGTAGTATTTAGGTTTTTGTTTAAGTTTTCAAAGCTATCAAGCAATTGTCTAGCAGATTTTGAATCCAATGCTCCTGTTGGCTCATCTGCTAAAACTAATTTAGGATTAGTAATAATTGCTCTAGCTGATGCAATTCTTTGCTTTTGTCCTCCTGATACTTGGTAAGGATATTTCTTTAAAATTTCTTTTATTCCAAGTTTTTCTGCAACATTTTCTACTCTTTCTTTTATTTCTTTAGGGTTAACTCTTTGTATTGTTAATGCTAGTGCAATATTTTCAAATGCTGTTAATGTATCTAACAAATTAAAATCTTGAAATATAAATCCAAGCTCTTCTCTTCTAAATTTATTAAGTTTATTTCCTTTTAGCTTAGTTATATCAGTGCCATTGATTATAATATTTCCTGATGTAACTCTATCAATTGTAGAAATACAATTTAACAATGTTGTTTTTCCAGAGCCAGATGCACCCATTATTCCTACAAATTCTCCCTCTTGTACTTTAAAACTAATATTATCTATGGCCTTTGTTAAGTTTGATTTATTACCATAGTATTTTTCTACGTTTCTAACTTCTAAAACGTCTTTCATAAAATTTTCTCCCTTCCCGTAAATTTTGCGTTACAATTTCCAACAAATATTTGTAAAAATACTATATGTGTTTTGAAACTAGTGTAACACCCTTGTTGATTATATTTTAAACTCTTTTTATATTACTTGCCATCGATTTATATTAATTTAAAGTGACATTTTTGTAAGATTTCTAACTATAGTTTTATGCCTTATGTTCTCCCATATTAGTGGTAGACTAGCCTTGAAATATAGTTCTTCCATCTTCAAAAAAAGTTCCCTCTGTGCGGAAATCCGCCAGAGGGGAAGTAAAACTATTAGACGACGAAAAGAAGCCAGTTTTTTGATGGTGTGGGATCTACATTAACCTTAACAACTCTTATGAAACCATTAAGAGTATACCAATTGCCATCTCTATGCTTTATATACTTTTTGTACCGACTACATCGCTTTGAGGCAATGTACTCAACACTTATAGCCATATTTGCATCATCACTCCCTTTTGCTCTCTTTAGAAAGCTATACTCTTCGGCAAGTGTATCATACAAAATCTGCCTAGAAGTTTTCTTTGGAAAATGTACTCCCCAGCCCATAAACTTTAGTTCTGTAATACTGAGTTCTCCCTCATGGTCACTTTCGTTGTCCGAGAAAAACGGAGATTGTCCTTCTTTTAAGATTTTATCTAGTCTCCAATCTTCCTTCTGTTTATCCCAAAAGTTTTTTAGTTTTTTAAATATCATGTGATATTCACTCCTTTTACAGTTTTACATATAAATTATATCACTTTTTTAAATTTATGTAAAGCTGTAAAATTTCTTTTCATTTTCAAAAATTCTTTACCTAAACCATAGTTTGCAATATTTTTTTAATATTAATCAATTTCAATAGCACCAGTATATAATGCATAGTACATACCCTTTTTAGCCATAAGTTCTTTATGGTCACCACGTTCTAGAATTCTTCCATGGTCTAAAACCATTATTAATTCTGAGTTTCTTATTGTTGATAATCTATGTGCTATTACAAATACTGTTCTGCCTTTCATTAATCCATCCATACCTTTTTGTACAATTTGTTCTGTACGTGTATCTATACTTGATGTTGCTTCATCTAGTATTAATACTGGTGGATTATATAAAGCAGCTCTTGCAATTGATAGTAATTGTCTTTGTCCTTGAGATAAACCTTCTCCACTTCCTGATATTACTGTGTCATATCCATCAGGCAAGTTTCTAATGAAGTGGTCAGCATTTGCAAGTTTTGCAGCTTTTATTACATCTTCATCATTTGCATTTAAGTTAGCATATTTTATATTATCTTTAATTGTACCTGTAAATAAACTTGTATCCTGTAATACCATACCAAGTGATTTTCTCAAATCCTTTTTCTTAATTTTTTGAATATTTATTCCATCATATCTAATTTTACCATCTTGAATATCATAGAAACGATTTATTAAATTTGTAATTGTTGTTTTTCCTGCACCTGTTGCACCAACAAATGATACTTTTTGGCCTTCTTTTGCTTCTAGCGTAATATCATGAAGTACCATTTTATTTGGAATATATCCAAAGTTTACGTTTTCAAATTCTACATGTCCACATAATCTTGTATAAGTTACTCTTCCATCATGGTGTGGATGTTTCCAAGCCCACAAACCTGTTCTTTCATCAGTCTCAACTAATTTTCCATTTTCCATTTTTGCATTAACAAGTGTTACATATCCATCATCTACTTCTGGTTCTTCATCTATTAATGCAAAGATTCTCTCTGCACCAGCTAATGCCATTATAACAGAATTCATTTGTTGTGAAACCTGACTTACTGGGTTTGTAAAAGCTTTTATGTATTGTAAGAATGCTGCTATGCTACCTATACTTAGTATATTATTTACTGATAACATACCACCAATTATAGCAATAAATACATATCCTAAATTTCCTATATTTGCTATACATGGCATTAGCATATTTGCATAGATGTTAGCTTGAGTACTGCTGTCACATAATTCTTCATTTAATTTGTCAAATTTTTCTTTAGCCTCTTTTTCATAGTTAAATACTTTAACAACTTTTTGACCATCCATCATTTCTTCAATGTAACCATTTACTTTTCCAATGTCATCTTGTTGTTTTACGAAATATTTAGAGCTGTTTCCACCTAAATATTTAGCACAGAATATCATTAATACGACCATACCTAAAACTATTAATGTTAGGTAAACATTTGTTGTAAACATTGATATTAATATACTTGCCATTGTTACAACTGATGAAAATACTTGTGGAATACTTTGACTTATCATTTGTCTTAAAGTATCAACATCATTTGTATATGTACTCATAATTTCACCATGAGCGTGAGTATCAAAATATTTTATAGGTAAACTTTGCATATGATTAAACATATCTTCACGTACTTGCCTTAAAACACCTTGTGAAATATTAATCATAAGTCTATTGTAAATGTAAGTAGCTGTAATACCTACTAAGTACATAACACCCATACCTACAACAGCCATAAACAAATTGCTTAAATCTGGATTCTGCTTACCCATTAGAGGAGTGATATAATCATCTATTAATTTTTGTAAGAATTGTATTCCCATTACATTAGCTATACTACTAACTATAATGCTGATAATAACAACTACAAATTGGAATTTATATATTCCAGTTGCATATTTTAAAAGTCTTTTTACTGTTTTAAAATCTACTGAACCTGATTTTTTCTTCTTTTTCTTGTTCATGTCTTTTGATTCAGCTACTTTTTTTCTGTCTAACTTTTCTTCATTTTTTCTGTCTAAACTTTCTTCATCGACTTTATTTTTCTTACTCATTATCATCTCCTCCTTTCATTTGTGAATTATATACTTCCCTATATATTTTATTTGTTTTTAATAGTTCTTCTGAAGTACCAATACCATTTATTTTTCCTTCATCCATTACAATAATTCTGTCACAATCCTCTACTGAAGTTACTCTTTGTGCAATTATTATTTTTGTAGTATTTGGTATTTCTTCTCTAAATGCTTTACGTATGTAACTATCTGTTTTTGTATCAACTGCACTTGTTGAATCATCTAATATTAAGATTTTTGGCTTTTTCAAAAGTGCTCTTGCTATACATAGTCTTTGTCTTTGACCTCCAGATACGTTTGTACCACCTTGGTCAATCATTGTATCATATTTATCTGGAAATTCTTGAATAAAACCATCTGCTTGAGCTAATTTACATACTCTTTCAAGTTCTTCATCATCAGCATTTGGATTACCCCATCTTAGGTTTTCTGCTATTGTTCCAGAGAATAACACATTTTTCTGTAAAACCATTGAAACGCTATCTCTTAGTGCTTCCATATCATAATCTTTTACATTTACTCCACCAACTTTAACAGTTCCTTTTGTTGCATCATAAAGTCTTGGAATAAGTTGCACTAATGAAGACTTAGAACTTCCTGTTCCACCAATAATACCAATCGTTTCACCAGATTTGATACTTAAGTTAATATCTTGAAGTGCAAATTTATTTGGATCTTTTTCATCACTGTAAGCAAAACTTACATTTTCAAATGTTATAGAACCATCTTTTATTGTTTTAATTGGATTTCTCTTATTCTTAATAGATGGCTCTTGGTCTAGAACCTCTACAATTCTTTCCGCAGATGATTGAGCTATAATAATCATAACAAATACCATTGAAAGCATCATTAAGCTCATAAGAATTTGCCAAGCATATGTAATTAAACTAGATAATTCACCGGTTTGGAATGTTCCTCCAATTATATATTTTGCACCTAACCATGAAATAATTAAAACAGAGAAATATACAACAAATTGCATAATAGGACTGTTAAATGCAACTATTTTTTCTGCTTTTTTAAAGTAATTGTATACTTCATTATTAACATTTTCAAATTTCTTTTCTTCGTGTTCTTCATTTGCATATGCTTTTACAACTCTAATGCCGCCAACGTTTTCTTGAACAACTTCATTTAATTTATCATATTTTTTGAAAACTTTTTCAAAGTTTGGATGTGCTTTTATTGCTATGTAAAATAATGCAACTCCTAAAATTGGAATAGAAACTAAGAATACACAAGAAAGTCTAACATCTATGCTAAATGCCATAAATAATGCAGCTAGTAGCATAACAGGTCCTCTTATTAGTATTCTTATAATCATCATGAAAGCCATTTGTACGTTTGTAACATCAGTTGTAAGCCTTGTAATTAAACTAGAAGTTGAGAATTTGTCTATATCTTCAAATGAGAAATTTTGAATTTTATAGAACATACCTTTTCTTAAATTTTTAGCAAAACCAGATGATGCCTTTGCAGCAAATCTTCCTGAAAGCATACCAAAAGCTAATGACATTATTGCGGATAAAGTTAGTAATATACCTATTTCCATAATGTATTTTATGTCACTATTAGGTATACCAACATCAATAATTTTAGACATTAGCATTGGAATAATAACTTCCATTACAACTTCTAAAACGACAAAAACTGGAGTTAAAATGCTCGCTTTTTTGTATTCTTTAATGTAACTTGCTAATTTTTTTATCACTTTTTATTTTCCTTTCATATTAATTTAGGTTTTATGGTTTAACCTATAAACCGTTTTATAGCTAACAAAATGGCGATTTAAAAAGAACAAATTACTTTGTTCTTTTTTTAATTTATTTACATTTTTATAATATTATAGTTTTGAAAGTTTATTCATAATACTTCCAATGCTCTTGGTATTAGCCATTTTGAGCTCTTCGTATTTTATTATAATATAACAATTATTTATTTTTGTCAAGAAATTTTTTTCATGATTTTTCTAGAATTTTTCATAACAAGGTTAATTGTAAAACTAAATTCCAGCATGAAATCCAAGACTAAATTCAGGTTACA